>CAZVSU010000163.1:0-2531 GCA_964629645.1 uncultured bacterium | reverse complement strand
AACCGGCTACTGGAACATCGTCCTGGACGACCCGATTCCCATGCCGGATGTGGAGCAGACCGCTGTGGTGGAGCAGTTCGCCCAGGAGAAAGAAGCGGTGCGGATCCTCGTGGCCACCGAAGTGGCTTCAGAAGGTTTGAACCTGCACTACCTCAGCCACCGGCTGGTGCACTTCGACATCCCCTGGTCGTTGATGACGCTGCAGCAGCGCAATGGCCGCATCGATCGCTACGGCCAGCCGCAGCAACCCCAGATCCGCTACTTGCTCACCCAATCGCGCAGCGAGGGCATGGGCGATGCGGAGAAGATCCTGCGGGTGTTGATCCGCAAAGACGATCAGGCCCAGAAGAACATTGGTGACCCCTCGGTCTTCCTGCGCCAGTACGACGCCCAGGCCGAGGAAGACGTGATCGGCAAAGCACTGGAAGCCGGCGGCGCCGTGGCCCTGGAAGAGCAAATGGACGCCAATGCCAAACCGTTCCTGGAGCAGAGCAGTGCGTTCAACCTGTTCGAAGAAATGTTTGGTGCAGCGGCTGGTGATGAAAACGCCGACGCCAGTGCAGAAGCTCCGGTCACAGTGGAGCAACGCCGGCCTTACAGCCTCTTTCCCAGCCTCTGGAGCTACGTGGAGCAGGCGCTGCAGGCCGAGGGGGAGCGGATGGAGCGCCGAGGCGAAAAGCTCGATCTGCGGGCACTCGACGATCAAGAGCAGCTGGAGATCACGCCGCCGCCCGATCTGCAACGCCGCTACGAGCGCTATCCCAAAGAGCTGAGGCCCGAACGCGGTCAGCGCCTGGTGCTCTCCACTGAACCGGCGGCGCTGCAACGCGCCCTGGAGAAAGCCCGCCGGCAAGACAGTGCTCGCCCCGAATTGGAATATCTCTGGGATCTGCACCCGTTGGTGGATTGGCTGGCCGATCGGGGGCAGATCACCTTCCCGCGCCACTGCGCACCGGTGTTGCAACTCAGCGATGGGCTTGATCCCGCAGAGGTGGTGATGGTGTTGCAGGGAACGATCCCCAATCAAAAGGGGATGCCTGTGGTGCAGGAGTGGGTGGCGGTGCACTTCCAAGGCACCGGCCTGAAAGTGGCGGCGGTGGAGCCGTTCGAGTCGGTGGCTGAACGGTTGCAGCTCGGCCGCAAGGCCTACGCCAATAGCAATGCGCCGATCCCCGACTCGCTCAAGCAGCAACGCCAAGTGGCGGTGGATGCCGCGGTGCACTACCTGCTCAATTGCCGTGACCGCTGGACTGAGCGAATGCAGCCCGAACTGGAGGCCCAGCGAGAGCGGCTCCGGCGTCTACGAGGCCGCCAGGTGGAGCAGCTGGAGCTGGCCTACGCGGCCGACCAGCGCCGCCAGGAGATCAAGGACAAGATCCGCCAGGACAAACAGAACGCGATCGAGCGCCGCTTCCACGACCACGAACGCTTTATCCAAGACGTGATGACGATCGAACCCGCTCCCTACCTGAAGTTGGTGGCTGTGTTGCACCGGGAGGCTTGATCGATGGCATTACCTGGCATCAGCAACGCCAACGAGTTCTATTCCGCTCATTACCTCGAGAGCGTGCTCACGGGCGACATCAAAAAGGTGCGCGAGCGCTGGGCAGAGGAAGCGAAGGCGCAGTTGGAAGCCGATCACACGGCAGACATCAGCACCCCCGAGCAGAAGTTCAAGGCCCTGCGCAAACCCTGGCAGAAGCTGCGGGAAGCCGAGCTGGGGATCAGCGGCGATCCAGCTGAGCGGCTGCGGCTGCAGCGGGAGCTGTTCTTCCAACCGCTATGCGAAGCCCTCGGATACTCCTTCACCCCGCGGGCGGAGCCCGTGCTGATCGGGGGTGAGCCGTATCAGATCCCGCTCCTGGGCGAGGTGAGCAACGCCAAAGGCGAACCCTGGCTGTGGGTGGTGGAGTGCCTCAATGCCAGCGATGAACCGGCGGATCCGCTGGAGCTCACCATCGCCACCAGCTGGGGGTGTCAGATCGATGATCCTTCCCTGGGCACGGTGCTCACCGATAACCAAGGCCAGGGCAGTGAAACCTGGGAGGAGCTGATCTCCGAGCGGGTGTTCGGCCAGGAGATCCCGCCGCGCTGGGTGTTGGCGGTGAGTCGCGACCAGTTGCTGCTGATCGATCGCCAGAAGTGGGCCGCCTCACGGCTGCTGCGCTTTGAGCTCGACACGCTCCTGGGTGAGAACAACCCCGATGCGCTGTTGGCGGCGGCCACGCTGCTGCACCGCGAGCACACCTGCCCCACCGGCGGCGGGACGCCGTTGCTGGATGAGCTGGATGAGAACAGCCACAAGCACGCCTATGAGGTGAGCGGCGATCTCAAATACGCGCTGCGCAAGTCGATCGAGCTGCTCGGCAACGAGGCGATCCATTGGCGCAAAGAGCAGCGCGAAGGCGTGTTCAAAGGCAAAACCGACGCCGACCAGCTCACGCTCGAATGCCTTCGGTACATGTACCGGCTGCTGTTCCTCTTCTACATCGAAAGCCGACCGGAGTTGGGCTATGCACCGATGGGCAGCG
>CAZVSU010000162.1:0-2552 GCA_964629645.1 uncultured bacterium | reverse complement strand
GCGCTGTTCACATTACGCTGAAAAAATTTTACTAATCAAAAACCTCGTATTATCAGAATACGATATGACGATATTATTATATTACAAGAAGCACTCGAACCGAATATCATCAACAACGACTCGCAAATTCAGAATTCATATTACGATCTTGCGATATTCATATATTCTGGTATTACCGTAGTCACATAAGACGCGGTTACGATATTACCGTATTCCCAGAATACAGGGTTCTGGTATTCAGATATTACCATATTCACGTATTACTCAAACATCGTAATATTGTAATACGATATTTAGGTATTCCCATATTACTGTAGTCTCGTAATACTATATTCACTACATATGATATTCCCGTATTCACGGAATATGGTATTTTAGCGCGCAAATATTCTAACAATACAAAAAACGATGTCTTCTTATCAGTATTCAATCCTGTAAGACGGTATTATCGGATTCTCATAATCCGATAATACCGGAATACGACTTACTTCGTATTATCATATTCACATATGACGATATTCACAGCCGTATAATAATATCGTGTTCACATTCTGTCGCACTTGTTCACATTCTGTCGCACTTGTTCACATTCTGTCGCATACCATTGAAAATAAATGACTTTAAGCTTGACAAACCAAGCAATGTTTTTTTAATATTCGGCCAAAGTGCAATTTTATAGATTTTTACGCATAGGGGAGTGCGCTCAAGAAGAAGTAAACAAGAATTGAAACAGGCTGAAAAAGGCTAGAAAAGAGAAACCCAAGTAGAGTTGACGCTCACTTGGGTTCAAAACATAAATCTCCAAACAGGATTTATTCTCGTTTCTATCCTGAGAATATCTAACCAGAAATTTTATGGCAAGTTTTGGTGACGGAATATTTTTGTCTAAAATATTTTTCGTTAATCAACACACGCTTAAAAGGATAGATTTCTTCAGCCTCCAAAAATGGAGGGTAATTATGAGCACGGCATCACAAGCCTTTGCTTTTTCGAGTGACGATGAACTCGTCTTATCTCTGACACCGAGTGAAAAAAAAGTGTTGCATCTGATCTTAGATGGAAATCGACGCTTTGAGGGAAAGTATTACCAATCAAAAGCAGGTATAGCCAAACTTCTAAAGATCTCAGAAAGAACTGTCTACAGGGCTATTGATCGGCTATTGGAGATGGGATTAATCTTTGAAAAATGGTTTGAAAATGTCGTGATCAGACAGCCAAAAGAATCTCTTATGGAATCTTTTTGTCATGAAAATGTCAGGAAAGAGAAGAAAGTTCCTCTTAAGAAGAGGAACGATAACGATGGACAAGCCAGCGACAACGTTCCATCTCAATCATTTTCGATGATTTCATCCAATGTCTTCCATGATGTTGTGCTTTCAAAGAAAGACCTAAGAGTCTTGTGCTGCCTGACGAAAAAAAACCAAGAGGCTATGAAATCCGCTATTGATGATTATCAGACCTTCAGATGCAAGGAATCAGTCAGAAATCCTGTAGCTTATGTGATTTCAAAGTGGAAATATTACAACATTCCAAGAAGTGAGGGGATTGTCGACGAGGTCAAACCCCTTCCTATATCTCAAGCCGATAAGGCGATTCTTTCGTCCTATAGTGCTAAGAATCGAAATGCTTTTCTACTTGCTTATGAGGACTTTAAGTCCTATTCAATGTTAAGGTGGGTCGGCAATGCTGCGGCATTCATTACCTCTCGATTTTCAGAATATGTGAAAGGTGAGGGGGGGGCACAGAAAGTTGACGCAGGAAGAAATAAACAGCTCGCTGAGTGGATTGAAACAAAGGCTATTGTTCCAAAAGGTGTGAGCTTAGGAGCTTATAGTCAAGGAATTGAGTTCGCAGCGGGCCAAGCTTGCGATGTGATTCTCTATAGCGACAGAAAATTTGATGAGAAAGTTAAGAGATTGATGAAGAAAAGGGGAATCAATCTTAAATTTTGAACTTTTTGAACCTTATGGAAATAATGCATCCTGATCTTCAGAAATTAGTTCATTTTCTTGTGGAAGCGATGCACCGATTTATGGATCAGATTATTCGAAAGTTTTTTTGGAAATTTAGAAATAGGGTTATACATGGAACCTTAGCGCTGAGTTGTGCTTTTTCCCTTCTCAATTTTCAAAATCTTGAATCATCAAACTTTTGTCTTCCTAAGCCTTGCATTGAGTTAGAAGGGGTGGGCTATTGTTCGGTTTATGACACACGGAACAAAACTCCTTACTATGTTTACGAGAGTTTAACCCCTGAATCGGTGACAGGAAGCTTTAGAAGACAAGGAATTAGTTTTCGAGAAGACAAACGAGTTCCAAAATGTTTTCGATCAACTCTAAGGGATTATCGGGGATCAGGATATGATCGAGGCCATATGTGCCCGGCAGGGGATTGTACAGGGTCTTCTGAAGCAATGGAAAATTCCTTTCTTTTAACGAATATTGGCCCACAGCATCCCAGCCTAAATCGAGGGCTTTGGTCACGATTGGAGCGTCGTTGTATAACGTCAATTATTTTTGCCGGTCGGCGACAATTATCTTTGCCGGCTGCTT
>CAZVSU010000161.1:0-2587 GCA_964629645.1 uncultured bacterium | reverse complement strand
AGAAAACTTGAGGTCAAATTTCAATTTCAATCTTCAACCCCGTGACCGTTTACAAACTTTCCCTGTGCTTTACGTTACAATTATTTCAATTTATACAATCTTAACACAAAAAGTGTAAATTCCAACTGTTTCTAACAAAATAAAGGTGGTTCTTGTGTTTCCCATTCAAAATAATCCATTCCAAAACCTGTCCTCATTTATCAAGCAATTGAACACGCCCAGAGCTCTTGAGCACGCCGATTTTCAGCGTATGACTCGCAACCTCGATAACGTTGATGCTCTTTTGTCAAAATATCGCGTTGATGATCCATGCATACACGATTACCTTGAGGGCTTAAAAAACGGAGATTGGACGTCTGTCATCTTTTCCGAGTTAGACGAACTCCCTTTCCGAGCTCTATTTGCCTATTATGAAAAGCTCATCACAGTCAGTCAGTTCACGACAACTCTTTTCTTTTGGGCTGTATGCCAGCACCATGAAACGACAGAAATCGAAATACGTTCCATTGATCGAGATTTTGAACTTGTCAAAAGCACTTTTTGGCCCACAAAAAACGGATTGCTGACAAAAACTTTCAGTCTTCAAGAGCCGTATTTAAGCGACGATAGGTGTGAGGCGTTTCTCGCTAAACTCAAAACCTATCCGCAATCGGAGCAGAAATTCTTCATTCTGCCGGACCTGAGTGCCGAAGACTCCTCTCCTCTAACGGATTCCATTGTGGAAACGATGATCAATCAGGTGAATGACGGCTTAGCAGGCAAGTCCTCAATCAGTCAAGAGATTATGACCGGACCCTCGATCAATGTGTTTAACCGGGTCGAGATTGAGGGAAGGGTGTTTCGGATGGTCCCTTCGTTTGCAATGATGCAGACGTTTATCGATCTGTTTGGTTCTGAAGATGGAGCGCTTTCTATTGTTCCCGTGATCGGCGCCTCGACGCTTGAAGAAATCGCACAAAACGCATTCGATGATACGCGTGATATGGGTCTTCCTTTTCCTGGGGTTGATTTGCCAAAAACTGCAGATAGTTTTACGTGCTCTTTGTCCTATGACTTTTTCTATCACGATTTCTACCACGCGCTTATCGTCTCCAATATCCCTTCGAATCACCGGAAAGCTTTTATGGAGTCTTTTTCCGTTTTCAGGCAAAAAGCAGATTCTGAAAAAGATCCTGAATTAAATGCTTTCTATCTCGAATTTGCAGAGCGTGTCGCCGATCTCGAAATTTTTACATATCGGCCATCCTACACAAAATTGCTTAAGTCACAATATGGAGAAGCATTCCACGAAGATATTCGGTTTTGGGACGGCTTAAACAATATATGGAGCGGCACCGTGAGTCGCATGGTCAATCTTGCCACTAAGAAGTTTTACGTTGCGGGCTTGCCGGCACAGGCAGCCGCCTCCAAAGGTCTCATCGAGGTCAGTCTGAAAGTTTTGGAGAAAAACGTTGTTAAGAAAATTGCCAAAGAACTTTTGACGTCTGTCGATTGGGAAGCCTATGGACTTTCCATAAGCGCAATTTCTCTGCTGAGTGAGAAAGTGCAGCATGCGATAGAGCGTCATCCATTGATGATGATAAACGAAGAAGCCCGCAGCGCGGCAATTAATGGTAATATGATCTTGCAATTGAATGAAGTGGCGATCACGATATTCAAAACTGAACTGACATAATCCTCGGATGATTCATTACATCGCGGGATATGGGAAAATTGAGTCATGAATTGATGGATAGCCCGACCACTTTTGCTAAAAAGAAGCGAAAGCTGTGGATGGGGTGGCGGAGGATATAACGGATAGCGTTTATCCATGAAAGTTCTATTAAATCCCGCTCGATCATGTCCGGTCTTTGCTCAAGGGCTTCATGAATCCATATCTCGTGTATGAAAAAAAAAAGTTGGGGAAGGGCGTCAACGGCAAAAAAGCCGACATCTCTTGCCTCATCCGTGTTTGTTAAGTTGCCTCCAGTCGACACACATTCGAATGTATGGGTGATCGTGGAAATGAATCTTTTAGGCGTGTAGATGCCTACTTTTCTTTTGATTTCGACGTTAAGGCCGGTCTCCTCTTTGACCTCTCTCACAACGGCTTCCTCTGGCGTTTCACCGGGATCGACAGCGCCTCCCGGTATGACCCAAACAGACACGTCACGCCTTTTCACCGTCAAGATTTTCTGATTGTCCGGGCTAAAAACGAGGGCGGCAACAGAATGTTTCATGTGGCAAGAATACAGAGTTTAGTTTTTCTTGACCAGATATCTTGGTTAAGACTAAAATAACTTTCTCGCCCAGGTGGTGGAATTGGTAGACACGCCAGATTTAGGTTCTGGTGCCGCAAGGTGTGGAGGTTCGAGTCCTCTCCTGGGCAAATGTAGGCGAAGGAGGCTGAATGGTCACCTTCTTTTTTTCTTCAATACCGCTCTTAAATGCAAGGGTGTGGCAACCTCTAACGTCTCGCCTTCTATAGGCCGCCTTAGTTGTTATATCCGACCGAAACGGGAGGAGGCCGACCTTCTAAAAAAGTGACGTGGACCCCAAAAACTGGACAGTTTTTTAGGTGTGGTTAAGTTAAGTAAACCTGGTATAA
>CAZVSU010000160.1:0-2612 GCA_964629645.1 uncultured bacterium | reverse complement strand
TCCCGGCGGCTTAGAATTCGAATTTGTAGAAAAACTTTGTTAACTAAGTACTAGAAGCCGAAGTCCGTTCATAATCACAAGAATTGTCACCCCGACGTCGGCAAAAATTGCCAAAGCGAGGTGGCTTTGCCCCATAAGAGCCAATGACACGAAGATGAGCTTAACAACAACGGCGAAAAAGATATTGGTTCGTATGATGCGGTTTGCCCTTCTGCCTAAGCGGATCATCGAAGGGATCAAGGCGAGCTGATCGCTTAACAGCACCACATCGGCCGATTCCAATGCCGCGTCGCTTCCGAGAGAGTTCATCGATATGCCGACACTTGAGGCCGCCAGGGCAGGAGAGTCATTGACGCCGTCTCCCACCATGCCGGTGACCCCATATTTTTTTTGAAGCTCAGCAATTCGATCCACTTTACCTTCGGGAAGAAGATCGGCATAGATGAAAGAAATGCCAAGCTCTTTTCCTACCGCCTCCGCGACAGTCTGGTGATCGCCCGTCAGCATCGCAGAGTCGATACCCATTGCCCTCAACTCCTGAATCAGGCCCAAGCTATCGCTTCGTGGAGTATCCGCAAGAGCAATCAAGCCGATGACGTCTTGATGGCTGCTGATGCAGATCACCGTTTTTCCCTCTTTTTGAAGAGCGTCGATCTCCTCGAGAACGTTTTGGGGCACGTCATGCTCTTCGAGCACAAACTGCAGCTTGCCGATGCAGCGGTGGCCGCTGTCGCAAACCGTGCAGTGGGCTTTGACCCCTTTGCCCATCACGCTTTGAAAGTCGCGTACGCGGTGGGGCGTCAGCTGCTTCTCTTTGGCCGCATTCAAAATACTGTCCGATAAAGGATGCTCCGAAAACTGTTCGATCCCCGCTGCGCATGCCAAGACGTCATCTTTTGTGTTCTTCCCGAAAGCGACGACATCGGTCACACAGGGCTTTCCAACGGTTAATGTCTTTGTTTTGTCGAAGGCAATCGCCTTCACTCGACCGAGCGCCTCGAGATAGCGCCCACCCTTGATGAGTACACCTTGTGAAGAGGCATTGCCAACCGCAGAATAAACAGAAATAGGGGTTGAGATCACGAGGGCGCAAGGGCACGCGATGACGAGAAGCGTGAGCGACTCCAAAAACCACGAGTCAAACTCAGCGCCGAAAAACAAAACCGGAACGGCCGTTACTCCTATGGCAAGGAGCATGATCAGAGGGGTGTAAATTTGGGCGAACGATTCGATAAACTTTTGGGTTTCTGCTTTAGTTTGTGCCGCTTCGAAGGTTAGCTGCTGAATTTTAGCAAGTGTGGAGTCTTTCGGGAGGGTGGTCACTTCTACTTCCAAATATCCCTGTAGATTAAGCGTTCCCGAATAAATAGACTCGCCCGGCGTTTTGTCTTTGGGGATCGGTTCGCCGGTGATCGTCGACTCGTCCACCGTCGACATTCCGCTCAACACGCGGCCATCGACCGGAAGCATGGACCCCGGCTTAGCCTCGATCACATCCCCAACCTTGATTTGTGACAGCGGCTGCATCCCCTTACCACTGACCTTAACGGTTTGCGGCATGCGCCGGGCGAGATGCTCAAGGGCCGACCGGCTTTTTTTGATTCCGAGATCCTCAAGTTTTTCAGCGAGCGTGTAGAGGACAATCACAACGGCCGCTTCTTCATACTTGCCAAGATAAAAAGCGCCGCAAACGGCAATCAACATCAAAAGATTGATGCTTTTGACGTTAAGGGCAAAAAGCGCTTTGAGACCCTCCCAAATCGTGTGGTAACCGATCCCAAAGATGACAAGAAGATAAAAAGGGAGGGCAATTGTATCGGGAAGAGTGATACCGAGCAGCGAAAGAAGTTCAAGCAATAGGGCGAACAGGCTTGAAAAAAGCAGCCACAGACATTTTCGGTCACTCCAGATCATAGTCTTTGAAGATAGGGCGTTCGGATGTAAAGAACAAGCCATTCCTTGACAAATGATGGTGCAAAACCTTATTTTTTTTCATTTAAACATTAAGGATCGACTATGCGGACTGCGCTTCTCACACTCCTTTGCTCAATGATCCTACAGAGTACGCTTTTGTCTCAGGAGGGAACCTTTGGAGGGACCCCCTCTTTCGACGCAGATGACAGCATTGCCTGGATCGATGATGATGCCGAGTCGCTGCCCGTCTCATTTTTTTGGCAGGTCAATGCCGACTACGACTCTATTTTCCCCGCTTCGGTTGACACGCCTCCTTTCACGGGCAGTCGCGTCGGGTATGGAGAAGGCAATTTCATTATCAGCGGCACCCGTCTGTTCAGTCGAGGCAGTGGAGTCAATGCGGGAATTGGATACACAAAACTGGGTCTTTTCTGGAACGACAATCCTTTTTTTCATGAGGAAAATTTTGACAGCCTGGACTTTAGTTTAAACGGTTTTTTGGACTGCTGGAATTGCCTCGAGATAAAAGGGGGCGGCTCTTTCAGCCTCCAGACAAATGAATGGGAGTGGGGATACACCTACGGTCTCTTGACCGGATGGGGGCGCTACATTGTCCGCTCGCTCGCTTACGGAGAGATCGGCGTCAACTTGGGCGTCACGTCTCGCATCGGATTGCAGAAAGGCTTTATCTACCCGGT
>CAZVSU010000159.1:0-2633 GCA_964629645.1 uncultured bacterium | reverse complement strand
TGCCACAGATTAACTCAGATTTTCACAGATTTGAAAAAGATGAAATAATTAGACGCTGATTGCGCAGATGCCGCTGTTTTTTTTAAATACTAATACTAATTTCTAAATTCTAAACAAATCAGAATTGCCAAATTTTAAATGCACGAAAACGTTAGACCCTGATTTTAAAGAGTATTTATTTTGACGCTGATTTCGCTGATGACACGGATTTTTATCTCATCGCTGCCGCGATTGAGCTTTTATGCGGGCTGCTCGCGAACAGCCCCTACATGCAAGCAGGTGTGCAGATTTTTTCAGAGTTTTGTTTTATTTTAAAATTGATAATTCAAATAATTGTGGTTATAATACCACCACATTGAATGGAACCATCTGTTATGGGGTTTCAGGGAGTAGAGAACTTTTTTATTTAGAGGAGAAGAGAGATGAAGAACGGGAAATTAACAATCATATTGGCGGTCGCAGTGGTTGCAGCAATGACAGTTCCGGCTGGGGCCGAGGATTTTACCCTGACGGGCAGCCAAGAGAAGGATGTTACAACTCGCTATTCCAAGGGGCGGTTGTATGACTATAGCCTTGCGAGGATATTAGCCGGTGGAATTGTGGGCGATGTTTACTCTTACAACAGCAGCATTGTGAACGTCTCCGGCGGCACTGTGGGACTACTCGGGGCAAATGATGACAGTACTGTCAATATCTCTGGCGGGTGGTTGCAGGGTAACATTTCGTCCAGTGCCAGCCACACAAGTACAGTCAACATCTCCGGCGGTACCATCGTGAACAGTTTCAACGCTTACGATACCAGCAAGGTGAACATCTCCGGCGGTTGGTTAAACAGTTACCTCGATGCCCGTGACAACAGCACTGTGAACATGTCAGACGGGAGTGTTGACTCGCTCGGCGTTCGCGACATTAGTACGGTAAACATTTCTGGCGGAAGCGTGTATAGTTCGCTTGGTGCCAGCCAAAACAGTTCTTTGAATATCTCTGGCGGGCACGTGGACTGGCTTCGCGCCTACGATACCAGTACGGTAAATATTACCGGAGGAAACGTGAATGAGCTTTATGTCGATGAAGCGAGTAAGGTTATATTTTCGGCAGAGGAGTTTATTTTGAGTGATGGTCTTACCTGGGATGTCGATGGACAGACGATACTGGGGACGGGGCTGCTTAGCGGAAGGTGGTTCGGTTCTTCGGATATATGGACGGTAGATATATATAGCCATGATGCCACGGCGACCATTACAGCGATCCCCGAGCCGTGCAGTGTTTTGCTGCTTGGCCTGGGAGGGTTGGCATTGCGATATAGGAAAAGTAAAAGATAAGTCGAGTCGGAATAAATAGCATGGGTAAAACACGATTGTCTTTTATCGCATCCTTGCCAACTTTAAGGATGAGATTCCTCGTCGCTATCGCTCGCTCGGAATGACAGTTTGGTGGGGGGTTGTCGGGATGGATGTTGATTTGGCGTTTCTGGATGCCTGCCTTCGCAGGCATGACAAATCTTTGAGTTGTTGGGGTTTACGTATTTACCAAGATGTGATTTTATTCGGGTCGCTTGCGCTCTGCGCTGTCGGGATTGGGGTTATATTTTCAGGCTGCTCGCGAGAGCAGCCCCTACGATGTGATTTGATTCTGCGGCTCCCGCCGCACGGCTCTCGTGAGATTCCTATCTCATTGCTGGGTTGATTAAGCTTTTCTGGGATTGAGTTTTCTGGGGGATGTGGTAGAATGGGCGGCTATGGATAAGGTACTTATAGCGATGAGCGGGGGGGTGGATTCTTCGGTGGCGGCTGCGCTTTTGAAGCGGGCGGGGGTTTACTGCGAAGGTGCGTTTATGGTTACGCATGATGGTGCGGGCCAGGCGAAAGATGATGCGGTAGCGGTGGCCGATCGGCTTGGGTTAAAGCTGCATGTGCTGGACTGGCGTGAGAGGTTTGAGAAGGTGCTGGATTATTTTGCGGGGGAATATAAGGCAGGGCGGACGCCGAATCCGTGCGTGTTTTGTAATCGGAACATCAAGTTTGCGGGCTTGTATGAGTTTGCGAAGGATTTGGGGCTTGAGGGGATCGCGACGGGGCATTATTGCCGGGTGGTGGAAATCGATGGGGAGCATTATCTTTATAAGTCGAAAAATGCGGCGAAGGATCAATCGTATGCGCTGGCGATGGTTGAGCGGGGGATTTTTGATCATTTGCTTTTGCCGGTGGGGGATCGGGATAAGGATGAGATTCGCCAGATCGCCGGAGAGCTGGAGTTGGGGATCGAAGATAAGCCGGATTCGCAGGAGATATGTTTTATTCCTGATAATGATTATGCGGCCAAGCTGGAGGAGAGATGCCCGGAGCTGGTGCGTGAGGGTGCGGTGGTTGATTGCGAGGGTAAGGTGCTGGGCAGTCACCAGGGGGTGCATAAGTTTACTATCGGGCAGCGGCGTGGGCTGGGGATTGCGCTTGGTGAGCCGGCGTATGTGGTAGATCTGGATGCTACGGAAAATAAGGTGCGGCTTGGGTGTAAGGGGGAGCTGATGCATCGCAAGTTGAGGGCGAGCGGGGTTAACTGGCTGGTGGATGAGCCGGCGGAGAGTTTTGAGGCGTTGATCAAGGTGCGGTATAATCATAAAGGTTCGCGGGGGG
>CAZVSU010000158.1:0-2658 GCA_964629645.1 uncultured bacterium | reverse complement strand
AGACCTTCGAGAGAGAGGTCTTCGTCTAATATCCTGTTTTGTTCCTTGTGAATGGCGGCTATGCACCGACGCATATACCCCCAGGTTGTTTCGTCCTCTTTTTTCTGCTCAAGATTATAGGTCTGAATAAATGGGATTAGTCGTTTTTGTTGTGATTCCGTTGCCATTTTATCACAATCGTGAAGTCTTTGGGAAACCTCTCCTAATCGACAGTTCTCATTAAGCTCCAAAATTGCGACAAGGTCTTCGTTTGGTATTCGACTAATAGGGCTCTCGTTGTCTGTCGGCGTTTCATTAATAAAAGCCTTCGATTTTGACGCTGCAAGCGCTCCTAGTCTTCTGTAGGCGTGTAAAGAGCAGTACGCGAGTGCGACAAGAGAGAGGGCACCGAAAGCGACACAGGAGATAGTGGTGACCGAGCAGCCGGTTGAGATGAGACAAACGGCTCCTATTGCGGCAGCTCCCGCTCCCACGAGGGCAAACCGATGACTGTTGTTAACGGCGAATTGATTTTGACTCGTTTCTATGTTCATCGAGTTGACTCCTGGCTAAAACAGAAACACGATTGTAAGGTTGTTAGATTAAGATGGTATAAAGACAGATTGTGGCTTCGTAAAGCACAGGGAAAGTTTGACCCCCTAAGCGGGGGGTTAAATTTTTTTCTTGGCGCCGGCCATTTGGACGATTTTTCGGAACTCTCTTTTTTTGAGGGGGAGGATTGAGAGACGATTCCCTTTTTGTAAAAGGGGCATATCTTTTAAGGTGTCCACATTTTTCAAATCGCTCAGGGAGAGCTATTTGGAAAACTTCTCGACGAAGGCAACTAACTATCATCCATCTCGGGTCCTCTTTTGTCACTGTATAAGCCATTAGCTATCTCTTTGAATTTAAGGGATGCCACGATATTAAGGGGTAGTGTAACGTGAGGATCAAGAAATTATCTTCTCCCCACCATAAAAGATGATTTTATGGAAAGCTAGCTCAATCTTTGACAAATAAATGTCACTCAGTTACATTTAAAGAAAAGACAGGTTGCTCCCGTTGTCATCGAAACGACCGAAAAAGATTGAATATCTCATTGAACGTATCAAAAGCTGTATTGCCTCGGGCGCATATCGAGATACTTTTCATGCAGTTCTGAGAAAAAATGAGAGAAACATCACCTTACCTGAAATTATCCATGTGTTAACAACAGGTAGGCATGAAAAAAGCAAAGACTGCTTTGATGAGGCTTTTAATGCGTGGAACTATGCAGTAAGGGGGCAAACCGTGGATGGGTTGGATTTAAGAGTCATCGTATCATTTGATGACGAAAGAGACCTCTTGATTATAACAGCCTTTTATATTGAGCGGAGGCGCTAAAAAGATGAAAAAACAAAAAGTTGAAAAAGAAGTTGTTTATGAAGGATTAGGATTTCCTATTATCCTGCGCAATGCTCCAATGATAGAGCTGCGCGGAGTTTGGACCCTAGATATTGACCTCAATATCTTGCAGAAAATTGTCCTATTAGCTCTTGCTCATCATCCCTCCGACATTACTGGAAATCAAATACGCTTTGTTCGTAATTGGCTTGAGCTAACTCAGACTGAGTTTGGCAAACTCTTTGGCGTGACCCACCCTGCTGTCGTGAAATGGGAAAAGACGGGAAACAAAGGCTCCAAGATGAATCTGACAACACAAAGAGATTTGAGGCTTTGGCTGCTTGATCAGTTGCTATCGAAAGATGATGATTTTCGAAGAGCCTTTAAAATTATACATATGACTGACTACTCTCAGCCAATAGAGCCCCTTGAATTCGATGTTCCTACAGACCTTGTGGCGGTATAGAGATACCTTTCCCGCTAAAGCCATGCCTTCATTAAAACCTGAAATAGAGATTCATTGTGAACAGAAGCGCCAACGGTGACGCATCTTTTTTGTTGGGCGACAGTGTAAAATACCCCCCTTTCGACATTGAAAAGTACCCCCCCTGACTTAGGAATTGATCATGAAAAATGGTAAAATTCTTCCTTATTTAAACAAACCAGCAAGTGAGGAGATAATGAAATCGCCCGAATTTGTGGATCAAATACTGGATCTGGCAAAACTTGGGTGGGGAAAAAGGCGTATCGCCCAGGAACTGGGAACCACTGAAAAAACTGTTAAAAGATATTTGAAGCAGGGAGGGTGGATTCCTTATAAAAGAAAGCTCCAAGGATTGGAAAGCTGGCTGGAGGATACCCTTCTTCAGCATGGAGGGAATGCCGCTGTCGTCCACCTCATAGCTGGTTATTTTCTAGTTCCAGTGTCGTCAAGTTTGTGAGGTATCTAATCGATTCGGGCAGGCTTTGTAGCTGGTTACCTTCTAGGTACAGTAGCTGCTCGATTGCAGGTTTTCAAGAGGTTTCATCACCCTTTCAAATTGTCTAGACCATCCAAAAAGACGGTCAATTCGTCGGTCAACCCAAAAGAGTTTGTTCCACCTTAGGTCCAGTTCCGTCAAGTTTGTGAGGTTTCCAATCGATTCGGGCAGGCTTTGTAGCTTGTTACGACTTAGGACCAGTCTCGTCAAGTTTGTGAGGTTTCCAATCGATTCGGGCAGGCTTTGTAGCTGGTTATCGCTTAGGTACAGTTCCATCAAGTTTGTGAGGTTTCCAATCGATTCGGGCAGGCTTTGT
>CAZVSU010000157.1:0-2693 GCA_964629645.1 uncultured bacterium | reverse complement strand
CCTTCGGAAACAGCAGCATCCCCGATATCCCCCGCTTGGGCTCTGGCAGCTTGCCGTGCCCCTTGCAGCGAGGCACCGTCTGCTGGAGGGGCTTGGGCCCTAGCCGGTCTCCGAGGCGTCCTCCAACTCCCCGCGGATCACCCTCGGCACAGAAGCTCGCCACCAGCCGAAAGCACGTCCTGTGTTGGTACTGGCCGCAGTTCTACTCCACCCGGACGATGAAGGCGACGGTGCAGTGTGGCGGGAGGGTTGAGGCGGTGGCGGTTGCGGGGCTTGGGGGGAGCTGGCGGATGGTCTTGCTGCCGTGGGAGCCGTCGCCCTCGTTGACGTAGACGGTCTCGGACGGCACGTCGTGGGCGTGCTGGTAGTCGTCGGGGTGGACGGGCAGCGGGGTCGCAGCGAGCATCGAGGGGAAGCTGCTCGGGTCGTAGCCGATGGGGATGCGGCCGTCGAGCTTGGGGCCGTCCGAGGGCCAGAGGTCGTGCGGGCTGGTGGGGTTGTCGCACAGGGCCCAGCCGCGGGGGATCTCCAGCGGCAGGCCGGTGGCGTCGGTCCGGGCCCACATCTTGATCGTCCCGAGCGGGTCGTCAGCCATCGGCTCCAGCGACCGCCACTGCGGGGCATAGCCCGGCTCAGCCAGGTTGGACTGGGGCGTCGCGAAGAAGCGGTCGCCGCCGAAGCAGTTGGGGTACCAGTGGTCGCCGAAGGTGCCCAGGGCCACGGCCATCGATCCCACGTCGGTGTCGGCCAGGCCGGTCTCGGGGTGGACGGGGTAGGCCACGGTGTAGAACTGGCCCCACGAGGGGCTCCAGTCCGGCGGCTCGTGAGAGAGCACGCGGGGCTTGGGATCGGTCGGGGTGGAGCCGCTGTCGTGGTGGACCTCGAACTGCTCCACACGCGGCGACGAGTGGTCCATCTCGGCCAGGGCCCAGCCGGTGTCGGGGTCGACCTTGACCAGTCGGCCCGGGCCCCAGAAGGCACGCATCCACTGGCCCGGGTAGTCGGCCCCGCGCGGGCGGATGCACGGCAAAGCGTGATTTGTGGCCGTGGCCATTGCGGGGTCGATCCAGACGGGCGTCAGGCCCCGGTAAAGCACGCGACCCAGCTCCCCCACTGCAATCGGCTCGATCGCCACGCAGGCGTGATCGGGGACGAACCACGAGGCCGAGAAGCCGGTCATGGGCGCCCAGCGGCGGGCAGTCAACGCCGGTTGGCGCTGCCAGTCTTCCAGGTTGTCGGCCGGGCTTACAACGAACGGATAAGACGAAGATGCCCAGTATTCGACGTAGACGGGCTCGAAGCGGTTGATGTCCTGATCGCCGACGTTCTTGACCAGCAGCACATCGCGGCTGGGCTGAGACACCGACAACCGGCCCTCCCCCATCTTCATGCCGCCGCGATGCGCCATGGCAGCGTCGATCATGGCATTGAACGTCTCGGCCGAGATCCGCATTCGGTCGCCGGGCTGTACCTTCTTAAGTGTCACGGCGGATGCTCCTGTCTGTCAGGTTCCGATTCCCAGGCCTGAGAAGTCGCCCTCCTCGTAGACCTTCTCGATGTAGACGGCCACGGGCTTCTTGACGATGGCTTTGGCGGCGGGGTCCTCGGCGTCGGCGTAGCGGACCCAGAGGTACTCCCAGCCCTTCTTGTCGATGTTGACGATGTCGCCGATGGTCAGGCCGGTCTTGTTCGGGCTGGCGGCGAAGCGGAAGGTGATCTCCCAGTCGTCGCTGCCCCGCTTGGAGCCCGAGGCCCCGAGGAAGAGGCACTCTCCGGCGTCCAGGCCCTTGAACGACGCGTTGTTGACCTTGCCGGTCAGGCCAAACAGGTCGCCGCGATAGCCCATCGTGACATGGCTGCCGGGAAGGTAGTGCGTCTCGGTGAAGTTGTAGACCGGCACGGTAATGTCCACGCCCTCGACGCTGTCGTGCGTGACGCCGACGGCCCCTTTGAAGTCGGGCGCGGTCTTGCCGGCCGGTGCGTAGCTCTGGACGGTCTGAATCGACTGGCTGATGTGCTGTGTGCCACCGCCGGTGTCGAAGGCGAAGCTGGACTCGCCGGTCTCGGGGTCCTTCCGTTCGGGCGAAACATAGCGGACGCGGCAGTCCCAGAGGCCGTCGGCCGAGACGGTGTCCACCCAGACCGGCTCCATCTGGATCGACTCGCGGACCAGACCCTCGTAGGTCGCGGCCGTCGAATTCTCCATGAGCGTCTTGGCGTAGACATCGTCGGCCACGCCCGATAGCAGGTAGTGGAAGGTCACCGCCGGCCGATCGCCGGTGGTCCACTCGCGGGAGTCGATCTTTTCAGTCAGTGCGGGCATGGTGGATTCCTCACCTCCTACGCCTACTCAAACGCCAGCCATTCCGCATCCCGGATCGGCCGGGTGTTGCGTTCGATCTTGTCGATGCCGATGGCCACGCGGTCCATCACGCCGCCGGCCTGGAGGCCCAGGACGTTGCCGGCCATGAAGGTTCCCTGGGCGCCGATTTTGCCGGCCTGGGAGGCCAGGATGTTGCCCATGCCGGCCAGGGCCTTGCGGGCCTTGGCGATGATGGCGTCGGGGCCTTCCATCTGTTCGGGGCCCTCGCCATCTTCCAGGCCCTGTCGATTGCGGCGAGCGGTCTGGATCGCGTCCTGCCACTCGCGGCGAGCGTCTCGGAGATCCCGTTCGTTGCGGTGCATCCGCTGCT
>CAZVSU010000156.1:0-2716 GCA_964629645.1 uncultured bacterium | reverse complement strand
CATAATTTTTTCAGATCTAGCATTTCCAATACCCGAAATAGACAAAAGTCTCTGATCATAAGGTTGACTTTCGATATCAAATACCTCTTTGAAGGCTTCCCAATCCGACCGAGGAGCTAAAGAGTTAAAATCATCTTCCGATATTTGCTGGAGGTCAGAAGGTGTGGGATATTGTTCAATAATATTACTCGCTGTTTTATTGCCAATTCCTTTAATCTTCGTTAACTCTTTTTGCAAATCTTCAGAAGGTGCGGGTGTGGAAGAAGGTGCGGATGTAGGTTGTCTTGTGCGTTCTGATGCTTCTTCTCCACTAAAGCCTTTTGCAGAAGGTGTTTCCGCTATTGGATCTTCACCCGTAATCTGTTGGATCTGAACACTCTCTAACGGTGTTACTTTAAGCCCTCGCTTTTTGGCTTTCTGGAACTTCACAGTAATTAGCTTGGATTCGCTGTTCAATTGAGCAAACATCTTGAAGAGGTCTTGGTAATATTGAAGCATAACACTACTATCATCAAGCATATTCCCAGACACAATATTCTCATACGCAATAAATAAGTCTTTTAAGTTTTCGCGAAGATTTTTATGCCATTTTTTATCTTCGTATTCTCCATGATCCGCTTCGAGATAATCTGCCATATATTGAGCAATATCTCCCCAAGCGTCTTTACTACTATCACTTGTAATTTCATCAATGGGAATATTTTCCAATGAAGCTGCTATTCCTCCGAGCTCCACAAATTCCTCGAACTTACTGATATCTTCAAGCTTAACAATAATCTTATACATAAGAGAATCCATAACTTCCATACCCCGTAAGAATCGGCTTAAGGAATCCAATTTCGTTTTAATGGTATTGATCTTCGTATTAAGATCTGCATATTGTTGAGCTGATTTCGTATTCTGATATTTATTTAACCAATCTGCATTGTTTACAATCTTCTCATACCGTTCCTTTCGAGTATTATATACACGCGTAGCTGCACTTTTAGATACTTTCTCACCTCGTATAAACATTCCATTGTACTCATCAAGCTTAATTTCAATATCTTCAAGCTCTTGTATATGCGGATTAGTAAACGCAGAGAGCAGAGATCCAGTGGTTTGTTGAGAACGAGATGCCAGCTCCCACATTGTAAACGATTTGTGGAAGTACGCCTCGAACCCTTTATACGTGTTACCCGTGTAATCAGTAATCTGATAATTTTCGGAGACTTCGTGGAGTAACAGAGTATCTCGCATTTCTAAATCTATAGAAATTGTGGTGCTAGCATACATAAACGTCTTGATTTGAGATTGATATGGCCGACCGAAAGCCCGATGTAATTTTGATCTATTCCTTTTATATGGAAGATCTTCAAAATATTCACTAACCATTTGCTCATAGAGCTGGTCGGGCATTTTCGCTAAATAGGAAGAAGAATACCAATATCTCTCAACTCTATTGGTTCTCCCTTTAATAACCGACCCTTGTCGGAATTTTTCAGTTTTAGTCATTTCAACCGCGTTCATTACTTCCGCAATATACCACAATTGATCATCCGAGACTTCTTCCCATAACTCATCGATCTTATCATAAAGATCCATGTCGATCCCAATATCATCATTATAGTTTGGAGGTTTAACGATTGTATTTAGATTTTCCATGTGAGTATCTCGAAGATCTAAAATATCATTAACTAAAGATGCACTTAATGGCTGATCATCGTAGAGATTATAGCCTTTAAAATAGCTGTTAATTCCCATGATCTTTCCCGCCGATTCTTCCCTTACCCAATATTGTTTATCGGCTAACCAGAATAAATAGATCATTTTCATATAATGGTCAAGCCCGACAAAATATAAATCGAAAATTTTTGAGACCGCAGACTGAAGTTGGGCAGAGAGATCGCTTGGCACAATATAATGAGTATTATCCACTTTAATAGCACCTAAGTCCACAAGTGTATCATAGACTAAAGTCCTAAAATGCGATAACTTTTGGTTGATTTTGGTTAAAATCATAATTTCATAATGAAACCGATAATATTCTCTAGTTATATTGTCGGAATCTAAATCAACCTTGTTCATTTGATGCTGGATTCTACGGCGGAATGCTTTAAGATCATTGATCCCTAATAGACTCACAGATCCTCCTACTTTAGTGGACTGAACTGTAATTCCTCCAAAAGTTTCAAAGGAAGGAGTATATAATATAGTATCCTTCATATCATCGGGAAACTCTGACGGAGGCCTCATAAAGACTTTGGCTTGAGGATAATTACTCGCATCGGAACTAGTTGAAGTTCCTCGTTTTTCCCTTAGATCTTCAATAATATTATTAATAAGACCAAGAGCCTCTTGAAGCGAATATTTTCCTCTAAATTTACGGGTGGCTGTATTTTTCAAGTAATTTTCTAATAGAGTATAAATAAGATTCCCTCTATATTGATATTCATTGTCGATATCTTGCTTAATTTGAACAAGCTGTTGTTCAATCGGAGTTCTGGGATTCCCATTAATCCGTTGCAAGTAACTGTCGTAAAAGATATCATAGAGACGATCTTGATAATTGTAAAACCGATCTTGAATCAGTTCTAACTTCTCAAAATACTTCTTGGAACGCTCAGAACCAGCTGTATAAAAAATCTCAGCAATTGAGCCTTGCCAAATTGCATTCTCTTGGTCAATCTTTACGTAACCGCTCATACTTTGTGGACACATAATCGTCACGTTTTTT
>CAZVSU010000155.1:0-2773 GCA_964629645.1 uncultured bacterium | reverse complement strand
GCGGCGCACCTTCTCGCTATCGAAGAAGGCCAACTTGGCGTTCATGCGAATCATGACGCAGGAAGGCCAGGAAGACTGACGCCTTTGCCAGTCTCAACAGCCGTCTTAAAAGCGTTGTAAATCGTTTCCAATTTAGTCACGTCTTCGGTTCCGAGAGCGGCGTTAACCTCGCTACGTCCGTTGTCATTGACAATCTTACGTACTCGTGCTAAGGCAGTTTCAGCAACGGCAATCGCACTGCCAAAGGATTCTCGGATATTGTCGTCAAGAACTACTTGATCGTCTTTGTTAACATTGATGAAAGCCATCTGGTTTCTTCTCCAATTTCCTGGTGGTTATTAAGGACTGCCTGCAACTTTGCAAAGATAGCACGCTGCGGACCAGTGGATCGTCTTTCCTGCTTCACCAGTGACCTTGATTTCAAGCGTGTCGTCGGTGTCATTAGCTTCGGCTGTAACGTCCCAAGCGGCATTATCTTCGTGGATAACCGTCTTAGTTACGGTCCCTTTGATCGCAGTAGTTCCAGTACCGCCATTGTTGTATATGCAGCCTTGGAGCTTATAAGAAGCCATTTCGCCACGTACGTCTTGGCGGATAGCGGATACCAATATTTCAAAAGTATATACGGTATCGGTTGCTACTGTGAATGCGTTGTTTAGTACCGTTTGCGTTGCGTCAATTGTTCTGTTCTCAAAGTGCGTCTTGCTATTTTGGGCGTCGCCAAAGGTACTGATTGACGACCTGCCATGTGCTGACTCGTAGTCATGGTCAGCAATTGAGGAATTACCTTCTGCATGTGACCCATTGCCTGACGCAGTTGTAATATATCCCTCAGCGTGGCTACCGTAGTCGCCTGACGCAGTTGTTGAATTGCCTTCTGTGTGAGAACCAGAGCCCGAGGCCGTAGTGCCGATTCCTTCAGCATGAGCAGACGTACCTGTCGCCTCGCTGCTATCGCCTTCGGCATGGCTACCGTAAGCGCCTGACGCAGTTGTACTATACCCTTCGGCATGAGAGTCAGAGCCTGACGCAGTGGTATATGCGCCTTCGGCATTGGCATAGTCACCGCTGGCGACCGCGCCTATTCGTTTAACACCCTCAAAGGGTTTCTGCCACTCTGAAGTAGTACTGTCCCAAACCAAATGATATATAGCATGGCTACGCAGAGTATCGTCAATCGCCTCTATTGCCCATATTGTATACATTGATATGTCGATACTAAGCGTCATACCTGACATGGCCCATTCAGTATCTACTGCGACAGCCTCTAGAATTAGAGTTAATTGCTGTCCGTCATAAGAACCATTACCTAGTGTTACGTCCCAATTAGCTGTAGTATTGGTCGCAGTCGCTGTAGCATGAACAATATTAGCATTGCCCACGGGGATTGTATCACCGTCGCCTGTAATGGTATATTCGGTGACGTTCTTGCGGACGCCTGTGAGATTGGTTAATTCTTGGCCTTTGCAGTCAAGATTGTCGCCAAGTTTGATCTGCTTTTCATTGACTCTATCAAATCCCATGATTCACCTACCAGACGCTGACGCGAAGATTCGAGTAGTTGCTTCCAGTGGACAAATTCTTCGCTTGAATATCTGCACCGCTTGGAATTGAGAGTCCGGGAAACATCCGCTCGACATTGGCCGGAATATAAAAATGATCCGTGGTCCCACCGTCGAGACTAACAACCGCACCGTTGTCGCCGACTGCTACGTGCAGATAATGGCAAGTACGTGCGGGTGCGGATACAATCGACGAGTATGCGTCGTGCCCTGTAGCGTCCTCGGCGGATGCGGGTAATCCGGATTCAAGGGCCGCCTGCATCGCGGTGAGGGCAGTGTTGGCGGTGTCGAGTTCGGTTGTCAATCGTCGCAGCTTCGCCGACAGGCTTCCCGTTGCGCCTGCATCGACCACAGCGTCATCGGTCGCGCCAAGGACGGCCCGCACTTTTTCGACCAGCACGCCGGGCTTGTCACCCGTTCCGTCGCCCACGGCATAAAGGCTGGCGGCAAGACCGCGAATTGCGGCCTTCAACGTTCCATCAACATCGCCATATGCGGCGGCGTCATCACTTACCCCGAGCAAATCGGCTGCGCGGTCCGCTTCAAACCCAACACGGCGAATTTGAGCAATCAGACTCCCCGCCCCATCCACATCGGCCTTGGCGTCCGTCGTGTGGCCAATCGCCGTATTCACGTCGTCATCGCGCGTTCGAAGATCGCCATTCGCCGTGATCTGCAACGGAGCGTAGTCGCCATCCGCCGCCGAACCGGCCTGCCCGCGCGCGTCTTTACGAACCGCAACCGGAGGAACACCGGAATCCTCGGCTGTGTATGCCGTATCCTCCGCCTTCGAGATCGTCTCCAGTCGCGTGATCAACGTACTCAAGTCGGTGCTCAAACGCCGCAGCTTGGCCGACGCCGTGCCTTCGCCACCAGCATCCGCCTGCGCATCGGCGGCTTCGCCCAATAGAGTGGCCAACTGTGTCCAAACATCGAACAGGTTTTTCGAGCTTGGGGCCGCGCCGGTGACCTGATTCATGTCGGCGTCGACAATATCCGCCGTCAGGTTCACGCCCGACGCATCCACCTTCAATCGTCCGGCGGCGATGATTGCCTGCAGTGCCTTCAATGCCGTCTCGATCGTCGGGACGTTGCTTTCGTCAACTTCCAGGTCCAGAGATTGAATCCATTTTCGGGCCATTGTTTTTCTTCTTCCTTACCTCATCCCTCGGTAGTTCAGCGTCAACACGCTGGTAAAGACGCGTTGCTGG
>CAZVSU010000154.1:0-2784 GCA_964629645.1 uncultured bacterium | reverse complement strand
CGAATCTTTCTTCTGCTTGTTTATAGTCCAATCCAAAGAAACCATAAGATTTGGCGTGACACTCCACGGGGCAAGCCCCGTGGCTTCAAACGAAGTTTGATTACACATTTGCAACCCTTATTCGTTTAGGGAACGCCACAATGCTCTTTATCATCTCAGGAGTAAACTCCATTGATGTTACTTTTGACTTGCGAACAATATTTATTGCTCCGTTTAAATCTGCATTAATTAGAAACCCATCTTTGCTTTTAAATAATCCTCTTTTTACCCTTTTCCCTAAGTATTCATCGTGATGTTTGACTTGCTCATTGTCAATCGCTGAACACTTAGAAGTATGGGATTCTTGAGTTTCAAGGTATCGCAACCCATATTCTTGACATTTGGACTCCAATATCGACAGTAGAAACCCAAAAGGAACCTGTACGAAATTTTGGTTGTTCCTTTTGCCCATATTTACTTCCTGCTTCCAACCTTTATTGTGTCCTACTACAATGGCTCCAATGTCATGTTCAATGCAGTAATCAAGAATATATTTAGCTGTTTTCCTCATTACATCTTTAACCCGATTCTCTCTTTTTCTTTTTAAAAGGAATTGCTGTTTTGTGTAACCTTTGATATTTTGTTTATCTTTAATACCTTGCAATTTTGCATTCTGCTTATTCCAATAATAGTTAATTGATTTGAGTTTTTTACCGTCCATTATGAACGCCCTATTATTTGAAACATCATAGCAAGTAGCAAGATTGGACAAACCAATATCAATACTTAAAACATTATCCTGATTAAGATTCACGCTCTGTTCTTTTACTTCATACACTACCTCCATTTTGAAAAATGTTGCTTTTTGTTGTGGAATTATTCTTATCTCCTGTACTCTCTCTTTTTCTATCTGTGTTGGAAAATTTAAAACAATATTTTTTAATCCAGTTTCTTCTTTGAGTTGTCTTGAAATGCCTATATGAACTTTGTCATCTTTGATTTGAAATCCGTTTTTAGGAATCACTAACTGAAAATACCCATCTTTAGGAAGATACCTTGGAACAGAAATTCTACTTTGATATTTACCTTGTTTTTTTGCTTTTAATAATCCAAAAAACGATTTAAAACTTCTATCAACAATTTTTAGAGTTTGTTGACCCATTACAGAAGGCAATATTTGATAATTTTCATTAGTCTTGCAATGATGATAATTTTGTGGATATGGTAAATATGTTTTGGTTTCTAAAAAGTTTTGACGAACACTATACAAACCAAAATTATATAGACGAGCAGAATGCCAACACATCTTTCGTAAAAGATTGTATTGGTCTTTGCTCAATTGTCTTATTTGGTTTGATTGCGTTTTATACAATTTTCTCATCTCCAAATGTTAATATCTTATTCATAGTATACTAACATATTTAGAATTTGTCAAGTGGTTTTTGAAATTATTTTGCCAATTCATCCCCGATGCAAGCCCACGAGGTTTTCTTGGCAAATACTTATAACTATATATTTTTACATCCTTTTTAGTTATATTATGAAAATAGTGCCAATTATCAGCATCAAGGTCAAATAAAATATCAGCAACTATCTTCTGTTTCTTATCTTTTATTACCTTATTCAATAACGATTCAATACTATCAACGGTATCTTTTGCCATATTATGACCTACCATTTTCGGATCATTATAGAAACTTGTCTTGTCTTTTCTTATCTTGAAAGAATACTTTTCATTTATGTAGTTTTGTAATCTCAACTTACTAATCCTCCAAATAAACATCAATAATATTCAAGTCATTATCATATATTATTGAATGTTCTTTTCCGCAATTTTTACATATAACTCTCTGTTTCAATCTTGAACTTGATATGAATATTGAATTTCCAACGAACTCAAATTCTTTACATTCACACACCCAACATTCAAACTCCGATTTGTTTTCTTTTTCTTTCTCCTGAATCAGATCATCAAAAAGTCCCATTTCCACCTCAAATATTCTCTATTATGTATTCATAAAAATCTTGATTCACAAGATAATACTTATCACAATCAAACATTATCTCGTTTGTGTTTTTTGCCCTGCACAACCTTTTATTTGTATATGACTTCTTTATCCATTCATCCCTTACTTCTTCCATGCTTTTACTAAAGTCATATTTATCTTCAAGTCTAGGATTATATGTGATTTTATATGCTCTCTTGACTATGGGTACTTTGATAAAATCATCAAGAAACAAATCATGTATATCATTAGAATATATGTATCTATACTTACCTATAGGAAAAAACAAGAAAGGCTTTCCGTATCCCATTTCATAATACACAGAAGGTGAAAACGCGGTAAAGACGCCTGTTCTTCTCGGCCTCCATCCAAATGCTTTCTCGAAACCATCATCAAGGAAATTTAAATAGTCTTCATCCATATTCATTGGTTTTCTATCTTTTCTTCTGGTAAATCTTTTTATGATTTCAACTGATGTTTTCTTTTCACGAACCAATATTCTTTTCATACACCTACTTTTCTCTTGAAGAAATGGATTGCAGTCTTTCTTGATAAGATTCAACATCTTATCTTTGTCCATATCTTTGTCCATATCTTCGTTTATGTATTGTTGTAATCTCATATTACATTCTCGTAAATGATCTCTTTCCTTTTATCTTTTTGTATACTTCTTCAAAGTCTTTTGAATAGTCAAAATCATCCTTTTCTTTCTGTACTTCTCCTTTGATATCTATATTACTGATTATCAATAATTCATCTTCCTTATTTGATCCTTGTATCATTTCAAGACCGGAAGGAG
>CAZVSU010000153.1:0-2787 GCA_964629645.1 uncultured bacterium | reverse complement strand
GGGGCCACGATGTAACCGCCGTCTGCACGGATGTCGAGGTCGAGCTTCTTGTTGACGCTGCTTCGGATTTCGAACCCGGGGTATTTCGCGTAGACGTGGTGTCCCTTCCTGGATTTGACCATTGCTGTCTCCGGGAACCCGCCCTTTGCTTCGGCATAATGAACCGCCTCTTCGGAGTCCAAATCGAAGACGACGATGCCGCTGATCTTGCCGGTGACGATCGCGATGTTGGCGTCCGGATTTCTTCCGAACCAGCTTTTGATCTCGTCAACGGTGGGCAACCGCTTCTGGTATTTCCCCCATCCAACAAGAGGGGTTTTACACAAATCGAGGAACAGTTCCCGTTCGACGACCTCTTTCGATTTAGGAGCATCCTGTGCGGCATTCGCCTTCAGCTTCTTCTCAAGTGCCTGCTGGAAGCGTTTTGGGCTGTTCCTGATCATGGAGGGACTCCACAAGGGGAAAACCGACAGGCCATGGTTCAGATAGTTCAGGGCGATTTCTGTTTTCGTCATCGTGTCGGGACCTCCTTCTCATTGATGATTTCCAAGACTTGGTCGATGGCATCCCGAACCCATTCGGCCATGCTCTGCTCGGTTTCATCCGTAATCGCTTTGATCTCAGCAAAAACAGCTGGATTTAGCGGCACAGTTATTGGGCGAGTGAATTTTGCTTTTTTCATTTTGTGTTCCTCCTCTAAATGATGATGTTGGTAGTGGGAAAAGGATCATTTCCTTTTTCCTATATGATTTTGTTCTCAGAAAAATGAGATGAAGTCGGGAGTCTATTGTTGGGATGTTTAGGATCTCTGTGTAAGTGCGATAGGCCGAAAATCATCGCTTAGTCATTCCTTTTTACAAATTGATCAGCATAAATAGGATGCCTATAACTTGAAGCAGCTAAAGATACACATGCCTAATAATGGATTAGGTTATGCAGATGGGTAGCCTTGAACCTATCTGTATCTTTAGGTTAAAGGATAAGGCGGGAGCGGGAGGGTGAGGGTAGGGAATGCTGATTTGACGAAAGCATAAATAAGGGGAGGCCATCCCTTGCGCGGACAGCCTCCCCTCTTTCTAAAGTAAGCGTCAATGCATTCGGTATCACATAACTAATCTAAACAGCATAAATTTACTATATCTCAACTACGTTATTTGATATAGGATCGATAACCTTCGCCTTTTTTTCACCGTAAATCGTATCCAGAATCTCTGATGGATAAGGAAGCGATATTGTATTGTTGATATCCATGACATTGAGGAAATAGCCATATGATCTTTTGTTTTCGATTTTGCGTTTACTAATGATTTTGCCTTTGCTGAGTATATTGAGTTGATGCTCAACTTCGGTATACGACGATATTATTTGTTTGCCCCTATTGATCTCTTCAAATATTTCTTCAAGCTTTGCCCAATATATCGGATATTCATGTAGTAGCAGCAAAGCTTTTGTATCTGTCATCTTAGAGATAGTCGCTGTTTGCAGCTTGGAATAGTTTATATATTTGACCATATCGATCAGTTTTCGTTGCTCTGGATTATAGTGAGTTTTATCAATTGGGAATATATTGTTTATCAATAAATACGCAAAGTAATAATCAGCTTTTGTTGATGTATGCATGTCGTGATTATGAATAGGCACAGCTTTATTAGAAACAACTCTTTGCATCAACTCCTCATCAGTCCACTTCGGAGGTCGATTTAATATACTACATATTCTGATGATCTTATCTACAACAGATTTCTTTGCCATGAGATCTTTTGTTTGGTATCTGATTAATCGTTCATAGTATTGTCGCTGGTATGGAATTGATACGGGAGACTTACTCAATCTTTCAAGAACCACTTTGACTATACCGCAATTGATAGATATCTTGTATCTTTCAGGGTCCATATTCCCGAATTCTGACATCCTGTCACTATGATTATTTTTCATTATATCTACTTTAATGAATGACGGATGAAATGGATATTTTGGGCCATCAGGAACTTCAATACCAATAAATGCTAGCGGATAGTTTATTCTATAGTTTTTGACACCTCCACCTAATTTGCTGGTATACGTTTCTTGGCGTTCTGCATACCCTAAAGTTAACAATGACATCAAGTCTGGTGTGGCTTTTTTGAAACTATTTACGTCACGGATGATAAGAGTTCTATGGGAATAGTATCTTTCTTTTGAATAGAGGTTTTCGGTCTTGATGTCTTGTACTTCCCAATAGCTTTCGGGTGGGACCATCTTTTTGCAGATTTCTAAAAGATTTATTGAATCTGCTTCTTCCGAAGAACATAGTATTATGGATACTGGATATTCTAACCTTGCCGAAATTAGAGCCGTTGTTAAAAGCATTCCAGCTCTTAAGTTTTCCTCACAGACTCCTTCGATCCGAAGGCATCTAGCAATTTCAGAAAAATAGGAGTCTACTATATCGTTATCATATGGGTTTTTGCTTATCGTTCTACAAAATGATCTTAAGCGATCTCCTTCTTGGGTATTTGCCACGGACAGGGATACCGACTTACTTTTCGGTACCGGCATTTGTTCGGATCTCCTATCCTTGTTTGGTTTTTCCATGATCATAATCCTCTCAAATTTGCACTGATTTCATTGAAGATGGGATCGGGAGCCGTTTCGGAAGCCATCCAAACCATGCTCGTGGTCGCCTTGCTGCAGCAACGACCTGACGTCTTAAGGACCACTCACGGCGCGCTCCTTGCCAATGAAAAAGCGGCCTAGCACTTGGTGGACAACCTGTTGGGCCGGCGGATCCCTCAACACTGCCATGCC
>CAZVSU010000152.1:0-2823 GCA_964629645.1 uncultured bacterium | reverse complement strand
GCCCTGTGAGCATCAGCGAGGCTATAATCGTAGTTACCTTAACAACAACATTCATAGTGGAGGCTCCTTAGCTTGTAGGAGTTGCAGTAGCTGCATCAAACGAAATAGTAAATTCCCCACCGTGTTCAACATTAATTGTTAAATAGAGGTCATCAGGATCGGATGCCGTCGTCCAGTCGGTTTGATCAGGTAGTTTGTATTGAAAACCCTCATTTGTGCCTCGCCATATATCAAAACGCATTTGATGTGACCCTTCAGGCAAATAATTCCAAGTAGATGCGTTAAATTCAGCCAATACTACCCCGTTAGAAGAGCCATCACAAGGAATTGTATCTGCATCAAATGGATATGCTGGCTGCCGCTCATATATAACTGGTGATGGAGACATTGAGGTTAATTGCACTTCTGGCGTTCCTAAGGCTTGAACAGACACTTCATCGTAATATCCCTCTGGATCATATGCAGTCACAAATAATGCATATTGGAATGAAACTACTTCTTGCCCACCGTAGTTGACAGATAGAGGTGCTGTCTGCAGTGCGTTGCCATCTATAGGTATATCTACTACCCTACCATCTGTAAGCTTCACACTTAATTGTGTTTGCCATGTTCCATCTGTAGCGTCATTATCTGTGTTCGTATTATCGTCGCCATCCCATGCATCAGATTCATGTGTTGGATCGCTTATTGCCATCAGCCCCATACCTGCAATAATTACAACAATTATTACAGCAACTATTCCTATAATCTTTACATTCATGTTTTTACCTCTAAAAAAATAATTTCTTATTGTGGATTAGTGGTTGCAACAAATGAAATGGTCACTTCACCTGCATGGTCAACATTTACATTAAAATAAATATGAGATGGGTCAGATGCCGTCGTCCAGTCGGTTTGATCAGGTAGTTTGTATTGAAAACCCTCATTTGTGCCTCTCCATATTCTAAAGCGCATTTGATGAGTGCCTTCTGGTAATTCACTATAGTCTGCAGCATCAAATTCTGCTAAAATTAGTTGATGTGGTTGCCCATCTATATCAACTGCATCTGTATCAAATGGATATGCTGGTTGTCTCGTATATATGACTGGTGATGGAGACATTGAGGTGAACTCTATCTCTGGAGTTCCTAAAGCACGTACTTCAACAGTATCATAATATCCATCAGGATCTGTTGCAACCACAGATATAATGTATTGAAATGTATCAACAACTTGTCCGCTATAGGAAAGAGATAGGGGTATACTCTGCAGTGAATTTCCGTTAATGGGAATCGAAGTGGATGACCCATCTTCAAAAACTGCTTTTATTTCTGTTCGCCAAGCCCCAGCCGTATCATCAGGCAATTCATCCCAATCAGCATCATACCAAGAAGTTTGTGTCATCGCCAGCCCTACACCCGCTACTATAATAATTGCTACGACAGCAACTATTCCTATAATTTTTACATTCATGTTTTTACCTCTAAAAAATTAACTATCTTCAATGTTATCAACAATGAGAGAAAGATCAAGTTGATCGACGACGCCATCTTTATTAATGTCGCAACGTATCCATCCTGGATCTCCTGTTGCTCCATAACTCGCTTGAACGTAATCAGCATCTGTTTGATCGACGACGCCATCTTTATTAATATCATAATCAGAATAGTCTTCATCTGTGTCATCAGGGATGATAACCGTATCGATAACAATATCCTCTCTGGTTTCTTTAGCTCGTAAATTTGGTTCATCAAAAATGCTGCCGCTTTCAGGCGCCTCATATACACGTACTGTTAATGTGTAGGGGTGAACTGATGATTTAACATCATTAAATAAGAGATTAAAATCTTTTGATTCTGAAGTATCTATGCCAACTTTTCCTATATTCTGTTCTTCAACATATTCTACTCCTTCGTTTGGATTTCTGAGCGTTCCTTCAACAGTAATTTCTCGTGAATTCCATAACCATAACGGAGCAAATTGAAATAATCCTGCGTTATCTTTTTCGATATTTACATCATCAATGTAGACATTCCAACCATCATTATATTCGATAGCCCAGTTATAATCAACTCTGCCGATGACTTCAACCATACCGTCTTTTTCTGGATCATCTATAAGTTTTCCTACAGCAGGTATAATAAATACTAAGGCTGCTGCAATAACGAGAATAACTGCTAGTATTATTCCTATAATTTTTACATTCATGTTTTTACCTCATGTCTTTTTAAAAATTAGATTATCATTTTCTTACCAAAAAGCACCGAGGGGACAAAGAAAATAAGCCCCACAAAGAACGCAAACGCCTGCTCTGTGCTAAAGAAGGTGAACCAGGGTCTAAACCCTACTGCCCATTCATAGATCGGCCAGACGGCAAACCACCCGCACAGGATGATAAATAATGCCAGAAGCGGTGCTAAAATCAGTTTTGGATTGATCATATATGTACCTCGATTAAATAATAAACAGTCCTTTACAATACGCCACCCAGAGCGCATAGCCCAACATCGTTATACCCAAACCTAAAGGCATTAATGCTGTAACTGGATGGAATCTGCTAGAAATAAGCGCTAAGAGAATCATAAAAACTCCCATTACCACATATGCGATAATGGTAATGTCGTTATAGCTGGCTGCCTCTGTTTCTGCCACTGTGGGCGCGTTAATTATCTTTGTACCAAAGGATAAAAGAACGACGAGAATTGATAGAATAGTGACAATTGCTACTTTTTTCATAGTATCACACTAAATAAAGAAAAAGAACGCCAATACCGATCAAAAAAAGGACTGATATTAGCGCTAGGGGGTTTGCTTTTAAAAAGGGTAAGATATGGGCGCCAGTGA
>CAZVSU010000151.1:0-2824 GCA_964629645.1 uncultured bacterium | reverse complement strand
ATCGCGAGCTGTGTGTCGCCATCTAAGGCAAGCTGAGTCAAAAGCCATGAGCGCATCACAGGACTGGGGACGACGCAGAGCCTTTTTGTGAAGGGGCGGCTGTTTTCGTAGAGCTTTTCTTTGAAAATGGAAAATAAAATTTCCATTTGGTTACTGCTGTGTACACAAAAATTGTCGCTCATGGTACTATCTTTAAGTAATAATAATGAATTACTTAGGAGCCTCTGCCAAGGTTGATTGTCCCGTAGTATAAACGAATGAAATCTTCGAGACAACAAACGATTCTCTTGGTATATATCACTTCGATCGCGAAAAACCCTGATGTCTCATCAATTAAGGAAGTCCATGGTGAAAAGCCAAAACATTGTTCGATTTATCCGCTCGTTTAAAATTTCGTCCTTTACCTATCTCAATATCACCCAGTTTTTGGGCGCGCTCAACGACAATATTTACAAGCTTCTCATCGCCTTCTTCCTGATTCAGCAGCTCGGAGAGGGAAGCCGCTACACCATTTTTTCGACGACAGGAGCGGTCTTCGTCTTGCCCTTCCTCCTTTTTTCCTCTTATTCGGGGACACTGGCCGACCGCTTCAGCAAACGAAACATCATTGTCTTCACCAAAATATTAGAAGTGCTTGTGATGTCGGTCGGCCTGATGGCATTTGCCTTTGAAAGTGTCGCGTTCTCCTACATCACACTTTTTTTGATGGCGACGCAAAGCGCCATTTTCGGCCCCTCTAAATATGGCATTCTCCCCGAAATCGTCCAGAACGAAAAAATCACCCGTGCCAACGGCCTCTTAACTTCCTTTACGTTCCTCGCCATCATCATCGGCACTTTCCTTGCTTCGTTCATCTCACAGATCACCAACGAGAATTTTGTTCTCGCCGCCCTATCCTGCACGATGATCGCACTGGCCGGTCTGATGACAAGCTTCGGCATCGAGCATACCCCGCCGTCGGGATCGGTCAAGCCGTTCGATATCTGGTTTGTCGGCGATATTTACAAAACATTGAAAATTTCCGGCTCGATTCCATCGCTTCTTCCTGCGATCTTCGGTTCTTCGTTTTTTCTTTTCCTCGGCGCCTACGCGCAGCTGAACATCATCCCTTACGCGATGGAGTCGTTTGGCGTGACGTCGGTGCAAGGGGGATACTTTTTCCTTTTGATCGCCTTCGGGATCGGGACAGGCGCTATGGCTGCCGGCCGTATTTCCGGAAGAACTGTCGAACTTGGGATCGTCCCGACGGCGGCCTTCGCGATCACACTGACGCTATTTGGCTTAGATTATTTTTCCGGGTCGTGGGTCATCATTATCCCGCTGATTCTTCTGACCGGATTTTTAGGGGGAATGTACCAAGTGCCTCTCGACAGCTACATTCAAGTGGCCAGCCCCGCCGAATATCGCGGCCAAGTGATTGCGGCCACAAATGTCCTCAGCTTTCTCGGGGTCCTATTGGCGTCGGCCCTCCTGTATGTGATCTCGGGCGTACTGGGACTGGGAGCCGATAAAGGATTTTCTATTTTGGGCGTTTTTGCCGGATTTGTCGCCCTCTACTTTTCGTTTCAGTTTTTTGATTACGTGACCCGATTTATCGGCATGATGGTGTCGAAGCTCCATTTCGCAACGACCTATGAAGGAAGGGACAACATCCCGGACGGCCCCGCCTTTTATGTATGCGAACACACCGCTTGGAACGACACCCTCCTGATGCTGGGGGCGCAACGCATGAGAATGAAGTTTTTCATCCAGCAAGAGCAAGATCATAAAGGATGGATCACAAGACTCTATCGCCTCTTGCGTGTTGTCTTTATCCCTGAAGTCGAATCTCTGACAGACAGCGTCGCCTATCTGCAAAGGGTGGAGAAAAATTTGAGCCGCGGCCTTTCGGTCTGTCTTTTGATCGACCATCCAAACGTCGAACAAGAGATAGAAACTCTAGTCGGCTCTCCCTCTTTCAGAGTAATGATTCAAAGATCAGGCGTCAAAATGATCCCGGTCAAAATTCAAAAAGGGTCAAAAGAAAAGACTAAGGGGCTATTGCCTGCTCTGATGCGAAAACTTCGCATCCCTGCCCGGATGACATTTTTACTCCCGAGAGCGCTCTCATAAGGAGACACCTCGAAACCGCGATCAAACAAAATTTTTGCCGCCTTTTGCCTCCGCAAACGCTTCTAGGCTGTCGTAGGTTTTTTTGTCATCATCTTGAATTTTGTTGTCATCGGTCACTGTGAATCGATACAACTTCCCCTTCCCCTTCCCTTTGGACGTTTTGACTGCCAGTGTGAAGACGGGCTTAGTGGGTGTGCTTTTGCGGCTCTTTCTTATCAACATATCGCCAACATTTGTCATCTTGTTGAAATCAGGCTCATGGTAAAAATGTTCACGTATTGGCTCAGGGATCAAGGACGTCTCAAGTTGATTTATTCGCGTAGTAAGTTTTTTTCGAGTATCGCTGCAGTTATTTGCTAGCTCTACGCCACGTGTTGTATCGACTTGTAGAAATGCATTCAATCTTTCTAAAATATTTACCTTAAGATTTTTCAAATCCTCTAGAAATGCTTTTTTTTCTTCAGTTGTCATCTCTGTCTGTTTATCTATTTCTTCTACCTTTTTTTCCGCTTCAACAATGATTTCTTTCAATTCCGGATCACTTATTCGGTCATTGCTAGATACGGAAATTTTGGTCTCACTGTTCGTTTCTTCTACCGTTTTCCCTTTGTGAGAAGTACCGGTTTTCAATAGTTCCTCCATCCCCCCACCCTGATGAGCCCAATCCGTTTTTGGATCTGAAGGAGTAGCATCGGCGCTCGATTCGGAAGAT
>CAZVSU010000150.1:1642-2877 GCA_964629645.1 uncultured bacterium | reverse complement strand
ATGAAGATAAGCATAAAGCAAAGCAGTGAGGTCAAGGTGATTGACGGCGCTGTCAGGGTATTTGTTACAGTAACGGGGAGGCCGGTAAAATGAAAACCTTTAAGATTATTTGCCTTGATGAGAAAAATAACCATAAATACGTTGATGCGGAGATAAAAAAGTCATTCGGGCATTTTGGGCACATATGGTGTGTCCATAGACCACATGGACTTAATAAAACATGGATCGTATCAGAGTACAACACGGGCATGAAGTGTTCAGCGCCAGAGAACACGATAGAGGCGGCGGAAAGGGAAGCGAAGAAAAAGCTTGATGCAATAGGGCAGGAGCGAACAGATAGAGCGTTAAAGCTTGCATTAGAACAACGGGGGGTTATAAATGAGAGTCTTTGATGAGCCGAATTTAGGCGGAGGCTGGACGTGCCCGATATGTGGTACGGCCGAAAACAAGCCGGTGGTGCTTGTGGGCATCAGCGGAACGGAGCAGGGCCGAAATATGCAAGCAGAGCAGGTACATCTTGACTGCATTGACTTGCGTATGATATATCGACCGGATCATGGTGTCAGGGCATTGGTACAATTCCTGGACGAGGAGGAAGCATGAAACAACGGGTAATGGGCATAAGGCTAAGGAAACCAGCCGTGTATTTTGATGACATAGAACAAGCAGCAAAGGAAACAAATTTTACCGAAAATACAATAGTGAAATACATTAACCATGGACTGCAAACTAAAAACGGGTGGTGTTTTGACTACGAAATTGAAAAAAAAGCTTGATGTATTTGTAGAACCGTGCGATAATAATTACAGGAGGAACATATGACAACAGATATTGGTGGAGAGGCATATGATTATGAAGAGTTTTCGGGGCTTATTGATGACCGGGAGAACGACCATAGTTATAATTTGTGGGTTGATTCTAAGCTGGAAGAAGCCCACGATAGGAGCTGGAGGATAAGGCACAAAGATGACGGGCCTGTTGTTTGGGGACCGGAAGACGAGGAGGAAGATGATGACTGATTTAGTTATCAGCACCGAAGGGTACCAGGAGTTAAAAAGCACGTTTGACAAATTGGAGCGTGCTGAAAAATTGTTAAACATGATGCACATTAAGTACGATTATGTAGACCATCATAGACATTACGAGTATCAGAACGCAATGGATAGATACAACGAAGCACAAGCACATTTGAAAGCTGTATGCCGGTGGCTACTTAATGATCAAATTTATGTGTT
>CAZVSU010000150.1:0-1542 GCA_964629645.1 uncultured bacterium | reverse complement strand
GAAAAAGTGATTGCAAGTATTAGACAAATATGTAAAGATAAAGCACTGGCAAAAGAGCAGTTGCTTGAAATTAAGGACGAAATTGAAAAGCGTGATTTATCAAAGCTTGAAGAGCTTGAAAGCGCTTTGAGAGAAGATCGCTGGTTTGTGGAGGTATAAATGGAAAATAACATTGGCGCATTATGGTTAAGAGAATCACAGAAGGGTAACAAGTTTATGTCTGGTGTGATTATTATTGATGGGAAGAAACACCAGATTGTAGTATTTAAGAACAACTATAAGCAGGAAGAAAAACATCCCGACTATAGGATATTCCCATCACAGCCAAAAGAAGCGCAAGGGGCAAAGGATGATTTTCAAGATGACATACCATTTTGACGATATCGGGGAAATGGTAGGGGGATAGTATGGACGTACAGGAAGCAAAGAAAATGTGGAAGGAATTCGAGAAGGAAACCGACCGAAGGATACATGAGCTTGAAGCAGATACAGGGTTGACGTGTTTCGGATTTACCTATCAATATACACGGGCCGAGAACCGGGAGGGCTTTAAGCAATTGTACACGAAGGTGGGAATATGAAGTGCCCGAAGTGCGGATATGTAGAACCGGCAGGAACTGACGAGCAGAATAAAGCAATGCACTCACTGCTTACCGAGTACTATAAAACCGGTCTACATTCCGCACCGGAGGGCTATACGTTGCCGGAGTTTAAGATTTACTGCAAATTACAGTACGGGCCGGAAGCGTATAAAATGGAATTTGACGGGCATGAGATACTTGTGCCGAAGTCATGGAGTAATTATACTAAAGCAGAGCGGCGGGAGTTTATTGATTTACTGCTTGCTGAAATTTTCCAAACGGTTCGACCGCTTACGGCAAAAATTCAAGAAATTATAGGGGGAATGCAAGGTGATACTATTTAAATTATTATGTGCGTTTATTGGTTTTGTGATATTTTTTGCAATGTGTATGTGTTGTGTTGCGCCGTTTTTTGACAGGGAGGAAAAGTGTCAAAAAAAAGATCAGTAAGCGAAGGTTACCTTGATGGACTTTTCAGCAAAGCGGTACGCATAAAAGCACATGGTATTTGTGCTAAGTGTGGAGGACAGGGCAGTCAGGCACATCATATTATCAAGCGGAGATTTAAGGTATTACGGTGGGATGTTAATAATGGCGTATGGTTGTGTCCAGCTTGCCATCAATGGGTACACAACGATATACGGGGCTTGACGTGGCAAGTAGAGCATGCTAATATGGATTATCTTGCAGAGCATCAAGAAAATCTGAAAGACTATTTGATGCGTGAAGGGATAACGAATGATGAATTTAGATTGCGTTGCAAGCGCAATTTAAAAACCATCGTTGATGGTTATAGATTTAGCTTGCCGTGATGAGCGTATCAAAGCGGATGACGATTTATTACCCCGGAGCAATGCCGGGGTTTCGGGGCCGGAATAGTTTCGACACGTATTACAGCTTTACCGAGCTATGCGTGGAACCGGGCGCAATTCCCGGCGGCTCCATACCGCAAAGGGGCGGG
>CAZVSU010000149.1:0-2923 GCA_964629645.1 uncultured bacterium | reverse complement strand
GGCTGGACCCCGCAAGCAAACAAGGAGGTAAAAGATGAATCTCACCAACGACTATAGCGACCTGTTTGGTGGCGACATTCAAACGCCGCTGCGGGATGCAACGCAGCTACAGGAGGATATCAGCGCCTATCGGGGCACCACCCGAAAAAACCAGGACACGGCCCAGCTCAGGGAAGTCTACGAGATGGACAAGAGCAATCCGATGTCGGTGGCATCGCGGTATCCGACGTTTTCCCAATACATGGCGGCCACGACCGGAGGCGCGCCCGCCCCCCAGCAGGTGACGAGTACGGTCGGCAGGACGCCGATGCAGGCGCCGGCCACCCGCACCGGCCGGACCGGCTACAGATCCAGTGGCGGCGGCCGGACCGGCTACACGTCAAGCGGCCGGAGCCAGGAGTTTTATGCCGATCTTGAGAAATTTCTCGGCGATCTGGAGACAGAAGCTCCGAAAATGACCGCCGCACCACAGTTCAAAATGCCGGAAGTCGACGAGTCCCGGGCCGACTATTACGCCGACAAGGCCGCCCGGATCCCGAGAAGCAAAATGCAGTCGGGCGTGCGCCGGGCGATGGCCAGAGCCGATGCCGCAGACAACCCGAACGTGGCCAAGATGATCACCAGAAGCACTATGGAAGGCTACGGCGAGGGGCTGGGGGACATCATGGGCGCCGCCGAGCGAGAAGGGCTCAACCGGTACATGGCCACCGAATACAACCCGGCCGTCACCGAGGCCCAGGCAAACTTTCAATCGTCGATGCAGGGCTGGCAGCAGCAGAACCAGCGGCAGTGGCAGGATTACATGGCGGATAAATCCCTCTTCAACCAGTTGTCACCCGAATTGTTTGGCCGCCGATCGGCGATGAACGTCGGGAGCTCCGGCGGCCAAAACTATTACCAGGCCCCCGGGCGAGCACCAATCCGCATGGACAACCACATTCGCTACTAACAGAGCAAGGAGGCCGAAGATGCCTGAATACATCGACCAATGGCGAACCGACAGGCGCCCCTCGGCAGGATCCCCCCGGGGCCCGGCAAGATCGCCGGTCCAGCAGCGCAGCCCGATGCCGGCCGGCACCGAAGCGGCCCGGATCCAGGAGGGCCGCCCGGTGAGAAAGTTCACCAACGTGCCCGGATCGACCCTGGGCCCGGATGCCGAGCGGATCGACCAGCGCCCGGACTATGTGCAGTCGCCCCAGGAAAAAACCAGCCAGATGCTCGCGGGGCAAAACGAATACTACGGGTTCGACGTAAAAGACCCGCTCAAGTTCAACCCGGCCGCCGCGGCCAAGGAAAGCATCCGCAAGGACATGCCCCGCCTGTTAAAGTCCATGTTCGGCGGCGCCGACCCAAACCGGTTGACCACTGACCAGCGTAAAGTGGTCAAGGACAAGCTGGCCCAGCTTTACCAGCGCAGGCTGATGGGCGCCATGCACGACCAGAGACTTACGCTGATGGAAAAGCTCAAGGACGAGGATTTTTCCAAAAAGGATCGGGTCAAGCTCCGCCAGGATGCCATGAAGGCATACGACCGGCTCTACGGCATCGATCCGCAGTCCGGCGGATGGGGCGGGGAATCCGGCGGCGGTTATGTCCAGGGCGCGCCAGACAAGGACGGCTTTATCGAGGAATACCTGTCCAACGCTTTTGGCGACAGCAAGCCCAAAAAGGGCAAGGCCGGCCAGCGGGCAGGTGGAACGGAGCAGGACGCTGGCGAGCTGGGCGAGTTAGGCGGGCAGGGCCCGGCGGGAACGGCGGGCGAACAGGTTCCGCCACCGGAAAAAAGCGGCGGCAGCCCCCAGGCACAGCAAGGCCCGGGCGGGGAAAGCCCGCCGATAGCCGGGGCCCGGAAGGCGCCCAACGGCAAGTGGTACGTGGTTAGAAACGGGAAGTATTACCATGTGAAGACTGAGAAGTAAGCGGAGGCCAGATGCCGGACTACAAGCTGATTCCCGTTGATTTCGACCCTTTTGAAGGAGATTTCGACTCTTTTTCGACCGACGATGCCGGAAGTCGCCCGCGCGCTTCTGCGCCCGAGGACGAACCGTCGGCCGACTACGAGCTCGTACCGGTCGACTACGACCCGTTCGATGTCGAAGAGGACACGGACCTGTGGGGAATGACCGCAATCCATGCGAAAAAACCCCGGGCCTCCAGGGGCGAGCAGCAAGAGGAGGCTGAGCGGTGGAAACAGGCCCCGTCCGAACTGGGCAAGGGGTGGGTCGCCGGCTCACTGCTTCTTCCAGAAAGTGCCGGCCGTGCCATCGAGTACGCCGGGCATCGCCTTGAGCCAACAGCCGAGCACGCCGCAGACCGGATGTCGTCGCCCCAGGTCGCTTATTCGCAGATGGTGCAAAGCCAACGCGACGAGGTAGTCCAGGCCATGAACGGCCTGATGGAGCAGGGCCTTGATCAGCCGCAGGCGTTCAAGCGGGCGGTAAACCAGGCCATTGCCCAAAACTTCATCGAGCAAATGGACCTTTCAGAGAAAATCTCCCGGTTTGGCAAAACCGGGGCGGATTTTCAAAAAGAGCTTCGCGGGGAATACGAGCAGGATCCTGAGCTGGCGGGGAAAAACGTAAAGGACAACCCGGAGATATTGGCAGATCCACGATATTGGAGCTACGGGTCCGGACAGATGTTTCCAAGCCTGTTTGCCGCTATCATCCCCGGCATGGGCGCGCGCAATGCCGTGCTTCGGCTTGGTTCTATCGGCGTCAAAAACAGCCCTAAGGTCATGGCCAACCTCGGTAAGTTTGCCAACATGGTGGGCGCGGGCGTCGGCGGGGTGTCCGGTGGCGGTGTCGAGGGAATGGGCGTCTACGACGAGGTCCTGGAAGAGACCGGCGACGAGGAACAGGCCGCCAGGGCAGCGGAGTTTATGACCGCATTTTCAGCCGTTCTAAACTCGGCGGGGAACCTA
>CAZVSU010000148.1:0-2955 GCA_964629645.1 uncultured bacterium | reverse complement strand
TTCCCCCAACCATAGTCTCCCCAAAAACCATTAATCAACAAAAAACACCCATTCACCACCACATGGTAACAAACATCACCATCTTCCGTATACCACACTTGAACCAGGTAGTTTTACTCAGGTGCATTCACGGAGATAAGAAAAACCCGGTTCAAAGAGTCCGGTCCCTGAGCGTAGTCGAAGGGCCGCTCCCTAACCAAAAAAATAAACAATAAACACCTAAACGATTAAACCATTAAACGATTAAACAACCCACCCCCACAGCCATGAAACCCAACAAACACATAATACCCCTCACACTCCTCCTCCTGGGCCTCCTCCTCTCCCAGCACACCCACGCCCAGCCCCAGCTCATCGCCACCGATGCAGCCAACAACATCTACCCCATCACTTTCGTGGACCCGAATCAGAAAATACTGACCATCGAATTTGATGAGGAGATCACAGACCTTGGAGATCCTTCCGGATGGACAGTTACAATTGGAGGTACATCTGTTGCACTCTCGGGCCCGGCATTTGATCCCAGCGACCATAAGATCATTAAACTGGGAATGAGCACTGCAGTGGATTATGCGAACAGGAATGATGTGTATGTGAGTTATGATAAAGCAACTGCTACTTCATCTCCTAAATTGCGTGGAGTGAGTGGTGAAGTGGCTAGTTTTGGGCCTATACAGGCAGTCAATAATCTTCCTATGGAATGTGAGATGTTTGACCTTTCAAGATTTGATTATAGTCAAACCCTAACTGAAATATGCGTCCCTGTTAATGTAATTTACACTGTTACTTATTATGTATTAGATCATTACGTCAATAGCGTTAATTATAGCCCTAATTTAATTACTATACGCACTTATTGGAACGATGGAAGTGGTAGAGATGAGCAATATGGAGCTGAAATTTCAAATGGAGTTTTTCAACATACATTTAATCATACATTTCCTAACGATCCATCAGTTTGTTACTGGGAGACATATATTTTGCCTGGAATCGGTGGGATTGGCTATTGCAGTGGAGGAGGATTAAGAAAAAGTTTTATTTACCAAAACCATAGTACCGATAATGAAGGTGATGGTGTTTTCGAAATGAATACCGATACAATAACAGTTTGTATTGGTCAGGATTTTACAGAACTTTTCCAGGATGATACATACTTTAATTGTAATCCTCAGACTGAACCCGACTATTCAAATGATGGAACAAGGCATGTTCGATTTACTTATGGAACCAACCATGCGGGCGGAGACAGAATCCAGGATATTCTAATCGATGGAAACCCAGTGGCATTCCCTTACCAGGGAAGTGTAATCAAATACGATTCAATTATGGCCGATGGATCTCCTGCACCCGGCGGATGGGCAAGTAGTGAACTGATCAGTCATGTTGCAAACCTGGGCACAGATGCTGTCGGACAGATATTTGAAGTGACTCTGGAAAACTGGGGACCCTGTAATGCATATGATCCTCCATTTGGACCCGCTCCTATTGTTACTCGTTCATATATTAAGATAGTGGATGGACCAATCGCCGAAGCAGGTCCTGATTTTGCCATTTGTGAAGGGGATGATGCCACCATGGGAGGATCTATTCTTAGGACTGCAGTTTCAGGTACCTGGAGTACCAATACTGGCGATGGCAGCTTTACCAATGCCACCAGCCCGGCAGGTGCAGTATACTCTCCCGGACCTAACGATATTACAAACGGTGGGGTATGGCTGGTACTTACAGCCGCCGATGCAACAGCACAGTGCCCCGAACATCGCGATAGCATGTACCTTACCATCGATCCCCTGCCGGCAAAACCGACATTGACTGTTACCGGACCTGCAGAGTTCTGTTTTGATGCTGGTGCTACCAGTGTACAAATAAGCTCTTCAGCTTCACCGAGTGGAAACTATGAATGGTTTCTGGATGGTGTGCTTCAACCTGGGTTTACCACACAAACAATAAGCCTGGACCAGGTGGCGCACTCAGGTGATTGGACTGTAAGGGTTCTTGGAAATACTGCAAATGCTTGCCCGAGTCCTTACTCCGATCCGGAAACAATTACCATACATCCTCTTGCCACAACCACAAACCCCGCCAATACCTCAACCTGCGAAGCCGGCAACCTCACCTCCGGCAACGCTACCTTCAGCATTTCCCCCGGCGGCGCTGCCCATACCATTCAATGGCAGCGTAGCACCGATGGCAGTACATGGACGGATATTACCACGGGTACCACACCTGCCGACGGATGTACTTATTCGGGATATACCACCGATGAACTCAGCATAACCGGGGCACCCTACACCATGAACGGATTTGAATACCGGGCAGTGCTTACCACTACCGCCGGAAACTGCCCTACCATCTCGGCTTCGGCTGTCCTTACTGTGAACCCTCTGCCGGATGTGGATACGCCTCCTTCCGATGATGCGGCCTGTGAACTGGATGCTGCTTCATTTAACATGACAGCCAGCATACCTGCGGGTAGCATTTCTTCCTACCAGTGGGAACGGAATGGGGTGACCATCGACGGAACTACCGACGGCAACGCGTATACCGGTTTCAATACAGCTACACTCGATATCGCTTCGGCTTCCATGAGCCTGAACGGAAACGATTATAGCGTGGTGATCACCAGTAACAATGGATGTGCGGTGGAATCGCCTTCTGCTCAGCTTACGGTCAATCCCCTGGCCGATATTACCACCCAGCCGGCCAATGCTGAGATATGTGCGAATGATAATACTTCATTTACCGTGGTAACAGACGGAAATCCAGCTGTAACCGGATACCAGTGGCAGGTGAGTACCGATAATGGATCAACCTGGGGGAACGTGGCCGGTGGAGTATACAGCAATGAAAATACAGCTACCGTTGATCTTACCTCAGTGCCGCTCTCATACAACGGGAACCAGTATAAATGTATTCTTACCACTGCCGGAGGCTGTACCATAGAATCTGCCATAG
>CAZVSU010000147.1:0-2973 GCA_964629645.1 uncultured bacterium | reverse complement strand
CTGCCATGCAGCGCCACGGATTGCCATACAAAGCCTACGCGCGCTGCATATGCGCAGCGCCCGACGTTTCTGCTGCAACCGTGCTGCGTGCCGAATGCAGTAGAACGCTGATAAAACCGTTTCTCACAATCTTTATTTGGTGCATGAACTGGGAATTAAAGAACGCCACGTGACGACGGATGACACGTCGTCACGTTTGGTTCATTCTGCGTGGCTTAACGCGTGGTAATCGGCGCGTAAAGCGGGCCCACCTCGGGCGGACAATCGGCGCGTAATCTGGACCCACCCCAGCAGCCTCCAGGCTGATCGGGTACCGTCTTGGGCATCAAGCCCCAGACGACCCGACGGCCAAGGAGGCAAGGATGCTGACGGTGGAAGATTACGGAGTGATTCGAAGAGCGCATCGCGACGGCATGAGCATTCGAGCCATCGCCCGGCAGTTTCATCGCTCCCGGCGGAAGGTTCGGGATGCCTTGGCCCGTCCCGAGCCCCAGCCGTACACGCGAACCAAGCCGCGGGAGGCCCCCAAGCTGGGGCCCTTCATGCCGGTTATCGACCAGATCCTGGCGGATGACGAGCAGGCCCCTGCCAAGCAGCGGCACACGGCCATGCAGGTCTTCCGGCGGCTGCGGGACGAACAGCATTACGCCGGCGGCTACGACCAGGTCCGGCGCTATATCGCGACTCATCGCCGGCGGCGGGTGGTGACATTCATTCCGCTGAGCCATGATCCGGGCCAACGTCTGGAGCTGGACTTCGGCCACATCTACGCCGATTTTCCCGACGGCCGGCGTCAGGTGCCGGTGCTTATTCCCACCTGGAGCTTCTCAAAGCACACCTTCGCCATCAGCCTGCCCACCGAGCGGATCGAGGCGATTTTGGCTGGGATGGTAGCCGCGTTTGAGTTTTTCGGATGCGTGCCGAAAGAGAGCTGGTGGGACAATCCTCGTACGGTGGCCATCGGCATCCTGCGAGGCAGGCAGCGCCGGATGAACGTCCGCTACGCCGCCCTGGCCAGCCACTACGGCTTCGAACCGCTGTTCTGCATGCCGCGCACGGCCACGGAAAAGCCCGCCGTCGAGCACAGGGTCTACGATCTTCAGCGCCGCTGGTGCACGCCGGTGCCCAGAGTTCGGGATCACGATGAACTCAACGCTCATCTACTGGGATGCTGCCTGGCCGACTTGGAAAGAACCTGCGCGGGCCAAAGCCAGACGATCGGTCAGCGCTTCGAGATGGACAGGACCGCGGCCTTACCGCTGCCGATGCATGCCTTCGATCCCTGCATTTGCGAGCCCAGAAAGGCCGACAAGTTCCAGACCGTAGCCTTCGATTCCAACCGCTACAGCGTGCCCAGACGATGGGCCTTCCAGGCCGTGACCGTCAAAGCCTACGTCGAGCGGATCGAGATCATCGCCGACCACCATGTCGTAGCCCGACACAGGCGATGCTACGGCCAAGGCCGACAGATTCTCGAGCCGCTGCATTACCTGGTGACATTGGGACGACGCCCCGGGGCGTTGGATCACAGCGGCGTGTATCGCAACTGGCAGCTGCCGAAGGCCTTCGCGGAGCTTCGTAGCGCCTTGGAAGATCGTCACGGCCCCCACGCCGGCAGCCGACAATATATCCGCGTGCTGCAACTGCTGGCCGAGCACCCCCGGGCGCGTTTGCAGCGGGCGATCAACTTCTGTCGAAGCCGGGGTCTTCTCGATGCCGAGCTGATCCGCGTCCAAACCGAACGTCTTGCTTTGCACCAACAGTCCGCCGTCGTGGAGGATTCCGCACCGGCGACTATTCATCAGATCCAGGTCCCGCGTGCGGACCTGAGCCGATTCAATCAACTTCTTTCTTTAGGAGAACCTGTCCATGGCTGAACCCCAGACAATGCTGCTCAAGAGCAATCTCAAGAACCTGCGCCTGCCCACAATGGGCGCGGAGTTCGCCAAGCTGGCCCGTGAGGCGGCAACCGCCAACGAAGGCTACGAGCAATACCTGCTCCGCCTGACCGAACTGGAGGTGGCGGCGCGATCGGCCAACGCGATCAAGGCCCGGATCAAACGAGCGGGCTTCCCGGTGATCAAGGACCTGGACACTTACGACTTCAGCCTGCTGCCAAGCCTCAACAAGCCGAAGATCCTGGAACTGGCCCGCGGAGAATGGATCGACCAGCACTGCAACTGCTGTCTGATCGGCAACGCCGGCACCGGCAAGACCCATCTGGCGATTGCTCTGGGCCTGGCGGCCTGTCGACTGGGAAAGAAGGTGCGGTTCTTCACAGCCGCGGCCCTGGTGACTATGTTGGAGGAGGCCCAGAAGGAGTACCGCCTGGATCGGCTGCTGGGGCAATTGGACAAGGCGGATTTACTGGTCGTCGACGAACTTGGCTACCTGTCCTTCAGCAGGGCAGGGGCGGAACTGCTGTTCCAGGTCTTCGCCGAACGATACGAGCGGGCCAGCCTGCTGATCACCAGCAATCTGGCCTTCGGCGACTGGGGGCAGGTCTTCCAGGGCGAGCGGATGACGGCGGCCCTGCTGGATCGGCTGACGCACCGCTGCCATATCTTCGAGATGAACGGCGAGAGCTATCGATTCCGGGAGTCGGTCAAGGCCGGCAAGAAAGGCCTCAAAGCGCCCGATGCCAACACTGTAGACCTTAAGGCCGCCTCAGCACAGAAGGCATAAACATGTTGCGTCTTGGCGGGAATGACACCTGAGACGCCCGGCAAAGGTTCCCCCGGCGAGCCCCAGAGGGCGACCGCCAGCCGAGACGCAAACATTCCGGCATGACCCTTTACGCTGCCCGACAAGGCGGCTTATACTATAACACTGGTGGGTCCGAATTACGTGCCGAGGTGGGCCCGCTTTACACGCCGATTACCATCTTTTTCATCGCAAACGCCCGTTAGCCCCAAAATCGGCCAAATTAGACACGAATTTAGATACCTGTTTTTTCTGTATTTCAGGCAGGAA
>CAZVSU010000146.1:0-2984 GCA_964629645.1 uncultured bacterium | reverse complement strand
CACAATGGAAAAATCAGAATGGTATGTGTGATGCGTGCTTTGAGAAGTATCTCAATAAAAGTATTCCACACATCAAAAAGCCAGCAAAAAAGAAGAAGTTTATTGAGCGGTTGCACACATTGAAAGAAAAGAAACAAAGAACAATATATTGATAACAAAAAGTATCGTAAATTATTTAATGTTTTGATGAATACACTTTTTGGGCGAGGTAATGAATGGAAAAAATATTTTTTACAAAGTGGTGAAAAGGAAGGAACTGGTGCTAGGATATGACTACGCAGAAAATTACTCTCTCGATGACATTGTACAAGAATACGAGCTAAAGGATCATCTGTTGCACAGCAAAGAAACGTTTGCTATCTACGATCTCTTTTCAAATGAATTGTTGCACATTAAGGAGGAAACGGGAAGATATGGGCAATGAGGGATCATCATGGGAGAGGATACGTTTGACCTCTATGATAAATTAGATAAAGAGGTTGAAAAGGATAAGTTATTTGTTGATGTTGCGTTTAATTGCCCGTTTTGTCATAATCACGATGTGCCGTTTCAGATTACAATGTCTGAAGATTGTCAAAAAGTTCGTTTAGATATTCTCTGTGCGAAGTGCAAACACATATTCACTAGAGTTTTCTATACGATATATTTTCTAAGAAAAACTGGGTGGCGATAGCATCCCCTGCCTTTCAGAGTTGAAAAGGCGGTTTGAGCGTGGCGAATATGACATACTATCAAAAAAGGTCTTACTTTTTGAATGTGAGCAATGTGGGAAAAGAGGGATTCCTTATTTACTATCAAGAAAAAAAGGACCTATAAGGCATGAAATTGCTCTAGCATTATATTGTGATAACTGCGGTGATACGCAATTCTTTCTCTTTTTTGAGACGGCGAAAAAATGGTAGAGGTTATAGTAATCATATATAATGAGGAGGGTTTGCGGGCGTTCTTTGAAGAAATGAGCGAAAGAGGGTGCGAATATCTTCGACAAACGTTTGTTTTTCGCTGTTTTTGGTGCGGATCAGATAAAACATTATATGATATCGAAATGGAACCAGGCTTCGAAGAAGGAGAGATACTGATTGCTTGTCAAGACTGTAGAAAATACAAAAAGTTTATTTTTGATGTAAGGAGAGGGTTAAGAGAGGCATAGTGCCCCTCAGAAAGACTAAATACATACTTTTTGATTCAGATGTGGTGGCGATGAGTTCTTTGAATAATGTTTTGGTGCGATCTGATGATCGGTACAAATACAAACCGACCCCTCAGTTGTTGAAATGGGTCGGAAACAAACAGCGATATGCAAAAGAAATTACGCAAAAGTTTGATAAAGAATATAATAAGTATATCGAGCCATTCATCGGAACTGCTGCTATTCTAGGTACCTTTAAGCCAAACGAGGCAGTTGCTGGTGATATTCTCAAACCGCTAGTAGATCTCTGGGTGCTTGTTAAAAACAATCCTGATAAAATTATGAGCTATTATTCTACTGTTTATGAAGACTATTGTAAAGATAAAAAAGAAACATATGATAGAATTAAAGAAAAGTACAACAAAAAACCGAATCCACTAGATTTGCTTCTCATTAGCCGATCCTGTTATGGTGGTGTTATGCGTTTCACAAAAAAGGGTGAAATCAGTACACCAATAGGACCACACAGTCTGATGAATGACGAAAAATTTGAAAAACGACTTTTCAAGTGGCACGATGTTGTGCAAAATACAGACTTTTATCATCAAGATTTTGAAAAAACAATGAAAATGGCAGAAGAGGGTGATATTGTTTATTGTGATCCTCCTTATTTTTTTGGTCAATCGATTCTCTATGGTGCACAAGGGTTTGAGTTTGAACGATTATGGGACGCTGTTGAATATTGTAAAGATGTAGGGGCAAGAGTCTATCTTTCCTTTGATGGCAAAGCAAAAGAAGGTACAGAAATACGCGATGGATTATTCAAATGGAAGTGCAGCGTTGATCGTGGTTTTTGTATGCTGAACAGATTCAAAAGAGAGGGGCTCGATATGAATGGCTTTGAACTGCACGATTGGTTATTTATTACTGATTAGTCTCATTAATTTCTTTAAGATCGCTTACAATCTCTGGCCATCGTGTAATAACATCCCGTCCAACAATAACTTCATCTAGATAGCCTTGATTGAGAATATCTATTATCCTACAGAGATATGACTTACCTAATCCCCACCAAGTATATTTATCATCAATGATGAGGTAATGTTTAACATCAATGCCTTTTTCTTCATATAGTTTTTCAATTTCCATACCATCCAGCATTGTTTCATAAATACAATCTGCTACCCTGCTGCCAAATGTGGTCGTTCCATAATACTCTTTGAGTTCCCAGACTGCAACTGGATCCTTGGTGCTTGGATACGCTCCATCAAACCTTCTGGCGAATGTCTGAACTGGTTTATTATCATCAACAACAACGGATAGCTTCATTGGATTATCATCAAAATTACAACCACCTAGCGTTTCCTCAGTGAGCATATTGACCATGCCTGTCAGATAGGCATGGTGACGCTTCTCTTTTTTCTGTTTATTTTTTGGAAGATGGCAAGTGGGATCCAATCTCTCTTTTAATGTATCAAATTCCTTTTTCGCCTCATCACGATTCATAAAATTTGGTTCAAAATAGCTTATCAGCAGATCTTTTCTTTTATTAAGATATGTTAGCATATCCATACCAAAACCTGTTGGTTTCATTCTTTCATCATCAAATAGATGTGATGTATCAAATCCAGATTTAGTAAAACAGGCGACAATCTCTTCCATTAGATAACTGCGCGGTAATCTTGTTTTCCGATCTGAATACCCTAATTTTTCAGAGATGAACTTAATATGAGCCCAAAACGTAGTATCCTTTTTTAAAAATTCAGTAAATGCCCTCATCAGCATAATGAATAAACTGGAGGTATTAATTTTTTTACAAATTACTAACCATTTCCAAAATCGACTACAATACTTT
>CAZVSU010000145.1:0-2999 GCA_964629645.1 uncultured bacterium | reverse complement strand
CTCGTATATTTTCAGGAAGCCCCGCCGTCTGCGGTTTCGGCATCCTGATTGCCGCCTCTGTGGAGTTCTACATCCTGAACCGTCGCGCCGTCGCCCTCGGGTTGCATCATTTCCCGCATCCGCTCGTAAACGGCCAGCGCCGCCGCCTGCTTTGCATCATCCGCCGCGTGAGCATAGCGCTGCGTTGTGCGCTGCTCTGAATGTCCGAGCAGTCCGCCAATAACAGGAAGTCCAAGTTGTAAGCCCGCGGCCAGACTGGCGTATCCGTGCCTCAAGTCGTGCATCCGTAGGTCGCTCATGGTCGGCACCGGAGCGCCTGCCTGCCTGAGTTCGCCGACAAGGGCCTCGTGGTCTTTCGGGTTCAAGTCTTGAGCCTTGGTATCGGTTCCCGTGCGTTTTCGCCTCACGTCGGCTATATCGCCGTCAAAACCGCAAGCCTCGCACCGATACCGCCAGCCGGTGAAGGATACTCCGTCTATAGCGTCACGCTCGATCTCGCCGCTCAGGTGGTCATCGTCGCAAAACGGGCAATCCATCCGAGAGACGGCCAGCCGCTTGATTCCCTCCCAGCATGGTCGGATTTCCTTCAAGGGTTCGCCGGGGTTTCGGTCACTCGGAAACACATAAGCGCCCGACCTGTCCATCCGGTCTATCGTCTGCATCGCTGCGGGGTTCAGGATAATTTCCTTGGGGCCGGTTTTGGAGTCGGGCAAAATAGCCCGTTCGCGGTTGAAGTCGATGTATTCCCATCGAAGCCCGAGCGCCTCGCCCTTGCGGCATCCAGTCCAGAGCATCACCTCAAGCACCCCGAGCACACTGTCTGAGTAAATCTTATATTTTCTCGCCGTGCCGATAGCGTCGTAGAGCCGCCGGAATTCCTCGGGCGATAGGTAGCGCACCCGTGGTCGTTCTTTGTAGCGCTCTACGCCTTGGCATGGGTTCGGGCCATCTCGAAATTCCCATTGTATGGCCTTCGTGAAAATATTCGACAAGAGCGCAACGCAACGGTTCGCGCTATAAGGCGTGTCTTTCATTTTGCCGTGCAAGTCGTTTATGTCTCGTGCCCGGATGGACGTGATTTTCTTCGTCCCGAGCGCTGGCGCAATATTGGCGGCCCATGTGTATGCTTCCTTTTCCACTGACTTTGGTTTTTTTAGAGCCGCATATTTCGGGACATAGTACTCGGTAAAGAATTCTTGCAAGGTAAGGGTCTGGCGCTTCGCCTGCTTCTCTGCCGACCAGTCGCCGCCCTTGTCCACGTCGGCCAGGATACCCCGAGCGATCTTTCGCGCCGCCGATACCGTGGTTTCTGGAAAGTGTGCAATCGTCGGCTTGCGCCGCGTCCCGTCATGCGTCCGATAGTGCAAGGTGAAGGATTTCGTCCCCGACCTGTTGACGATCAAGGCAAGCCCTTTGACATCTGTATCCCAAAACGTCTGGCGCTTTTCCGGGTCGGTTTTGATCTTTTGCACCTCGGCTTGTTTCAGTCTTGTTTTCATCGGTCTGGCCCTTTCTGATCTTGTCGCATTTTCCCGCTGGGGTGACAATGGGGTGACAATGGGGTGACAAAATCCAATGAAGGCAGATTAACGCCTGCGCAAGGTCATGTCAAGAATATTCAATAATATCAGCGCAATATCCGCTTTCCCTGAAAACCTAATAAAGTCAATTATAGGTATTATTTGTGATTTGTAATCAGGCGGTTTTCGGTTCGAGTCCGATCGCCAGCTCCACTTTTCAGCCTTCTATTATTGATTATTCTCACTTTGTCCATCCTCGGAGCAAGCCGGGCTTTTTGCTTGGGGTGACAATGGGGTGACAAAATAAAACCCCGGCCTGAGTTACAAGCCGGGGCATATCCTGGACGGTGCGCCCTGTCATGAGCCGCAAACGATCAATCGAATGCGTCCATCGGGTCGGCAATATGCCCTGCCGCCTGAGCGCCCAATTGCTTCCGGTCAACCGGGGACAAGCCGAAAAGTTTGAAGAACGCTCGGACCTCTTTTCCCGCTCGAAGCGCAATGCCGACCTCGGGCCGTTCGCGGATATAGCCCGTCGCGGTTTCAAACGTCAATGAGCCAGCCTTGTCAAGTGCCCTCGAAGCATCGGCCAAAGTCCCCCATGCCCGGCAATAGCCCTCGAAGGCCGACAGGTCGCCCGCCGTCAGTCGCCCCTCGGCAATCAGTAGCGGGGCCATCCGCCGCCATTCTTCGCGAGCATCTTTATTCGTTAGGTCTTTCGGTGGAGCAGGCGCAACGGTCAGCACCTCACACGCTCCGGTTGATTTTTTGCTCTGTTTCCGTACCATTTTGTACCTCCATTTTTGAGTTGAAATTTCCGTTCTCACGGATGCTTTGCTAACCCCGTCGGTCTTTAATTGCCGACCTGTAGGGATTTTACCCGCCCCTACCTCCCGTGCATGGCCCTGAGAATCGAAATAAGCCAATCTGAGAGGGTTTCGTTAATCGTCCGAGTGTCAATGCCTTATAACCTTTTCGTCGCCTGTATGGGCCGCCTCTGTGCGCTTCCCTCGCTCGATGTATTGCCGGATGATACGGTCGGCCTCACACTGGTCTCGCGCCGCAAATGAGAATATCTTCAGGAAGGGGCCGGTCACGGTTGCCGCCACCTGTCGAAAGCGCCGATCTCGCCGGATGTGCTTTGCCACCTCGGGCGCTATCACCTGGAGCCGCCACCGATCTGAGCCGGGGCATTCTCGCCATGCCGTCAAGTCGCCATGCTGAATCATCGTTGTGCCTCACTTTCCACCGCTTCGATGCTTTTCAAAATTTCCCTCGTGAACCAAAACGCCCAGCGCTCAATGAGCCGCGCCGCTTGCGTAGCGGTTGGAGTCCATACGACCGGCAGGCGATGGCGAACCTCGAAAGTCAGGACGCTATGCAAAACGCTCCGGGGGTTGGCCTTGCTCCGGTACCGATGCTCAAGGACATCGGCCTCGGTTCCAATGATGAGCAATCTCGCAAAATCGAAGCCGCGAA
>CAZVSU010000144.1:0-3011 GCA_964629645.1 uncultured bacterium | reverse complement strand
CGTTGTAGGTGTATTTTGTGACGGCAGGGATGCCATCGACAGTGGTGATCACCTCCTGTCTGCTGCGGCAAAGCCAGTGTACTTTGTGGCTTATCCTTTAACCCAAGCATGGTCCAATTTAGTCTGAAGACGAAGGTTTGTATTCTTCTGTATTCAATTCATTATCTAGACTAATTGAGTATTGTTCTATCCATTCAGTTCTATGGTTTCTTATACAGCCCAGTATTGCTGCCCTAGTAGGCTTTCTTAATCTAAAAAATACTTCTTTTGAAAAATAATCTCTTTTATTCCATATATCAAAAATCGACTCACCTATATTCTGCAAAATTGTGTCATCCTCAATATGGGATGAAATAGATGCTTGAATAAGAGCTTCTAAAGCCTTGTTGTTATTGTAATATCCGAGATCAATAACAGCATCATCAATTGTTGCAAAATCTTCTTGAGGATCAAAAATTATTTCGATTAAATTCTTGATTTCATCGAATTCTGAATGTTCAACCATAATTTTACCAATATTTATGTTCTAATGGAATGTGTGTGCCTACGCTTCTACCACCGGTCTGTCCCGTAAAGGGATTAATGAAAATGCCATTATCTAATTTCGCATCAAATCGAGGGACTCCGCTTCCGGTTTGAATATTACTTCTAAAACTTCCTGAAGGTTTTATAACAAGATTACTTACTTTTTCACCCGCAATATTTTGTGATCGCCACGTTTCAGGTTTGCCAAGAGGGTTTGGAAGCTTTGTGTAACCTTTGCTTTTAGCCCATTTTCTTAGGGCTCTGATGTTATTCTTTCCAACATCCGATAATCCCATGGCATATTTATTAAAATCATTTAGGTGGAGTCCGTATTGAGCTGCTTTTAGTTCTGACATCGAATATCTGAAGGTATTGGAGGCTTTGTACGCTGTTTTGTTTGCTTGGGTCAATTTTGATATTGAACGGATGCCATTAAGACCATATTTGATGCCTTTGCAGCCCCATCTACCAAGCTTAAACGCTTTTCCTACCTGCGAAATTTCAAGTGCTGCAAAACCGATAAGCGCCGATTTTTCGTAAGCACTCCGTTGGGAAAACGGTGTCACATAAAAAGAACTATTTGGATCTAAGTGTTCGCTTGCAAGACTTTGAGTTAATTGTTTCGTTTCCCCGATGAAGAAATCCTCGGCAATTCTGTAAGTTGCTCTTGCGACACTAAATCCAGAATGTAGTCCAGCCATGGTTCCAGCCGCATAAGCAGAGCGATCAAAGTTTTCCGCTTCGTAGGCATCGCGGTCGATGAGGTCATCGAAGAGGCCGTACTCGTCGAAGTGGGTGAGGGGGTTGTTGTGGACGTAGGCGTAGAGGCTCGCGGCCGTCTTTGATGTTTTTTAAGTGGTACGTTTTTTTATCTTAAGCACAACTCTTGATTATTCCTCGTAAGGACTATCGTAAGAGCATATGATGTTACCGAAAAGTGAGACAAAACACCTATCCTCTCGGTTGTTGTGCCATATTTCAAGCAATTTTCTTTTGTCGTCTAAAATATTGATTTCCGAACAATTGGTTAATTGAAGTTGCGATACGATTCGATTACTTTGATTTCTTATGACAACGGAGACAGATTTTTTTTCTAATTCAAATGAAAAAATAATTTTCAGACCATCGTCTCTTTCAACCTCATAATAATACAACCCCTCAGCTTCATTCGTTTTTGGATGCTGCTGTTCAAAAAAACACAGAATATCCAGTAAGTTCAATTTCATCTTTTTTTTTCTCCTTATATGATGTGTATCTGTGGGGTGTGTGTTTCGAAATGCATCTTTAATTCGTTTGCGGCGTATCTTAATTTCAATCATTATAAGTATATATCGGATTGCCTAATAGATTAATAATACCCCTGCCTCTGCCGTTACCATGAAAAAGTTCTATAACTTTATTCTCTTTATCGATAACTCGAACTTCAGCACACTTCCCAATAGAAAGTGATGAGATTTCAGCATTCAAGTTGTCAGAAATAATGATAGAAATATCATGATCTCGAGGTGTAATGATACAAATTATTTTGTATCCATCGTTTCTGGTAATCTGGTAGAAATAATGGCCTAACTCTTCGTTAGTTGAATTGAGAACTGTATCAAAACACGACCTTAAATCGGGTATACTCACAAACAAACTATCCTCCTTTTCTTGGTATTGCGGTTACGACATCCCCTTTGTGATTAATGACGACCTCAATGCTTGTTGAACCTGGGTTTGCTATCTCCGCTTCGACAACCATTGGAGGAATTCCCCTTGCATCTGGGCCGTATTTACTCCACCATTTTTTAAATGCTTTTGTTTGTAACTCAATGCCTTGAGCTTGAGCTCGTTGTAGAGCCCTTCGTTCTAGAATCGACATTACTTCGGGGGTTTCGGGTGCAATGCGTTCGCAAGCATGCTCAGTGTACCACCTGCCATTTATTTTTGCACCGCCTCCACCAGGACGCAAAGACCACCCTTCACTCACAGCAGCTTCAGACGCTGCTATTTGTTCGCTGGCTGCGTAAACTGTACTTGAAGTTTTGTTTATCGATTGAAAATTCAAATTACGTAGTCCCAAACCGCAACCTAAAATAGCTATACCACCCTCTGTAAGGGCAGCACTCTCTCGAGACATTCCAGCAGCACATAGTGCTTTTGAAGTGTGAGTATCAAAATGCTCCCCTGTCATGAGTTTCTGTAAGCCAGCATTAAAATTATCTATTCCGTGTACAGCGAGCATGCCGCCTGCGGGAGCACTTAAACCACAAGACCCAATGACTAAAGACGACCCTACTTGAATTTCAGCAAAACCGGCTCCCATCTGCATTAAACCTTGAGTACGTGGATGAGAGAAGGTATGACTGAGACCATTTATTGTGGCTTGCATGGCATACATAGATCCTGCAAATTGAGCATCTCGATTGAACATACCTGCTTCATACGGTGTCATATCCCAGTAGTCATCGAAGAGGCCGTACTCGTCGAAGTGGGTGAGGGGGTTG
>CAZVSU010000143.1:0-3047 GCA_964629645.1 uncultured bacterium | reverse complement strand
GTCGCGAGCAGCTTTTAGAGATGCAACGCATCATCGATGCTGAAAAAAGTGACCTCTTTGACGTCCTGGCTCATGTTGCCTACGCTGCCCCGACCCTGACAAGAGAAGAAAGAGCCTCCAATGCTAAAATCATCATCTCCGAGCACTTTAACACAAAGCAACAAATCTTCCTTGAATTCGTTCTCTCACACTATATTCGTGGTGGAGTCGATGAACTAGACAGAGAAAAGCTCGGGCCCATGCTCCGATTGAAGTATCACAATTCCATCAATGACGCGATAGCCGACCTAGGAGCACCAGAACAAATCGGCCAGGTATTCGAAGGCTTTCAGAAATACCTCTATCAACACTCCGCGATGGGGTGATGCTATGTCCCTTCTTCGTTCCCCCAACCCTACTGCCCCAATTTGTATCACCCCTACCCACCTATTCCTCTACGACTGCCAACCTCTTTGGATATGGTATGAGCATTTCGGAGACCCCTCCAAAAAAGAGCCGATGTCTAGCTTTGCCCTCAAGCTGATGGAAGACGGGGTCACGCATGAAAGAGAAATCATACAAAAATATCAAGTTACCTCAGTTGAAAATGAAAACCAGCAGGATGCTATACAATCGACCCTTGACCTGATGAAACAAGGTACGCCTCTCATCTATCAAGGGACTATCCAAGCCGAAATCGATGGGGTTACATACCTTGGACGCCCTGACATCTTGAAGAAAGTTGAAGGCAAGACCAATTTGGGCAATTGGGCATATATCCCCATAGACATCAAGTCCAGCAGCTCTATCAAGCCTCTTCAACGTTACCAGCTTATCACCTACGGTTGGGTATTAGATGTGCTTTTCGATACCAAAACCCTATCGGGGGAAATCATCAATATTGAGGGGCATCACCTGCCAGTTGACCTAACCATCGATAAAGACCAAGAGAAAGCCGCGTCCATGTGCAAGGCTATTGCCGATGTCATGAGAGGTAAGCGACCCCCGCTAACTGTCACAAGCAAAGCAAAGAACAGCCCTTGGTTTAAAGAAATGCTCGCGGAAGCGAAGCAAAAACAAGACATCTCTCTAATTTACAAACTCGATGGTAGGGCAGTGTCCGCCTTAAGAGATACGGGGCTTTCAACCGTCAACCAGTTATTGAGCGCTGATATTGATGAACTCCCACCTATTCCTTATGCGCCTTCTGATACCCTCAGAAGAGCGCAACTGCAAGCGCGGTCTCTTCGAGAAAATAGAATCATTTGGCTAGATAAGCCAAAGTTTGGCGATGACGCACCTCTAAAACTCTTCTTTGACATTGAAGGGAGCCCCTGGCAAAAAGTCGAATACCTATTTGGCTTCTGGGTAGTAGGCGACCCTGAAAGGAAGCTCGCTACAAAATACTGTCGCTACAGGAGCTTTGATGAAACCCCTGATAAATACTTCCTCTACTTTATTGCCGAAAGCCCCGAACAAGAAAAAGAGCTGTGGGACAACTTTCTAAACTGGCTGGATGTTTTACCATCTCATTACCAAGTCATCCACTATGCCGACTATGAACGCTCTCACCTCAACAAGCTTGCAGAAAAGTACGGTGATAAACCCTCCCGCAAAAAGTTCATGGAAAGCCTCGTTGATATAGAAAAGGTGGTTCAAAAATCGGTGATTTTCCCGCTCTATTTCTACTCTATCAAGGACATTGCTAAATCAGAGTTCCTAAAGTTCAAATGGCGACATGAAAAAGCTGGAGGAGGTCAAAGCGTCTTCTGGTACGAGGAGTGGCTAGAATCGGGCAATCCCGAAATCCTCAACGACATCATCAATTACAACGAAGATGATCTTAGGGCTACGGAACATTTATATTTGTGGCTAAAACAAAAGCAGGCACCCTTAGAAAGCTCTTTTCCCTGCTCAAAACCTTATTAAACCTTGCAAGTGAATTTTGAATGAAGTAGACTTTACTCCTTTCAAAATTTGAAGAAGGGTAAAGGGTCTAGTGTCAAATTCCACCAGCAAAAACACAAATACTATGACTTTGGGTAGTTTAAGGAACACAGCTGTTTACGACACATTAAAGCAACAGCTGAGGAAGCATTCTCTCCCAATTTCTGGGTTGCCGCAATTAGGAAGTGGCGGCACAGGAACTCTCGTAAAATATAACGGCATGTCAGGAATACTAACAGCAACACATGTAATCGCCGATTTTCTCAACACACGAGAGGTTTTTGCACCTTTTATCGCTACCGAGGACCCCACGTTTTTTATTAACGGTCGGATTCCTATAAAAAAATTTCATTACTTAGATACCGAGCAAGGTCTCCAAAAGCTAAGAGAGAATGCCCGTTATTCCGAGGATTTTTTTGACATCTGTATGATAGAACTTGATGCGGATGTCGTTGAAAATATTCTTAAACAGTCAAAAAAGCAAATAGTAGACCTATCCGTCTATAAATCTAAATATAAGAATAATTTTGATTATTACTGCTGTTCCGATAATGATTGGTGTTGGGCTGTGGATGGAGCCCCGCGAGAAGATGCCGTACAGGACAACGATAATATCCTACACTCAAGATACGACGGCCTATATGTATCGGGAGGCACCTATCGGACTAACTTCCCTACATACGTACCCGCAGAATACTCTATGAGTGCCGACATAGGTGTTCATCAACTTGGGCCTACTCTTGATTCACTTCCGTGCAGTTTCGGAGGTATTAGCGGTGCTGGGGTATGGCAAGTAGCTTTTGGAGGAAATGATGGAAGACCTACCGCTATTCAGGAACTATTCTTTTCAGGAATCATAGTTTGTGAAGTAACCCAAGAAAAGCTTATCTCAAGGGGACCTTCCTCACTATACGACATCTTTTTAAGCTACCTTGAGAGCATTAGCTAGAAAAGAGGTTAACTCTATCTTTCCCCAATCAAAAGTTCTGAACTTGTCTCTCCACCTCCAATCTCTTTGGTTTGACGTGAGGGGCTCGCAGGCGCACCAGATTTTTTGATCGCGACGAAGTATATGACGACAATTATCTTTGCCGGTGAACGACAATTATCTTTGCCGATGA
>CAZVSU010000142.1:0-3099 GCA_964629645.1 uncultured bacterium | reverse complement strand
CGGATTCCTACTCACGCAATTTAGAACTTATGGGTAATGCCCAACCAAGAAGGCGTGGTGGCACTCCCCAACGTTTACGCTGGGAAGAAGCCCTTATTTCGATATATAGGCAACCTATTCAACCAATTCCATCTGTTAATGGAGTTAAAATAGATTTACCAGCCAATTCCAATCAAGATGTAGTGAATTTTATAGACCCCATTTCTCAAACCTTATTCAATACACCAATTCGCAATGAATTTAGGGGTATTAGAGTATTCATTCAAACCAGAATTACTCACAATACATTTGATTGGAAATCTACTAAAGTATTACCCAATACTCCTACTTCTCAAGACTCTATAATGGATTCAATTATCAAATGGAGCAATCAGAGTAATCAGAATAATCTATATACGTGGGAAATCTTTGATGGTTATAATCGGATTCCCCAAAGTAGCACCTTTGGAAAAGTGGTTAAAGTAGTAGTAGAATATTATAGATAGGTGAGTTTAAGTATGCCTATTTATAATCGAGTGTATTTAACTCCCTTAAAACCACAAAAATCTTTAAGAAGAGAAAGGATATGCACTTTCGATATAGAGACTAAAGATGGTTTGATTGGGAGTGAGATATTTTGTTGGAATTTTACCTATCGAACTAAAGGTCGCTATAAGAATTTGAAGAATATTAGCGGTTGTAATGGGAATTTCGGTGAGATATTTGATTTTTTAGGTTCATATAAGGATAAAACTCATTATCAAATGGTTTACGTGCATAATTTATGGTTTGATTATCGGCATTTAGAGAAATATCTCAATAAGATTAATGTAGAAAGTAAATTCATTAGAAGTGGGTCTAATGTTATTTGTGTTATTGTGGATGATTTCCGAGTAAAATTTGTGGATTCTTTTCAATATTTACTTAGTTCCCAAGAGAAAGCAGAATTGGGGTGGGATATACCAGCAAAATATCGGAAAATTGATTGTAAACATATTTTCAATAAACCGTATAGTTTCTGGTCGCTTAGCGATATGAAAAAGGTCTTAGCCCACAATATTAACGACACACAAGCGTTGTGGTTAGTTATCGAAAAACTCCGTAAATCTGTATTTGAATTAATGAATGTAGATATTTGCTCGACTATTTCAGCAAGTTCTTTAACTCTAAAGGCTTTTAGAATGCAAATGTTCCATGATATTAAAGAAAATTTGAAAAACTGTGAATACCTTCATGGAATTGAAAATCCTTTCTTATACTTTAGTAGTGGAAATAAATCAAAGAAATTTAATCTTTCATATCATATAGACTATGAGAAAGAAGAATTTGTTAGAAAGAGTTATTTTGGTGGTCGGTGCGAGGTTTTTGATAAATCAGAGCAAACCAATTTAGTTTATAGAGATAGAAATTCGATGTATCCTTCAGAAATGAAAAATCAGTATTATCCAATTGGGCAACCTAAATGGGTGCATGAAAAAGGATATTTGCATGATATAATTGAAGGTAGGGTTGATAAACTTGGTTTAATTGAAGCCATTATCAAACCAAATGAAAAAGATAATTATCCCTTACTTCCAATTCGCTATAATCAAAAAGTAATGTTTACTCATACAGAAAGGCAATGGATTTATACTTCAGTAGAATTGCAAGAAGCCTATAAACAGAATTATGAAATTAAGGTTATAAAGGGTCTAATCTACCCTGAGAAAGCCAAAATTTTTGAAAATTATATTGATAAACTCTATCAATACCGCTTAACCTTTGATAAGAAGAATCATAAAGGGCAAAATGCTATGGCTAAACTCTTTATGAATGGATTGTATGGCAAATTTGGTCAAAGAATGTTAATGAAGCAACGAGATTATAAGTTATTTTATGATTTTCGGAATGCCGTAAGTTTTATGGATTTAAAGCGAGAAGAATTAGAAAAGGAATTAACTCCTTTGGAAGAAAAGTATGGATTTGAACCCTATGTTAAGTTAAAACATTATACTGATTTAGGTCGTTATGTAGTGGAATTTGATGAGATAAGAGAATCCAAGAAACCTTTTCAAAATATTACCTTAGCCACGTTTACAACCGCTTATGCTCGTATTAATTTATATCAACAAATGAAATTGGTTGAATCTATTGGTGGGAAAGTCTATTATTGCGACACTGATTCAGTAGCAATTGATAAGGAAATAGCAGAGCAATTACCAATTTCTAAAGAATTAGGTGCTTGGGATAATGAAGCCAAATTTAAAACCATTAAATTCTTAGCACCCAAAGCCTATTTGGCTTATGGAGTTAAATCGGAAATTGATTCCGAGTTTAAAATGCAACCATTTTTGAAATTGAAAGGATTAGATAGAGCAAAAATTAATGAAATTTTAAAAAGTAGTCAAAATATGGAAGAAATAGAGCAACAAATCCGTAAACGGCTTGTTATGGCTGAGAAGTATTGTCAATATGCCCAAAGCCATCATTATGGAGAAGAAGTTTATTCTAAAATCAATCATAAGAAATTTACTTTTCAAAGTGGGAAAAGAAGATTCATTTCGGATTCCCAATCAATTGCTTGGAATGATAGAACTATTCCAAAGGAATATAAAGCGGAATCAATGCTTTAGTAAAGGAGGTGAAAAATACATGAAATTAGACAAATATAAGAATATGAAGGTTTCTTTTCAAGATAAAGCCTTATGGTATGCCTACTTAGTGGGTGCAATAAACCGAATCAAAGGCACTGATTTATGGAAAGTCTTGGAAATTCATAACCAATTAGACTCTATTATGTTGCAGTTAGGCTATCAGAATATCCCTATCTACATGCAAAATAAAGATTTAATAGAACTTATTAAATTTTGCGAAAGTTCCCAAGATTTTCAGAAAGCCTTCAATCATAGCAGAATTTTTCCAACCGTGAATGAAGTAGGAATTTAAGTAATTCTTTTTTAATTTACAGATAGGAGGTGCAAAATACATGGAAAAAACATTAGAAATTGGAATAAACAAATTGCCACACTCAATTAAGATTTATCAAGCCAAGATTCGCAAGAATAAGATTCCAAAGCATTTGGTTAAACGAACTAAGCAATTATGCCATAGGATTTCACTACAACAAATTTATGATATTGC
>CAZVSU010000141.1:0-3174 GCA_964629645.1 uncultured bacterium | reverse complement strand
TCAGTTTTCCAAAGTTTGGCCAAACCCTAGCATGGAGATTTGTCATAGGTAATCCTCCTTCATCGGGAAAGATGAGTTTTTCGTGATCGAGCGGGATCTGTTATGACAATGCTGGTGTTTCCCAACCTGCCAGCCACTTTTCTGGCGTTATGGGCAATGGTTGTAATGTTGATTCTTTTTGCCAGATTTTTCCGCTTAATTTTTGGCATAAACTTTTCTCCTTTCCTTTTGAAATTTTTGCAGATATTTTGAAAGAACAGTCGATTTGTCAAAATATTTTATCAAATCCAACGCCTGACTTTTTCCTTGTAATCAAGATATTCTTGGCTGAATTTATTTTCTAAATTTTTTTCTTCCAAAGAGATAAATTTGTTTTCTATGATTATTATAAAGATAATCGGAAAAACAAAAGCCGTCAAGGAGCCCAGAAAAACAGCTGATCCCAATAGAATGAAAGCCATGCCCAGATACATTGGATGCCGGCTTAGCTTGAAAGGGCCTTTGGCAATAAAAAAACTTGGATTTTCATGAGGTTTTACAGTGGTTCGTTTTTTCTTGAAAATAGAATCAGTCCAGAGATTGAGGATAATCCCGAATAGAATTAAGGCCAGGCCCAAGAAGTTATAGGGCGTCGGAACAATTTTCATTAAAGGCAGAAAGAAATGGCCGGCTAGTATTAATAATAATGAAATTATAAAATAAGTAGGCGGCAGAATAGGTTTTTTCATTTTTTATAAAAAATTAAATCACTATTTGTCTTGCTGGAAATAAAAAGATTAAATTTAGAAAAAATTAAGATTTTTTTAATATAGCATAAAGGTAAATTTAGACCAACAAAAAACCCGAGTAGCCTTTTTAGCCAGGCACTCAGGTTTGGATTTGAAGCTGCAAAGCGCATTTTTAGCGGCCTCTTTGCTTAATGAAATCTCCTGGCCGGTTAACCAGATGATGCATCATAGTTTGGGCATTAGGATTCAGCCGGAGGCTTCTAGTCGAGAAATTGGAGCGTTTTTTGCCAGGCTTTCCGTCTTCGCGTCTTAATTGCATAAACCTGATTTTTTTAGGCATTTTTTCTCTCCTTTTTCAAAAGATTTTAGAAGAACTGGTTTTGTGAAATTAGTTTAAAGTTAATAGGTTTGGCACCTTGGAGACCTGCTAGGTGCCAAACCTAGGGGATAACATAGAATGTCTGCAGTTATGTGAAGCTCCGAGTGTCCGGGATTTGGGAAAATTGTGCCTGTCCGCCTCTGGAGGAAGCCGAGCAAATTTCCTCATAAGCCCTGTTAGGCGACCCGAACGAAGCGATAGCGGAGTGAGAATGCAATGTGGCTTTAGCGTATTTTCAAGTCTCTTTTATCATTTGTTCGAGTGAAAAATTTTCGTTTTGGGCGGAGGGCAGAGGGGAATTAAAGGGGTGAATGCCCGTAGCCCAAAACACCTATTAAAATAAACTTGGTACTTTAATTTTATTATTTAATCTTGTTTCTGCAATTTTAAAATAATCCTTATCAACTTCATAACCTACAAATTTTCTTTTTAATTCTATACAAGCCAATCCTGTTGATCCACTACCCATAAAGGGGTCTAAAACAAATTGTTCATCAAATGTTGTTAGCTTTACCAAATGTTGCATCAACTCAACTGGTTTTAGTGTCGGATGAAAATTGAAATCCTCTTTGCTTTGTCTAACTTTTGGTACTAAAAAAAATTTATCATATCCATCTTTAAATTCATCAGTCCTCAATATATTTGCTGGAACTCTACCTTTTTCATGAGGATTATGTCCTACCTTACCTTCATTTTCATTATAAGGAAGTCTTGTGTCTTCAAAATTTAATGCCCCAGTACCATATTTAATTATATTTTGGGCAACATTTAAACCTTTTTCTAATGGTTTCTGTATTAAAATTATTGGTTCATATGCTGGTTTCAGTCCCAATCCTGCTCCATCATATTTTTTTCCCAACTCTGAACTAGGAGATAATTTATGTTTTTTTTCTATCTTATAATTATCAGCACCATTTTTTTTATATCCTTGTACATATTTGTATTCTCCAACTTTTTCACTTTCAATATTTAGCTCTGAATCTATTGATAAACCAACATTTCTACTTTTTGGCATTCCATTTAGATAAGACCAAAATAACACATCTTTAATTAAAAACCCACTATCTTCTAAATCAACCATTAACCTATGCATTAATCTCACAGAACTAAAAACCAAACCAAAACCACCTGGCTTAATTTTTTTTAAACTATTCTCCCAAATTTCCTTACTTGGCAAATCTTTATCCCAATAATTATTTTGATATGAAATCCCATAAGGAGGATCAGTGATTATTGAGTCAATAGAATTATCTTCTACATCTTCTAATGAATATGAACTTTTATTATAAATTTGAAACATGTTAAACATCATTAATGGTTAAAAGATCATCCATTGTTAAATATGTTGGTATATTTCTTCCATAATTTACTAATAATTTATATACAAACTCTTTTTTCTTGTCTGGCGGAACAATAACTTTAAAATTATATTCCTTAATCATTTTTTCTATTCCAATATTTTGAGTTGAACGCGTACTTGTATCTGCAACTACTCTAACTCTTTCTAATAGATATTTTCCTAAATCTACATGTTGCCCATATACAATAAATTGTAAATCTGCTGCCCCTTTCCAAATTCCAACAGCCGTAAATAATCTTTCATCACTAAAAGCTATGGCTTTTTCTTCATTTGTGTCATTCCATGTTCCACCTAATCTTTTAGAAAAAACACTACATTGTTTCACTTCAAGAAATTTCTCAGTTTTTGAGCTTTTACCATCAAATCCATGCTTATTGAAATTTAACAAATCATACCCTAAATAATTACCAACAATAGAATCTCTTATTTCATTGATTGTTGTATCAGTGTCATAAGATTGAAATTCATCTTGAAATTTTGTTAATTCTTCTAATGCAATAATTCCTTTAGTTTTAAAAGAATGTGGTATTGGTCTGTAATCACCTTTTTGAAAAATATCCATAATGTTTAATGTAAAGTTATAAAATATAAATGTATTATAATATTTTTATCATTTTTTTTAAATTCATTTTTTTGCGAATACTTGGAGCAAAAAATATCCGATTTTCCCCTCCTTATAAAATAAAAATTTTTCACTCGTTCCTTAT
>CAZVSU010000140.1:0-3214 GCA_964629645.1 uncultured bacterium | reverse complement strand
TTCTGGCGCTGCCGGGTCGGGTGGACTCGCCGCTGAGTCAGGGAACCAACGAACTGATTCGCGGCGGCGTACCGTTGGTGCAAAACCTGGACGACATCCTGGACGAACTCGGCGACGTCGGCGAGTCGCTTCGCGAAGTGGAAGACGAGCCAACCGGGCCCGCGCTTCCGCCGGGGCTGGACGATACGGAAAAGTCGATCCTCCGGGCGATGGAAGATGAACCGATCGGGCTGGACGAACTGGTCCGTATCACCGAAGTGCCCAGCGGAAAAGCGGCGTCGGTGATGACCATGCTCGTGCTGAAGGGACTGGTCGAGCAGATGCCCGGGAATGTCTTCACGCGACGGAAAAGGGGAGCGTGAGGATTGGTGAATGACGATTTTCGAGTGATGATTGAACGCTGCTTTTGAAGCCCCCGATATAGGCATTGAAGCGTTTTCCAATCTTCAATCGACAATCGCCAATCCTGAATCCTGCTATGCCACCATTTGAAGTTTCGATGCGGGGGTCTCGGCGTTTTGTGGCGGGTGAGTCTCTCTGAGTTGGTTCGCCAGGTCAACAAGGACCTGGCAGAACGTATCCGCATCGAAAGACTTTTCGATGCAGGATTCCGCGCGGCGGAGGATATCCTGGAGCTTTTCAGCACCCAGTCTTTCTTTTATTTCCGCAGGCGCGACCAAATTGGCCTTTTTCTCGTAGATACCGAGGTAAAGCAGGATCGCCGGTTGGGAATGCTGTCGGCTGGAAATCGTGGCGTACATCTGCTCGCTGCGGCGCTCGACTGTGTGGCGAAGCTGCCCGCGGGTGACAAAAAGACGTCGCAGCCACCCGAGGCGATTGGACAAAAGCACGCCGATCAGGAAACCGCCCACAGTCGCAAGCAGAATGGGGATGATACCGCCTGACCAGACCGGTCCTTCGCCGATCCATTCTTCACCGACGGACGAACTCGCCAGGATCCACCAGACCAGTGCCAGCCCCAGTGCAGCCGACCAGAGGCCGACCATGTCTTCGGCGTGTTCGTATTGGCCGGATCTGGCGGCGACGGCGGGAACGATGCGGATCGACGTTCTTTGTGCGCAACCGGCGAGTGCAGCATTGATCTTATCGACGTCGCGATCGGTCAAAAGCTGCCGAGTTTTTGGCGCGAAAAGCACATCTTGCTCCTGTAGCATGAGTTGCCGTATTATGACTATCGACGAATCGAAGGGGGAGGATTGGTAAAATCAGGAGTTTTCCGAGAATCGTGTGCGAGATTAAATCATGGCACTTCCGGAGCACCTGCCTTTTGGGATGTGAGCAAATTCGCGTAGCAAAATCGTAGGGTGCGTAGATCGCGAATTCGAAGAATGAGCGACTACCCCAACGGGGCAAGGCGCACGCGTATGTGCTCATCATCACCTGGGAAAACCGGCATCTTCTTGTTCAGAATATGCGCGTGCGTAAACACGCTCCCTGTCGGGATCGTGTCTTACGCACCCTATTCATGAAAGGCTGCCGACTGTCAAGTTTCGGAAACCGTTGTTTTTGAATCTTTTTGACGCATTCGGAAGAATTTTGCGTTCCACGGCGCAATACCTCATGCGCAGGGCGCTTTTAATGCGTCCTTGGTCGGCTCGATTACTTTTCCTCGTTCGTGCACCGGTTCAGGACCTGGTCCGGTCCAGCTATTCATTTGTACGCTTACGCCCATGCTTGCCCGCGGGGATGTTTCCATCCCCACGGGCTACACGATCTCGTCCGGTGCGGGCGGCCCATATACAAAGAGATCTGAAGCCTATCCGGCAACGACCATAGGGTGATTGAGCTGGCCCGTTCCCGAACGAGTACGTCTTCGCTTTTTGTTCTTCTGCCGCATCATCGTCAGTCGACCTCGTCCCGCTTGCCGAGCGGGGTTCGGATCATAAGGGATCTCTTTTCTCCAAACGGCATATACCACTTTTACCAGTTCCCGCGCCACTTTGATATATCCGCGACCACAGTTCTTGCGCCCGCCGTCGGTGTGACGATCGTACATCGCACGCCATTTGCCGCCTTTGCGAACCGCGCCGTGGGCGGCTTCGACGAACGCCCACTTCAGCGTCTTGTTGCCTCGGTTGCCCAGATGCCGGCCCTTCGGCGCGCGGCGAGGATTCGCTTCGCCGCTGTCATCCGAACGTGGCGCCAGCAACGCGTAAGACGCCAACGCCTTGTGATTGCGGAACCGCTCGATACGTCCGACCTCTGCCTGAATCACATGCGCCAGAATCATCCCGATCCCCGGAACGCTGTCCAGACAGCGGGTAAGCCGATCCCGCTGAAGCCGGCGATGAAGTCGATGGGCCACTTCCGCCAACTGTGTTCGGATGTTCTGCAGCAACCGAACATGACCGCGCAATGCCGCCAACGCTCCATCAGGTAATGCCGCGTGACCGTCCCGGCAAAGCTGCGCCAGGAACGCGCGACCCCCGGCGCCGAAAAGGTCCGAGAACTCATGGTAGATTCCGTGGCGATGGAAAATCGCATGGATACGGTTCTTGGTCTTGGTCTGCAACTCAACCATGTCCGCCCGATACCGCATCCACTCCCGCGCGTTGCGAACGTCGGCCGGGGCACGCCAGACCTCCCACCAGGGCGTCGGCTCCAGCGGCAGCAAGGACAGTAACGCCGCGTCCTTCTCGTTGGTCTTGACCATACCGCGGGCCTTGCGCATCTGCTCGACCTTGTAACAGTTCGATAACCGCACGTCGATTCCTTCCTGATCCATCACGTCGCTAAGCCACCCCCAGCCAAACGACGCTTCAAGTACTGCGGGAACGCCCGCAGGCCACTGCCGAAACTCCCGCCGAAGCGCCTCCCGATCGGAATGCTCCAGACGACGACGATGAAGCACGCGGCCGTCAGCGTCGCTCATGGCAACGGTACTGAACTTCTGATGGACATCCACACCGATACTGGCTACGCTTGTGTTACTCATGGGCTGTCTCCTTGCCGACTTCTCGGCGTTAGTGTTTACCGATGAAGATACGATCTTGGAGGCAGCCTTTCATGAGATTACGAAATACGGGGCGCAGCACCTTTGGCAACCCCATAAACATTTGGAGTTTATGTTCCGCCAGAGGAAAATCTCGCACACCGAGAATATGTCCGGGAGGCTGAAACCGGCCGTATTAGAACTGTTGCAGGAAGCGGACGTCGCTTTCGAAGAGCAGGCGGATGTCCGGGATGTTGTACT
>CAZVSU010000139.1:0-3225 GCA_964629645.1 uncultured bacterium | reverse complement strand
GCTGGACCCGCACCGATAATTATTACATCGAATTTTGTCATAATTTCCTTTTAAACGTCAATATAACAATTATAATCAAAGAATAGATTATCAAACTATGAAAAATGTTTACTTATGCTTGTTTTTATTTCTTTTGCTTTCTGAATTGATGACGTGGCACCGACAACCTTAGCATTTCTGTAATAGATATTGAATGGAAGACCCATAAAGGAACGACATTCGGGTAATTCTCGAATTATTGATGCTTCGGGGATATCAAATGGCATCACTGCAAATTTAATATCTGTATACTTTTCCTTCAGAACTTCAAAAGCCCCATAAACAGGTAAGCACATGGGACCATTTCGACCACAACTTATTATGACCTTTTCATTATTGTTAATTAGATCCTCTACTTCTGATTTGGTTTGAACCTCATCTACTGATGATTGTAAGTATTTGGGCATTTTCTTTTTTTGACTCTTTTTAATTTGAATAATTATTCAGAATTATTGGCTTAAAAAAAGGTTATGGAAAATTTGCAAAAAATAATGTCTCTCGTCCTTATCCAAACAAATAATTAAAGTAAATAACTAAAAAGTTTCATCATAGGAATGCAAAAAGGATAAAAAATGCAATAAAATGGAGCGTTATAATAACTTCAATTGTTATCTCAGCTAAAGTGAGAAATTCTCTTTTTAAATCTCTTATTCTTTTTAGGATTTGTAGTCTGCCAAGAATAACTTTTTAATGTTTTTATAGTTTTAAATCAATTACTAATTATTGATTATCAGTAATAATTATTTGAATTGAATAGAGTAGAGAATTTTAATGGCTAAAAACAAATGGAATAAATATTTCGAGATTACACGATATGAAAATCTCGCAAAAATGGCGCTCGGGACGATTAAAAAGTTTGGAAATAAAATCGCAATGAGGTGGTTCGAAGAGGATGGAGAAACTGTAGGCTCTCTCACTTATAATGAGGTTGGTGAATATATGAGGGCGAGCTTTGGAGCGTTGCACTCCTTAGGCTACAAAAAATCCGATCGTATTGCTATTTGCTCAGAAACCCGGCGAGAGTGGGTATTTTCCGATTTAGGCGTTCAAGCTTTGGGAGGTGTTACGGTGGCAGTATATCCCTCGTTAAAACCTAAAGAAATCGAGTATATTCTAAAGGACTCTGATACCAAATTGATATTTATCGATACAGAGGACAACTTACAAAAAGTGCTCGCCATTCAAAAAAATTTACATGATTTAAAAGATATTGTCGTAATTGACCCTTTTAGCGATGAACTGAAAAAAGATAATATCTATAATTTTTCAGATTTCATAAAAATGGGGGAAAAATACGAAATAGAACACCCTGGATTGATGGCAGAGTCGATCCTTGAGGTAAAAGAGGATGATTTAGCGAGTTTAATATACACTTCGGGCACTACAGGTGTTCCAAAAGGTGTCATGTTAACCCAGAAGAACTTTCTCTCTGATGCTTATTTGGCGATTTCGGTTGCTGCAACATTGCGAAAAGGTGAAAAACCCTGGGAAATGGATTTCTTGACACTCATGCCCTTTTCCCACTCGTTCGGTAGAACAATCGACTATTACTGCGTTTTCTATGTTGGAGCGACCATGAATATTATTGGCAAATACGACGCTGATAAGATAAGAAAAGGATTCGAAACATTTAAGCCCATGATTGTGGTCGGCATTCCTTATCTCTATCAAAAGCTTTACAACATCATGTTAGAGGAACTTACTACCATGCCCAAGATGGTACAAAAAGTCTTCAATTATACCATGGACATTGGAAAAGAATATGCAGAATATAAAATACAGGGGAAAAAAGCACCGTTTGGCTTGAGTTTAAGAACTAAGATTTTAACTTTTATAGTTGGGAGAGTCCTTAGAAAAAAATTGGGTGGTCGGCTGAAGATGATGGTGAGCGGCTCAGCGGCGATTTCACATGATCTCATGATTATTTTCAATGGTCTTAAATTCAACCTACTGGAAGGTTATGGATTGACAGAAACCGCACCGGTGACTCACATGCTGAGGACAGCTTATAATTCCAATAATCATCCTAAAATCAGCAGAGCTGTTGACGAATACACAAAATTAGGTTCCATTGGACCCACAATAGACATTGCAGACAACCCTTATGAACCCGTCGAACAAAAACTAACTCCAGAAGGAGAACTTTTAATCAGGGGACCCATGATCATGAAAGGTTATTGGAAAAAGCCAAAAATAACGGAACAAACTATAGACAGTGAAGGCTGGTTGCACACGGGAGATATTGCTGAAATTGATGAAGATGGATATGTAAAAATAAAAGGGAGAGCAAAGGTCATTCTTAAATTAATGACGGGGAAAATGATTAGCCCAGCTATAATTGAGAACATGATTGTGCCTGCGTCTCGAAAAATCGCGCAAATTCTTTTGGTGGGAGACGACAGCAAGAAATATTTGACTTCAATCATCGTTCCATATCAACAACCTTTTAAAAAATATGCTGAAGAACATGGCATCGAATACAAGACTTGGGGAGACTTGATAAGAAATGAAGAAATTCAGGGATTAATGAAGGAAGAAGTTCTCTCATTTTGCGAAGAGATAGCAGATTTTTCGGTTCCAAAAAAGTTTGCAATAAGCTGTAAGGCGTTTGATGCGAGCGAAGATTATTTAACACCGACATTTAAATTTAAACGCAATAAGGTCTACACCGATTTGAAAGAGGATATCGATAGACTTTATGATATCGATGGTGATTTTCTAATTATAGAGAGTAGAGAGACTGATTTCTACGATCAAAGCTTAATTATCGGGTAGATCGATCCAAAGAAACCTTCTTCTTAGAATTTTTTATTTCAACTTCAAACTAATTTTTATAATGACTTGGGTTATTAACTAAACAGACGGTAGGAAAGATTCTAATAATTCAATTTTTCTAATCTCAACACATCAGAAAATCTTATACATTCAACCTCGAGAATTTCACACGCTAAACCGATCGTATTATTATGCCGTCCAGTTTCATAGGTAACTACGTTTAAATCATGTACCTTAGCTAAAGCTACCACGTATGGGTCGGCGTAATGACGTTCACTATCACCTTTCCCCCATTTATTAAATCTCTGATCATTCACTAATTCCGCAATTAATTGTTGCTCTTCATAGTCTGGTTGATTGAACTACCAGCCCCTAAAGGAGCTGGATTCTTGCTTCCCCGACCACTGCACC
>CAZVSU010000138.1:0-3238 GCA_964629645.1 uncultured bacterium | reverse complement strand
GTTCTTGCAAGCACTTTTTTTTACCCACGCCCTGCATATTCGGCGCATGCAACGTATCCTTTTCAAACTACGTGTCGGTTGCACCGTATTCGCTCCCGCTCATTACCGGGGGCTGCGCCCCCGGCTATTGCTGTTCCGCCCTTTCAGGGCTTCTATCTTCTGCTTATTCGATATCTTCCACTCCACCCGGATATTACAATCTCCAAATTAATCCGTTTTTAATTTTATGCACTAAACAACATACTATTACGAACGACTCCCCTCCCGGATTCAGCACCATTCATCCAATGTAAGCATTCGACGTGGTACTTATTGCTAAAAGAATCCTGAGACAGTAAGTTTACCGGCAAAAAATATTATGACCGAAGCTTTGTTTCAGGACTTATTAAAGCGGCAAAAGGAATCCGGATTAACTGTCCGGGATTTTTGTGCCAACGAAGGTATCGTTCCTTCAACTTTTTACTACTGGTTGAAAAAAAGTAAACTAAAAGAAGCTCAGCCTAAAGTTTTCATTCCGCTAACCATTGGAGGAAAGCAGTTACCTACACATAAAAAGTACCACCACTTACGAACCCACCCATCTGCCAGGGAAATGGATGCTCCTGTTTTATTGGAACTGGTTTTTCCCAATGGCACTGTATTAAAAGTAAGAAACCAGGTGGACCTGCCCCTTCTGCAAAGATTGGTTCACCTCTACGATTAAGCGGAATGTTCCATTTACATAACAAGCTCCAGTATTATCTTTACCCTGGTCCGGTTGACATGCGTAAAAGTTTTTACACCCTGAGCGGGATTGTAACCTCAATAATGAAACGAAACGTACGGGATGGTGAGGTGTTTATTTTTGTCAACCGGAATCTAACCATTATGAAGATTTTACACCTCGAATACGGGGGACTGGTAATCTATCACAAGAAACTTGAAAACGGAACGTTCAAACTACCTTCATTTGATGAAAACATAGCCTCACTTCAGATAAAATGGAACGACTTAATGAGTATTGTTTCGGAAGTAAAGAGCAGGCCCCGCAGGCTAAAAAAAAGATAAAAAATATAGTATAAATTTGCTCTAAAACCCTTGGTATTACAAGGTTTTTTTATTATTTTCAACCCCATAATAATCAAGCGGGACAATGAGTAATTTTGAAAATAATGACGCATTTACAGAGCAACTTCTCCAGGAACGTGACACCATGTACCAGGAGCTTTCCCGCTTGAGAAAAATCGACCAGGGGGCCTTAGAGGAAGCAGAAAATACCAATAAGAAGCTTAACCGTATCATCGAAGAAAAAGATGATAAGATTCGTCAGCTTACCGACCAGCTTGCCTGGTTAAGACGTAAGTTCTGGAAACCATCTACAGAGAAGTATGTCCCACAGGACCCGAACCAATGCAGGATTGACTTTGACGGCCTGGATATGCTGCCAGAAGAAAAAGCTTGCGCAAAGGAAGCTGAAAAGGAGGTTATCTCATACGAACGGCATAAACCTAAAAAAGAGAAGAAACAGGCGGTTCGAATGCCACTTCCGGAGCATCTCCGTCGTGAAACAGAGGTCATTGAGCCGGAAGGAATCGATGAAAACTGGATACGCATAAATGAAGAAGTAACAGAAGTTCTTAACCTGAAACCGGGAGAACTGTATGTACGGCGCATTGTACGGCCAGTTTATGCATTGAAAAAAGCTATTCTGCAGCAGAATGATGGTGAACAGGAAACCGGGAAATGTATCCGTATTGCATCATTGCCTAATTTACCACTGCCAAGGAGTAATGCCGATGCTTCCTTACTTGCAGATTTAGAATTAGGAAAATATTTATACCATCTGCCTTTCCACCGCCAGATTGCCATCTATAAACAGCTTGGTGTTTCGTTTCCGGCATCTACCATTAACGGATGGCATAAGGACACCTGTGATCTGTTAAGGGCATTGTACTACCGGTTAAAAGAGATTGTGCTCTTGTCAGATTATATTCAGGTGGATGAAAGTACTATCCCTGTCATTAATAAGAAAAAGCAAAAAGCAGCAAAAGAATATCTTTGGGTAGTGAGGTCGGTAATAGAAAAGCTGGTGTTTTTTCATTACGATAAAGGTTCGAGGGCGCAAAAAGTAATAGTTGAACTTTTGCATGATTTTAAGGGGGCAGTTCAATCCGATGGTTATGGTGCATATTCTATTTATGAGAATAAAACAGGTGTATTGTTGCTTGGGTGTTGGGCTCATGCGCGCCGTAAATTTAAAGAGGCAGAAAAAGAAGATGAATCCGGTGCCAGGTATGCACTGGGGCAAATAAGTCTGCTTTACAAAGTAGAAACCATGGCTGATGAGCAGAACCTGGATGACCAGCAGCGGGCAGAATTGCGCACCCGGCTGGCATACCCAATCCTCCAGGCTTTTGAAAAATGGATTGAAAGCTATTACCCGAAAGCACAACCAAAAGGAACAATGGAAAGGGCATTAAGATATACCTATTCTATATATCGTCGCTTATCTCGCTACCACCTTGATGGAAAATACAAATTGGATAACAACCTTATCGAAAATAGCATCAGGGGAATGGCAATCGGGAGAAAGAATTATCTTTTCTGTGGCAACCATGATTCTGCTGAAAATGCTGCCATCATGTACTCCTTTATTGAAACCTGTAAAGCTCAGGATGTAGATCCACGTGAATGGCTGACTGATGTTCTTACCCGAATTCCGGTATACAACAATGATTACCGTCTTGACCTGGCAGACCTTCTTCCTCATAATTGGAAGAAAGCACGGAAATGTCAACCCGTGTCCAACTGATTCCAGGAAAAGTTGGAATTGTTTGGACCAATCTCTTTCTTTATCTAAAATCTTATTAAAAATCCAAGCAGAGTCCGAAGGATTCCTAAATTTGTTGGAATTTATCAGACGTGCGAGACCGAATGCTTACGAATAAGGTTTTTAAATTTTTTGTCGGAAGCATAAACTTCCAATGGTGTCCCAATGTTGCTCAATGCTTTTACTTTTTTTGCTATTCGTGCCTGTAATAAGCTTTCATAAGCTTTTTTTATAGTAGGGATAGTAAAATCAACGGCCAATCCGGTATATTTTATTTGTTTGCCAACACTGGCTGCAATGGTCGAGAAAACAGCATTCAGACAATTGGTATCGGTTTTTGGTTTATACTTATTAAAATCCAGACGGTAAGTTTCAGAAATTTCATCTTGCACTTCAGCGGCTTGTTTCAGTGATTTAGTGTCTTTATAC
>CAZVSU010000137.1:0-3316 GCA_964629645.1 uncultured bacterium | reverse complement strand
TTACTTAAAATTTCAATGCCTCTAGCGATAAGAGCAGGTAGGACTCTGAGAAGTGAGACTGTTAGAGTAAACCTCAATAACTATCACCTATGGGCCCCAAAAAAAAGAAACCGCATCAAGCAAAACTATGCAGAGCTGCTTTATTATAACTTAAGAGAGCGTGGGCCAATAAAAAAAATAGATTGTCCTGTTAATATTGTGCTTGTCTTGCACTATGGGACTAATGCAAAAGTCGATCATTCCAATATTTTATCTCTTCATGAAAAGTTTGCTTGTGATGGTATCGTAAAGAGTAAAGTCCTTACCGATGATAACAGTAAGATCATTAAGTCATCGACTCTCATACCTGGAGAGATTGATCGAGAAAACCCAAGAGTTGACATATACCTTTTTAAATTTCAAGGGGAGCTTATGCAATGAGTAAATACCAGTATGACAATACATACTCCTACGCAAAGAATGATTTTACCTTTAAAGAATTAGAAGAGACTACTTCGAAAAAATCTAAAAATAAAAAAAAGAAAGCTATAAGTTTTCAAGAGACCAACGAGGTTAAAAATGAGCATATATTTCAACAGGTTGTTAATGAAATGTATGCACTTTTTGAAAATGAGGAGTGCTTTAATTTAAGAAAAACAGAGCAAATAATAATTAAAAACATCTTAATTAAATACAATCAGCGCCAAACCTCTAAACTAACCGGATTATCAGTAAGAACTATAAGGAATAAAATAAAGGAATATGGACTTAAAAACTTATGAATTAATAATTGCAATATGCAAGAAGCAGCTTCACTCTTCATGGCACGGAACTTACCTAGAGGACTGCATACAAGACTGTGCTATGCAATATCTTGAAGGAAGGACAAATATAAAGTGGAGCGTGATCGACTTTTGTAGAAAAAACGGCATTGGAAAGAGAGGCAAGCATGGGGCGATTGCTCTTAATAGATCACTAAGCATAAATGCACCTGGAGCATCAGAAGAAAGTGAAGACAGTTATTATTTATTAGATCGAGAAAGTATTTCGAGGTCAGATAGAGAGGAGCAATTTAGATATAGAGCAAACTCAACAAAGGGCATCCTAGAAGAATTCTTAGGGCCCTTAAATTTAAAAAAGGAGACACTTAGATGGGCAATGAGCTTGTACAAGGTAAAAATGAATTAAAGGTAACAAGTGGTGATAGAAGAGGGGACGTAGAATATATACAGGATCAATTTAATATCAAGGCATCAGTGGAGCAATTGCACACCATGATGAAGGAAGTCACTAAAGAAGAATTTAATGCAAAAAATGTAAATGCCGCATGCCATTGCATTCACCAGTTAAATGAAACTATAAACACTACCATTAAGGCAGCGAGATTTTTAAGAGATGGCCAATAAAAAGAGAGCAAAAGACTTTCATGCAGAGATTCATGACATGATTGTTTTTGGACTCAATAACCGTGAAATATCAGAAGAGCTTGGTCTTTCCTTGGCCCAGGTTGCTGTTTATGTTCAAAGACACTTGGGCGGAAACCCAAACTACTTTAATAAAAAAACAAAGCACAAGCACCTAAGAGAAAAAGTATTAAGAGACCGACTATATCTTTCTGATAAAGACATTATGTCTAAGTACAGTCTTTCTAAAAGCGAGCTTAAAAGCTGTCTTACTATTGCCTATAAGATAGATCACTTAAAAAAAATAAGAAAAGATAGGCGAAGAAGAGATACTTGGAGCGCAGATGAGTTTAGGTTTTTGTTTAGGTGGTCAGGCGTTATAAGTAGAAAGGAGATTAATAAACACTTAAGAAGAGGTAAAACAGAGATTGCTATAAAAGATAAACTTTCACTTCTCGGTCTTTCTTCTAAAAATGTGAATGGACTTACTTACTCACAGTTTACAGGGCTATTTAATAAAAAACCGAGATACTTTTTAGAAACTCAGGCGGGATCTCCTGGATGCTTACGATGGAAACTCGTCCCGTGGTGTCACATAGAGGAGATGATATATGATAATTATATCGAACACTCTCATGCCGTTACACTTTATATTTCAGCAATGGCAATGTTTCAAAGATGGGTGCATGGAGACAATTATTGGAAGTCATTAACAAGTACGCCTAAGTTTAGTTTTAAAAATAAGGAGTGAGTAAATGACCGCCCCAGCTTGGGAAACTATACATCGATGGCGAGACACTCATGATGGGCCTATCGAATATGTCAGGGAAAACTTTGGAGTTGAGCCAGACCATTGGCAAAAGCAAGCACTAAGAGCTTTCGTGAATGGTGATAAAGAGATGATAAGAATATCTCTTCAAGCTTGTGCAGGGCCAGGAAAGTCGGCCGTCATTGCATGGTGTATGTGGATCTTTTTATCTTGCTATGGTGATCTAGGTGAGCATCCCAAAGGAGCTGCGGTCTCTGTTACTTGGGATAACCTCATGGACAATCTCTGGGTTGAAACAAACAAATGGCAACAAAGAAGTGAATACTTAAAAGCTGCTTTCACTTGGACTAAGACTAAGATATATGCAAACGATCATCCCGACACTTGGTTTATTTCAGCTAGATCCTTTCCGAAGTCTGCAAACAAAGAAGAGCTTGGTAAAACCCTATCAGGTGTTCACGGTAAGTTTGTTGCGTTCTTTATAGACGAGTCAGGAGCTATCCCCATTGAAGTCGCTAAAGCTGCTGAGCAAGCCGTGGGTGAGACTATCCAAAATAATGGTTTTATTAAGGTCATGCAGGCCGGAAACCCGATCTCTTTGGACGGTATGCTTTATGCTGCATCTCAGTCCGATGACACTTATGTCATAAGGATAACAGGCGATCCCGACGATCCTAATAGATCTCCTAGAATAAATGCTGACTGGGCCAGAGACCAGATTAAAAAGTATGGACGAGATGATCCCTGGGTGGCCTCTTATATCTTAGGTCACTTTCCCAAGACTGCTATCAATACTTTATTAAGCGTTGATGAGGTCTTAGATGCTATGAATAGAACGATCCCAGAGAGTGCATTTATTCACGCTCAAAAGCGTCTAGGGGTTGACGTTGCTCGCTTTGGTATGGACTCAACTATTATTTTCCCAAGACAAGGCCTTGCTGCATTTATGTACTCAGAGATGAGACAAGCAAGATCGGACGCTATAGAGTTCATAAAAGAATTTAGCAAAAAGAACCCTGAATATTTCTTTTTTAACAGAAGGCGACAGACTAAACAACTTAAAGTTCTACAATGAAATTATCAAGCATATTAACCTTAAAATTTTTCACCTAAAAGTTAGTGATGAAGTTTATTGGGCAAGACAGTCAACAAGAAAGCAAAGCGA
>CAZVSU010000136.1:0-3419 GCA_964629645.1 uncultured bacterium | reverse complement strand
TTCGGCATGTGCTTAAAAAATGTGCTTGCGCGATGCCGTGATTTTTTGTATGAGGTCGAGTCATAGACGCCAATCTACGACCCGACCGTTAAACGGGATTTCAAGAAAACCCCAGGATAACCAGAGAAAACCAGTCCGTTGGTTTGATTTGTTGCGATGCCAGTCGCTCAATCAGATCCTCAAAGCAGGTACCAGCCTGCCCTCAGAAAAGCGGTTCTCATAACCGTTGACACCCGAACAGTTATCAAAGTTGTCGAAAAGCGTCAATAAAAAAGACGTAAACCAACAACTTTAGTTAAAAACTCAATAATTTTGATAGGTTTTGCTTTTATGATTACATGTGGCAAAATGATCAATGATCATGGTAATGAAATGTCTTTGTTCTTGGGCGCGCTAATGGCCAGCGGTAACCACAAAAAGCTATTCGGAAAAAACTTGGCGAGAATACTCAGAATCCGGGATATTTCGCAGGCCGAGTTTTCGCAAATGCTTGGCGTCCATCCGGCCCAGGTGAACAAATGGTGCAAAGGTATATACACTCCCTCCGACAAGTATGTTGGAAAAATTCTTAAAATCCTTGATGCAAAGATCGGTGATATGTACGTGGATCCCAAAAACCCGAGTGATCTTTTCTCAGATCTTACGGTCGATGAATTAATCGTTGCTGTGGCCAAGAAGCGCGGGCTCATGTAGCAAACCACTAACAAATCTTAATCTTGATTTCCTCAACCAAAACACGCCACTATTATCAAAGTGATATTTTTTGCATTTCCATTTGAGAGGTTTGTTATGAAAAAAAACACGACTGCTGCAGCTACATTTATATTTATTTTTTACGCACTTTATTCGTGCGGAAAAGCGGCCAAAGAAGACGAAGGATTTAAGCCGTCAGAAAATTACGCCCTGTATGTGACGGGAGACAAGGGAGTCGAGTTTTCTGGAGCGGTCGGGATGGATGGGGCAGCGGCGTCGGTTTCTGGAGTAACTCCGAAAGAGTTTTCATACAAAGACGGACGTATTATTTCTGGTAGTTTTCAGAAGAAAAATGATAACGCCAAAACACTTAAAGTTGAGTGCTATATTTACAAAACGAAAAGAAAAGAAGCGAACACAAAAGAACCCTACGGCGTTGTAGCAGCGGCCTGCTCTGATTCAACTACTCGTTAGTTTATTTTTGAGCATTTCAGCTATCTCTTTGCTTGTTCTGATGTTTTTAGACCGATCCCCTCTTAAGAGAGATAGCTCCGCGAACTCCGATTCGTAAAATTCGTAAATACCTGCTTCGTACTCGCGTCCGTTTATCGTAACAAACGCACTGGTCCAATAGCGGATTATCTCCAAAAGGTTTTCGATCTTATCGAGTGTTTTTTTATCAACAAGGGCCGGTTCAAAATGAACTACATGAATTGTGGCGTTGTTTTCGGCCTTTTCTGACCTGTAGCTTTTTATTTTTTGAGCAATTAAAAGTGCGGTTTCAAATGACCTTGATTTCGATTTTCTAAACGTAATTTCTATTATGTCCGAGCCTTTTAAATATGACATATTCGCTCCAAAGGTTCATATATAATGTACCCCTAGATAACCGAAAACGCCACGAATTCAGCCCACAAAGTTACCCACAATTTCTGTGGATAACTATAGGCTTGACTCTTTTCGCGAGCTCTGGTTAAAAATCACTATCAGATCTCAAAGCAGATATACCTGCCCTCTCTGAGTACCAGATCGAGAGGGCAACAAAATGCGCAAAAAGCGCACCAAATTAAAAAACTCATCGAGTGGCTTTCGAGCTGCCGGTGGGTTTTTTTGTTTGGTGGTTTTTGTTTTTGGGAGTTGGGATGAGCAGATTCGCTAAAGGCTGGGTATCGATTAACAGGAAAATCCTTTGGCCGTTAAAGCAGGAAAATGAGTTTTATGGTGACGGCAATCTAGCCGCCATCTGGATTTTACTAATCGCGTGGGCAAACGTTCGAGATGGAAAAACAAAAACTGGAAAAGACGGAATTATTGTTAAAAGGGGTCAACTGATTACTTCTCAATCAGAGTTAGCGCAACAGATCGGAGTCAGCCGGCAGGTAGTAAGAAGGTGCTTATCTTACTTAGAGAAAACTGGAAAAATCAACCAACAAACGAACCGAAATGGAACCATCATAACGGTGTGTAAATATGGCAAATATCAGAGCGCAGAAAATATTCAAACCAACGATACAACCAATTACGAACCAATTACGAACCAATTACGAACCAATTACGAACCACCTATTGAACAAGGAAACAATGAAACAAGGAAACAAGGAAACAAGGAAGAAGATGTCGCAGCTTCCGCTCCGACCCCCCCTAAGTGGTCTGAATGGGATTTAGAAACAGCCTCAATCCTGAAAGCCAAGATAGTCACATCAAACCCCGATGCAAAAAAAATCAAAACGGCTGACCCAAAGAAGTGGGCTAATCACTTCAGGCTCATGAGAGAGTCAGACGGTATCAAAGAAGAAAGAATTAGAGAGGTACTCGATTGGCTTTTCGAGGGCTGTTGGTATGCGACCAACGTCCAATCAGCAAAAAAATTCAGAGATAAATGGGATTACGTTACTGGGCTGATGAATGAGCGAAAGAACCAGAAAAAAAACCCGGACCCAAAACGAGCAGAAAAGGACAAAATATTAGATGGAATCTTTTGACTGGAATGTCTGGAAAAAAGTTCCTCCTGAAAAATGGGAGAAGCTTGAAGAATCCGTGAGAGAAGCGGAGCGAAAAGCTATGGAGGAAATTGGAAACACTCCTGAGCAATTAGCCGAATGGAGGCTTATCAAAAACTCTAGCCTATCAAAGCACGACGTCGAAAATAAAACGTTTGATAAGTTTAAAATCGATACTGAATCAAAGCGACCCTTTGAAATCATGAGTTCATGGGAGCCTCACACTAACGCCGGAAGCTGTTACGGTTACTTTCTTTACGGCCCGGTCGGGTCTGGAAAAACGCATTTGATGAAATCTCTTTTAATAAAATGGGCGGGGACCGGACGTAAATGCAAATTTATTTCAATTATGTCTTTGTTCGACGAAATTAAAGATTCAATCGAAGGCGGCAGAGTTAGTGAAGTTATCAACAGTTTTTCAGATTTTGATATTCTCGCTATTGACGATTTCGGAGCCGAAAAAACAACACCGTTCACTCAGGAGAAATTTCTTTCGATTCTCGAAACCAGATTGAGGATAGGAAAACCAACATTTATTACATCGAACCTTACGGGAGAAGACTTAAAGGAGAGGTACGATATCAGGATTCTTGATCGATTACGTGAGATGTTTCTGTTTTTGAATGCTCCAGGAAAGAGCTATCGAGAAAAAATTTACAAGGAAAGATTAGCCCTACAAAACAAGGCATAACATGTTCCACGTGGAACAAATGGAGAACACATGAA
>CAZVSU010000135.1:0-3465 GCA_964629645.1 uncultured bacterium | reverse complement strand
GAGTTTGCGGAAAAACCGCCTTGCCGGCCGCAGTTTTCCCTCCTGAGCGCTGATCGCGCTCTGTTCGGGCTGGTTTTCAGCGATTCAGCGGGTCGGAACACCAGATTTCAGGTGTTTTGTCCCTCCGTGGCGTTCTGATTGTTGCTGCTTGGCCACACCTCTGGGCAACCTGCCATTCATGCGGCCTCCATTGCAGGCTTGAGCAAGTTGCCCAGCCGGATCAGGTTGTAGGCGATCACGTGCAGACCAAACACCGCGCTCACCTTGCCTGTGCCGCGCAGCTAGTGCCTCCGGCACGCTCGGCCTGCGGCCTCGGTAGGAACTGGCGCAGCCCGCCCCACTGTTTGATCCAGCCGAACACCTTCTCGATGCCGCGGCGGGCATGGATCGACTTGGCGTAGCCCTCGTGGCGGGCAGTGCGGCCATCGATCGCTGATCCACCAGGGCGAGCTGTGTTCTGCGCCACATGGGGCGTCACACCGATGCGGCGCATCTCGGCGACAAAGCCCCGGGTGTCGTAATTCTTGTCGGCTTGCGTCACCTGGCAATCCACGATCAGGGCATGGCGGTTGTCCATCAGCACATGGCCCCGATAGCTCGGTTGGGCCGGGTGAGCGTTGGATTTCCGGGCCAGCAAGGCCTCGGGCCTCGCCAGGTCCTGATGGCGGCGGCGGGGGATCGTCCTGACCGTCGATCCGCTCCAGCGAGGCATGGGAGGCCCAGGCCTGCAGCAGCGTGCCATCCACTGAGAAGTGCTCATCGCTGAGCAGCTGCTCGGGTGGCACTGAGGGCCGGCCTTCTGCGGCATACAGCGCACAGAAGGTTGGATTGAGCCGGTCGAGGGCCTGATCCGCGAGCTTGCGAATCCGCCGCAGCGGATGGCTGGCCGGGATCCGCTCCTCGATCGACACGTAGGAGAAGAGGGCGCCACTGCGCTCCCGCTGACCTCGCCTCTCAGATGGGCAGTTGGCCCATTCTCGCAGAAACGACGGGGTTTTTCAGCAAACTCTTAAGGCTCCCAATAGCGCCTGTTGCTGTTGGCGCGCCTGGCCTCACGCCGGCTGAACTCGCCGATGCTTGGATTGGCCTGCAGGGGGTCCACATGGGCCACCCGTTCCCACAGCTCCCGCGGCGCCCAGCGCACCGTGTGCCGCACGCGGTTGTGGCGCACCACATGGCACCAGCGCGACAGGCCGCACTTGGGGCAGAACAGCTCCTCCAGCCACTCGTCGCTGAGGGTGAGCACGGGGTAGGCGCTGATCAGCAGCTTCGCCTTGCTGGCCGGCATGCCCCGCTGGCGCAGCTCCTCAGCACTGAGCAGGTGCAGGTAGTAGCGCTTGCCACCGCCCGCCAGCAGCTGGTCGGGATGGGCCGGGCAGAACAGTTCGCGTTTGCGCGGGCGGCGCTGCCTGCCGGGGTTGGGGGAGGCTGAGGAGCTTGCTTCAGGCACAACAATCCCGTGGTGGCAGGCGGCGAGCACGAGCTGAGCTGCGATGCCACGTCAGCGCCTGATCCGATTGTCGCAGATGTGAGGCCCCTTGCAGGTTGCAACGCCCATGCTCCACCTGGGGCGCTGGGCGGGGTCGCGTGGCCTTCCAGGATCGGATCTGCTTTGTGGGCGCTCTGGAGCCCCAACAGTCCCCATGCGCTGGTCAATGGCCAGGCTGACTGTCACATGAATGACGGGTGGAAGTGGTTCAGGGCCTTGCCAAGAGCGTGACGTGCACTGCATGGATGCCCAGCCAGGCAGCAGAGCTCGAATCAGGTCGGATGCGCTCAAGAAAGAAGTCGCACCGGCTCACCGGCTGCAGCCCGGCGCGCACAGCTGGGCGATCCAACCACACCAGTTCACACAGCACCGGCCTGATCTGGTTCGTCCTGCACCAGCGCCCGCACCAGCACGTTGGTGTCGGCCGTGATCTTCACGGGTTTGCGCTTCTTGATTTGCGCTCGCCGCAGGCCCAACCAGCCGAGCTGGCCTCCTGCAGCTCCTGCAAGCTGGCCCGATGGCGGCTGCGCCCTGCCAGTTGGGGTTACCCCGATTCAGTGGACAGGCGTCAGGTGTGCTGAGCGAGCCAGTTGGCCAGGTCGGTCGGGCCCTGGAAGTCGAGCAGGGCGTCCGCCAGGGCCTCCAGCTGCTCCAGCGGCAGGGCCTCGATGCGGGCGGTGGTGGCGTCTGTGAGGGGGCCGCAGCGGCGGCTGAGCTGACGCAGGGTGACCTTGGCCTCACCGCGTGCCTCGCCACGGGCTTCACCGCGTGCCTCGCCCAGGCCAAAGATCTCTTGGTAAGCCCGGCTCTGCGTGAAATCTTCAACTGTGATGCCGCCCATGGCGCAGATCTCCTGGATGGGTCTGTCGTTGAACCTTGAAAGCAGGATAGCCGGGATCAATGGCAACACCTCAGCGGCCAAGGGGTCGGCGGCGGCCCGCTGGCGGAGGGCGTTGGCCAGGTTGAGCACTTGGGATTCCGGGGTCAGCAGCATGCTTAATGCCTGCGTCAGGGGCTCAATGGATGCGGTGCTGTTTTGGGGTTGAAGCTCAATCCACTGCACGCGGTGCTCAACGAACTCCCGCACCGGGGTGAGCACTCCGAAATTCAACTCGCGGTTGGGGCAGATCACCACCACCCGCCAGTCGCGCTGCCAGCGCTCCTGCTGCAGAAATCGGGCCGATTCGGCGTAGAGGCGCAGCAGGAAGTTGGGGTCGGCGGTGAGAACAGGCCATCGAGCCGGTACTCCCGTTCTTTCAGAACGGGTGCCGAGAAGCTGTAGCCACCGGCATTGGCCGGCAGATCCTGCAGCCAGCGCAGGATCAGGTCCGGGGCGCTGTGGAAAATCAGATAAAAGAGCTTGTCGCTCGCCAAAACACCCGCTGAGGCAGCTGGGGTGCAGTCTGCTGCGCATTGGCGTGGGCGCCCGCTCCGCGTCAGCGTGACCAATTCCGTACAGGCTGTACGGAATTCAACAGCCCACCACGCGCTGCACCCCGCTAACCGCCATCCGCTGAAACAAGCGTTGCGTCGTGGCCATGACGCTGGCAACCTCGGTGCTCAGGCCCGCTGACGTGCACCAGCCAGGATGGGCACAGGGTCGTCACGACCGACCCAACCGATGAGCGCACGGTGGCCAATCGCCGCGGAGGTGGTCGATGGATCGTCCCCAACAACTGAGCCTTCAGCTCAAAGGCATGGAGCGGCTGGTCGACGCCGACAGTGGAGCCATCCTGCTCTGCCTGGACATCAGCGATCCAGCCGGCATGGCGCGCCTGCTTGCTGATCCGGTGAAATCCCAGTTGCCCGTGGGGATCTGAGTAGATCTGTGCCCACTGCTCCGCCTGGGCCTGAGCGAGCGGAATGTGGCGTTGCCGGGGCTAAAGTAAGGATTCCTTTCCTGGTCGATCGGAGGAAGTCCTTCCATGGTGCTGGCCAAGCTCACCAGTAAAAACCAGCTCACACTGCCCAAGGCC
>CAZVSU010000134.1:0-3551 GCA_964629645.1 uncultured bacterium | reverse complement strand
CGCGGCGCTTATAATGCCGAATTTGATCAAAAACTTTGTTAACTAAGTACTAGCCGAATCAAGCCGCGCTTCTAAATACGCTTCCACAAACGGTTTGTCGACAATAGGCCGGCAGGTCGCATTGCTGCTAGAACTTCCTTCGCCGATTTCCGTCTCTCCTTGAGCTTTTAACAAAGCCTTTGTCATAACCGGTTCAAAACCATGATGGATCATCATGTAAGCCTTGCCGTCTTCTTTAAGCGCTGCCTCAAGCTTTGCTTTTTTCATGACGTGATCAATCATTCTGAGGCGCCATAATTTATAGACTTTCCCCGCTTCATCATCGATGGCATCTTGGATGTTTTTTCGATCGGCAAGAGTGGTGTTCTTCGAACCGGCGTTAACAGCTTCATAATAAGAATTCATTCTGGACGAACCTTCTTCACCCCACATAGGAGACTGAGGCGCTGCCTGAGAATAGTAATCACCCGTGAGATTGGAACGGATCCTCAAATTCTTTTCGGACCCAATTCGGTTGGCTGTATCCAGAATGTCTTTTAACAGAGCGAGCGACTGTCCGGGCTGCAGGAGTCCATAATCAAATTCGGAAGACGCTTCGATAATGACTTTAATGACCTCTGGATCAATTTCATCCAGATAAGGTTTATAAGACATTGCAAATTCCTGCAGATAAGCGCATTGATCCTCGATCGCATTAAGTGCACCATCAGAATTTTGAAACCCATGGATTGACCTTAAGGCTCCTTTTATCCTTTCACTTTCATTCGCCATGAGGAAAATGTAGGGGCTATCCACTTTTCGAGCCATTTTTTCGAGGTAACGGACGACTGAATCCGGAGCTAAATGGGCATTGTCGAGACAAAGGACGATATGCTGTTGATACTGCTGAATTTTGCCTTCGAAGTACTCCAAATCGCGGAGCATTTCATCCTCTGTTTTCGATGACAAGTCATACGAGAAAAGCTCCTTGTTAAAGAGCGCTTGGTCCGGCACAGCATTTTGCGCCATCATCTCGGCAAACGCGGAAATAAAACTCGTGTCATATGAGCCGTCTCCGTAGGTGTACATCACATGCTTCCACTCGCAAAGCGCCCGCATTTGGTTTTCATATTCGCCTTTTCTTGAAGAGGGAATAAATCCGGCTTCGTGGTCGCGCACCGCCTGCGTCATATTTTTAAATCCCGTGATTGTCAAAGGGAAAGGGCGAAAATGCACCGAACACCAAGACAAAATAGGAAATAAAATCGCCAAGACAATGATGGCCGTGCCTAAACCGGAAGCCGCAGCACCAAGAACCGGCAGCCCCGCGACTAGACCGACAGCCACTTCTGTTGTCATGACATATTTGAGGACCAAAAAGCATGCAATCAGCCTGAGCGGAACATCGATAGCTTGCGGGATTTTATCCCCGTTTTTGCGCATCATTTTGCCGAAGTGAGTGATCGAAGAAGAGAACGAGACAATTAAGTCGACAAAATTAAGGAGGGTGTGATTCGCCCCCTTCACCGCAGAGTAAACCATATGATGCATCGTGGCGCCCCGCTCAACATAAGGAAATGCCGTCATGTTTTCCCTATGATTCTTCATGCTCGCTTTCGCCTCTTCGTCGGTTTTCTCAAAAAGGGTGCAAAGCGTTTCATAAGCAAGCGGCTCCATAGCCGTGAAGTTGATGATCGGATCATCGCGGTCAAGCCCAAACTCTATAGCAGTCTCAATAACGTCGCGAATGTCTTCATTGTTCAGCCTCCTCATGACTTTTTTGACGTCGCGCTGAATCGCAGGAAGGAGATGCGGATCAAACGCGTGTCCGAGTAATGCTTTGAGCCTTGATAAATCCTCTTTTGTTTCGCCGCTCAAGAACTGTCTCATTTCTTCTTGAATCAAGTCCGCGTGCAGGCCATATGTGTTCGTTTCGAGTGCCCTATCTCGAGAAAACCGCGCTTTGAGATGGCTGAGCGACCGGCCCACCGCATTGGGAATACAAATTGCAGTTTGAAAAAGGTTGATCAGGCGAGAAGGAGCCTTTCCCTTTTTTTTCATCTGGAAGTCAAAAGTGACGCCATATGACTCTATAGATTTTTTTTGAGGATTAAGAGAACGATTAATCATTTAATTTGCCTCACAATTAGAATAAACTAATATCATAATTAATTAACTATTAAAAATCAATTGAAATAATTTTTACAATCGATTCATTTAATGCGAAGAACCCATTGCGGAAAATCCCTAAATTTCCCTATAATGGCCGGTATCTGCACCCTAAAATGGGGCAAAACGAAAAAGGAGTAGGCAAACGATGCCGACAATCAATCAACTGCTTCGAAATAAGCGCAAGCACAAGCAGAAACGCACGAGGTCTCCTGCCTTGAAAGCATGTCCCCAAAGACGGGGCGTCTGCCTTCAGGTGAAGACCAAAACACCGAAAAAGCCGAACTCGGCTTTGAGAAAGGTGGCCTGGGTCCGTCTCTCAACGGGTCAAGAAGTGATCGCCTACATTGGCGGCGAAGGACACAACCTTCAAGAACACAGCATCGTTCTTGTTCGCGGGGGCAGGGTCAAAGACCTTCCCGGTGTCCGTTATCACATCGTCCGTGGAGCTTTGGACTGCGCTGCTGTTCAAGACCGAAAACAAGGAAGATCGAAATACGGGGCTAAACGTCCTAAGAAGTAACACTAGGATGGTGGCGATCACCCTCCTGGTTCGCGGTTCCCCCTTTCCCCTTACAATGAAAGTGTGAACCACGCACAGAACTCGACAACTCAAGAGAGTTCAGGTGAAGTTCTTTCGATTTTCTCATTAGGGTAATTTTTTTAACTTATGAGGAAACTATGTCTAGACGACATCGAGCTGAAAAGCGCGAAATTGCGCCCGATCCTAAATTCGGAAGCGCCATGCTCGCACTCTTTATCAACAAAGTGATGCTCAGCGGAAAAAAATCAAAAGCACGTCAAATAGTGTACGGCGCTTTGGAGAAACTGGCAAAAAAAGTGGGTCAAGAAAATGCCTTAGAAGCGTTTGAGACCGCGTTGGAAAATGCCAAGCCCACTCTCGAGGTGAAATCTCGACGAATCGGCGGCGCAACCTACCAAGTCCCTGTTGAAATCCCCGACAAGAGGCGTTTAGCCCTCGCCATGCGCTGGATGATCAACCACGCGCGCAAAAAACCCGGACGCAGCATGGAAGATGCCCTCGCGACCGAGATGTCTGATTGCTACAACAATCAGGGGACGACAATCAAAAAGAAAGATGACACGCATCGCATGGCCGAGGCAAACAAAGCCTTTGCCCATTACAAGTGGTAGGAGGATCGCTTAAATGGCACGACCAAAAGACGAACAATTATCGAATATCCGCAACATCGGGATTATGGCCCATATCGACGCGGGTAAAACGACCACAACCGAGCGGATCCTTTTCTACTCGGGACGCACACACCGCATCGGCGAAGTGCACGACGGCGGCGCCACCATGGACTGGATGGAGCAGGAGCAAGAGCGTGGGATCACCATCACCTCTGCTGCAACCCGCGTCAACTGGCAGGGGACTGTCA
>CAZVSU010000133.1:0-3733 GCA_964629645.1 uncultured bacterium | reverse complement strand
GCTATACAATGGTAATAAATTATTTGTCAAAATTAAATTGAACAAGTACTAGCTCTGTAGTCCGACCTCTAAATGTTGTGTTTAATCGTGCATCCAAAAGTAAGGCTGTGATAAAATTCTGTCAATTTTAGCGGTGTCATTTCCTAAAGAGGCTAAATATACAATTTACAAGGGTCAGCGTATGAAATTTTTTAGATTTATAATCTTTGCCACCATTCTTGGATGGTCACCATTAGTTGCTCAAGAAAAATATGGCCCACTTCAGCCACAGGGTCTGACTGAATCACTAGAAATCGAGTTTACCGAAGAGGAATTCGGAAAATGGAGAAGAACGATAGAAATTTGTTTTGAACAAACTGGGGATTGCATTACACATTTTTGTCCTATTGACGACGATTTTGAAAATCTATCTAGTTGTCTCGTTCTACAACAAAAACTTCCTTCAAGCATGGTTCCCGACCCTTCTATATCAATGGAAGAATTTCTATTATTAGCTAAAAAAGAATACTCAGATGGTGCAACCTTTACTTGGAAAATTCTTTCTCAAAGCGAAAATGATGCGATTGTTATTTGCGAAAGAATAAAAGATGTCAACAAAGAGAAAAAAGCGGGTGACTTCGTAGCCATGCGTTTTTTTAAAGGTGATAATGGATTTTCCAAAATAGAATATGTTGAATCTGAACGATTAGAACGCTATTCAATTGAAAAAATTCAGGAAATCCTATCTCGGGGAAGGTTGGTTGCTCCAGCACAACCTGAGCCCATCAATATTCATTCGGGGAAAGAAAAAAATCTGATTGGAACTTACTTTAACCTCCACAATAACAAGTTTTTCACCCTGGAATTCTCAGACGACAAAAAATGGACTCATAGTCCTTCATTGTCATCATGGAACCATTCCTCTGTTTGTTATTTCCCAGTAGTACAGGGGAGTGGGGAGGAAATTCCTAACCGGATAAAGCTTGGAACCCAAAAACTCACAGATCCCGAACAATTTTCAATTTGGATAGTACCTGACTATTATAGAGAAACCTACGCCAAAGAAGCTGATGAAAATGAGTACTCATTCAGCTTTAGAATAATAAGCATTTCCAAAAACGAAGTTCTCATGAGTATGTGTATGAAGGATGAAAGGTCGCAGAAAGAGGTGTTTACATCAGTTGTTCGAGCAGTTCTTGAAGGAGACCTTCTGCACTCTATCGAAATTAAAGATGCCAATCCTCCCAAAAACTTTTCTAAACTGCCTTTTTGGATCGAGTTAGCCAAAAATGCAAAGATAAGTTCTAAGGAAGACTTTGGTGATGAATTACTGCTTAATCGAGGAATTCACACAAACCCATCTCTTTGAATAGTCTGATAACATAAATTATGTTTATTAAATCCTTGATGTTGCGCCACATATGATTTTCTCTTAATTTAATACAATATTTAATCAAAGTTTTTCGAAAATAAAAAATACGGATCCGGAGAAAACGCTTATCAATGCGCGATACGACTTTTTCACAATGACATAGCATCTATGATTCTTGAATACATGGTAAATGAGGAGATCAAGTAAGTTAGCGTTCAAATTTTATAAATAGTGAATCAAGAAAAGACTAGATGATTTTGTATGAGGTGGACCCCAAAAACTGGACAGTTTTTGGGGTCCACCTCAGTCACACGTATCCAAACCAAGAAAATCTTCCCAACAAGTCCAACCTTTCTCGAAATAGACAGTCCTGGGATTTACAGGTACGTTTGCCGGTTTTTCACCCTCTTTTATCCACTTAATCCACTGGGTTGAACTTTTGAACCCTAGAGTTCTCGCATATGCCCTTGCTTCGTTGTAAGGCAGAAACTTCCGTCGACTGTTGGCAACAAAATCTGTCCCTAAGAAATCGCCCCAACTGACCCAACCACAATTTTTATAAGTTTTATAGGGGTCGTATGGGATATTGGCAGGCCTATTACCTGAACTTGCCCAGGAATACCAATTAGATGAGCTTTTCAGACCCAGAGTTTTTACGAAATCACGGGCCTTCTCGTAAGCCAAATATTTGCGTTGTTGCAGGGCCACATAGCCCGTTCCAAGAAAATCACCCCAACTAGTCCACCCTTGCCCCTTGTATACCTTGTCTGGGTTAGCTGGAATATTATCGGATATTTTACCTGACTTAGCCCACTCCCTCCACTCTACGGAGCTTTTAATATTAAAGGTTCTCACAACTGTTCTAGCTTCGCTAAATGGTAGATATTTCCTTCTATGAAGGGCCACGTAGCCTGTTCCAAGAAAATCACCCCAACTAATCCACCCTTTACTCAAGTAAAAACTTCTTGGATCGCCCGGTATACAGGCCGGTCTTTGGCCTGATACAGACCATACTCGCCATTCCTTAAAGCTCTTTAATCCTAAAGATCGAACATATTTGCGTGCTTTCTTGTATGTTACAAATTCAGTCTTCTTTGATTTCATGCTTAACCTTTCTATCCCCCTTGATATCATGCTCTTAGGTTTTTTTGGATTATAGTTTAATCCGAACAGCGCCGTGATCTGCCTCAAAAACAAACAATTATATGTGCTAAGATATCAAATTTTGAATAAAAAACAATAAGCATGAATTAATGTTTTATATTTACAAAATATTAATTTTACAGTATAATGTTAACGAATTTCGAAAAACCTAAGGAGTAAAACATGTTTGTAAACTCAAGAAATCCAGTAGCACCTCAATACAACCGTAGCATTGACCCAACAAACCCAAGGGGAGATGGTGTACACATTAAGTTCAACAGAGTGACAAAAGAAATTAATGTCATCGCAGACAGAAAAGAACAGCTTAAACCTTATATGGCGCACTGGAAAAAGCACCATTCTTTTGCAATTTATAACATTACTGATAAGAAGTTTGAACTTGTCACATCATCTCAAGCTAAGGTTAGATGGCGCTTGAGAGAGCTGTAAATTTTATATATTCTTGAACAACAGTAGCTTTCTATCTTTTCTCATGAGATAACGAAGAAAAGATGTGGTATTTTCAAACCATATCTTTTCTTTTTTTAGATCAGATTTCGAGCGCTGAAACAATAGCTCTCGTCCTCGAATGACTAGCGCCAAAATTTTGTCATTCCTCGATTGTCGCTCTTCTTCTTTCAAGTCTTCACGCTTCTCAACAAGTGCTTTTTCAAGCCCCCTAAGAACCGCTAATAATTTTCCACGTGCACGGATTTGAGGCAAAATAACAAGATTAATCAAGCCAACGTTTTTGAGATTTATGTTCGATCCTTTGGCAACTACGTGTGTGACATTGAATTTCAATGGATTAATTCCAGAGTCTTTGGATTCTCGATTGGACGCATTTAAAGATTTGTGCCTGACAATTTCTACGCGAATACCCAACATAGCCATATAAACTTGCTCAATTCTGGTATTCCACTCATCTTCAGTAAAAATCTTGATATCAAATTTATGTTCTACAAATATCTCCCTAATTTCCGGTGCAATGTCACCAAGAAAGATCACATCCTTATGATCGATCAAGTCAGAGATTTCTTTGCACTCCCCTTCAACACCTTCAAGAACATTACCAAATAATAGAGCTCCAATTTTGTCCGCATTTTCTAAAAAAAATGGGTCATTGAGCTTACCGACGATTGCCTGATGATTTGACTGGTCGAGGATCACAGCAGCATCGGCTACATCTTTATCCACTGAGAATTCTTCTTCGAAGGAAATTCCCTCTATTAGAAACTT
>CAZVSU010000132.1:0-3837 GCA_964629645.1 uncultured bacterium | reverse complement strand
TTTATCAATAAAAAGAGGGCAGCGCTCAAACAGCAACTACCCTCCAGGAGGAAGCATAAAATAAAAATGCCGAGACCGTCGCATCGACCATCTCGGCTAAGTATATCTATCCGGTTTTTAAGGTATTCACCCCCGGAAACCTATACATACTCATCTTCCATGGTATTTATCCCATAGAACAAGTTTTCAAAATAAGCCCTTTCACAATCCTCAAACTGTGATATCGGTACTTCCTCAAACACAGCTTTCTTTCTTCTTGCTTTTGCTGCTATTCTTTCAAGCTCTCGCTCTACATCTTCACAAACATCTTCAATATCAAGATCACTATAATCAATATTGTTTTCAAACAAATAAAGCCATACTTCTTGTTCTATATCCTCCAAATCATAAGACATGGAAACATAAGAACCCTTACGCCGTTGAAACTGTATTTTAACAACGTCAGAAATACGCTCCCTCTTCTCCAAATCATCAAATATCCATTTCGACGTTTTGTTCAATATACTCCCCCCTATATATATAGGTACGAAATAATAGGGTCTTAACTTGAAACGGTTTTTTTAAGATGATAATTAACCCTTTGTATTGCGGGAGAATTAGCAGTATTCCTTAAATTACTTTCTAAGTACTTACTTTCCCACTCTCGCCGAAGTGATGAATATACCTCACAATAATAATAATCTTGTGTCCCGCCCCGCTTCGCCTCTGATACCGCCATCCACGCCCGGCACAGAAGATGAACCCGCCTGCCTATATCATTTGTATACGCCTTGACCATATCAACAATATACTGCCGCAGCTCCGTATTATGTAGGTATAATTCGGTAAACTCTTCGCCGGTCATTACCCCACCTCTACTTCGTCATCCCAGTCAAGCAAAACACCCATCCAGTAATCATATAGCGGTAATAGCGCCCTGACCTTGTAATCTTGCGCCTCACTGTACAACCCATAAATAAGGTTGTATATTTCCATATCGTAAAAACCTTCAGCTCGATACGTGTTAATAATCGTCTGCAAATTACCCATTAACTGCTCTCGCATTGAACCGCCTCCCAGTGCGTCATCTATCCAGCTCATATTTTTACGTCCGCTAAATCGTCAATTGAACATGGATAGTCAAATTCGTCAATTATCCCCCGTTCCACTTTAACCACCGCTTTTAGCTGCCCTGCCCCGTATTTAGCTTCACGTTTATCTGACGGATTAACAAGCATTGCAGGGCAATCTATCACCATATCCTCAACCTGTAACATCATTGACTGTAAGTGTGCAAGTAACCGCTCTTGCTTACCTACCCATTGACAGTGTTGTGTGTAGTAGCGAAATAACTCTGTAACAAACCCAGGATATAACGCAAGGTAATTGTCGATAAACTCCGGGAAATTGTCGGCCCTGCACCGTTGGTCAAACTTGAAATAAGTCCACTGGTAATTAGGCTCGGCGCTGTACTCCCGAAAAGACCAGTACGATTGCAACCAGGTTGCCGGATGCCTGACAAATGCGATCTTAGGACGCTCTTGAAATTCCTTCTCGTCCGGTATCCCGTGGCTGCTTTCCGCCCCCATGATTTCTTTCACCGGTCCACCTGACTTATTTGTCTTTGTGATGATAAACGGTATCCCTGAACACGCAAGCGCAAACCGCACCATCTTACCGCCTGTTTTCGGTATATGAAACATGCTACAATTTCTAAGTATTAATCCCATTCTGCCCCCATCAACTTTTCACCGTATGCCCAGTCTTCCGGCGTATCAAGTTCGAACGAATACGGCTGTATATGACATACCGTAGTATCGTTTTGGTAACAATCATTTTCCCGTATCCACCCTATCGTTGTAACATACAAACATCCGTTCTCTACAAGTGTCGGCTTTTCCTTTTGCCGTGGCTTATGGGGGAAACTGTGATTTATCGGCTTGCCGTAGGTGTCGTAGTAATACCGTGTAGTAGTCCCTACTGTTCTAACGCTTTTATGCCGCTTGCATAGTGCCACACATTTTTTTACGTCTGCCGCTGTAAGATATGGCGATGTTACTTGACTTATGCCGATAATCTGATTGTCAGGCTCCGGCCCATCATCGATAAACTCTTCCACTACATCCCATGTGGTTGCAGTGTCAGCCCCTGTACGCTTGCTCCGGTAGTAAATGTTTATCAACCCGTGGAAATACATCTCTAAGTACTCCGCATATTTATAGCTGTCAGTTGATACCCACACTACAGCGCCATAATCAAGCAAGACTTTGATATTGTTGTAGAATAACGGCCTCCCGCCAAAGTCCCTGATATTTTTATCCGGGATCCCCTTTGACCCCTTCCGCATCGGCACAAGTGCTATCATTGCTCCCTCCTTAGTGACATCAATTCTATCAAATCTTTAGAATTGAGACAATACTTCCTGCCCTTGTCGTCCCACTTGTGTAATATGTAATGCGCTTCGTAAATCAACGGTTTGTATTTCGCGTATAGTTCAAGTTCCCCGGTATGGTCTGATATACCAAACGACAACTGATCTTTCCGGAATTCAGCTTCATACTCCTTCATGTCTGCCGGGTAATTACTGATACATGCCATAACGTGAGTACTTAAATAAGCATACCCATAAAACAACTCCTTACTATCAACGCTGAAAAGCTTGTGCGGCCCGGGCGGAATCATTTTCCGTAAGTAGTCTTTATTCGCTACTTTCAGAAACGGAATACGATAATTTTTAACAAGGAAGTCCCAGCTGTCATAATCAAACACGGAAGCAGTTACATCAAATCCAAGCTGCCTGCCGTAATCATACGCCCAATCCCATATGTCCCATCGTGTATTTTTCTTATCACCAAACGACTGAAATAGTTGAAATTTTAAAACTACATCTTTTCGCTTGCTAACAATATCAGCGATTGATTCAAACGTTTCTAAAATACACACCTTGTCATTATGATGTGCGTCCCCATTGCCTAAGTCTAAAATAATCATTTACTCCCCCTCAAACCATCGAACAAAACAATCCGGATATTCAGAATATACTGCTATCGGCGCTCCGTCTTTGCCCCACCATTTTTTTGCATCATCTTGAATCTTCCCCGTAAGCGCCCTTTCACAATTGTAACCATTTTTACATATTTGATAAAAGTTACAAAACGTCATATCTCTATAGCAAATCATATCTCCTCCCTGCTTTCCCGCCGCCACCTAAATTTCTTATTCAAATCGTCAAGCTTTTCTTCAATCTCCTCTTTGCCCTTTTCGTCAAGCTGTACTATCTGTAGTCGGTTATGCTCGATTTGACTTTTCTTGTAATCGAATGCTCCCTCCTTCGCAAGCTCTGCTTTAGCCTTGCTTATATCAGATATATCCGGAACGTGGTTATACTGTGTTGATACGTTAAGCATTAACCGGCCTAACACTAAATCAAGATATGCTTCGGATATTTTCCTTTTAACAAACTCCATTGTCTTTACACCGGTTCCGGGACGTGCGTAATTCCCCCAATAATTTTTTACTTCCTCGAAAAATTGCTTATACGTCAAAACGTCACATCCGCCCCTGTCGGCTTGTAATCCGGGGCTTTACTCATTAATTCAACAATCCGCGGGTAAATACTATCAGAATTTGCGATTGATGGCAAGATGGGTTGACTACTCCAAAACTTGTTATTGGTATGCTTCAGTGAGTAAAACGTGTTGAAAAATGCGGCGGCAAATTCGGCAGGCTCGTCGTGCGTTTCAAACCTTTCAGCAAGCGCCTTGATGTGTTTACGCTCTTTGCCGTAGTTATATTGACTTGTATCAGTGAGTTGAGATAGACAAGAATCCTCAATCTGTTGATGTAACTCTGACCATT
>CAZVSU010000131.1:0-3914 GCA_964629645.1 uncultured bacterium | reverse complement strand
AATTTTGTTAGGATATTCGTTCGGAAAAGCTCAAACCTTATTGAATTCATTAGAACTTGAAGCAACCTTCCTGTTGGAGCGAGGTATTGCTAAGATCACGGAGTTATTACAAGAAAACGGCATGCATTTTTCCGATTGGGAACCTTATGGTAATTATAACAAGCGTCAATTGTCTAAACGCGGCGATTATGTTCTCATCACGCCGCCTTACACCATGTTTTCGGAACCCGTCAAGACACTCATCAAGAGCGGAGCAAGGATTGTATCATTATCCGGAAAGGTATTAAACTCCAAACATCGCCAACAATTTCCTGCGGATCATTACTTGGCTTTTAGCGCGCATTGCGATTATAACCACTTAATTGAATTCATGAAAACATGCCGGCCGAAGAATGTTTATCTAATGCACGGGCAGCTTAATGAGTTCTCATATCTATTATCAAAAAAGGACGCCTCTCATTACATTCATGTTCTTGATGAGCTCTAATTTTTTTGCTTTTTATATAGAATTTAGAATTAAAAATTGTTTCAAAGCTTTAGGACGTTCGCTTTAATACCTTTTAATATCCGAAAAAATCCTAGTATGGCATTTCTTCCAAAAATCCTTTATTCTTGGTTTCAATTAAAACATATTGACCAAAAGGATATATCATTTGAAGCTCCGTTTCTATCTGATAATATATCCTCCTCAATTCCATTAATAAATTAAACAATCCATTAGGATCTGAATCAGGATCAACTTTTTCGACATTCAGTTTTAAGGTATTGATTGCTTCTTTTCTAAAAATTCGATGTTGATGAGTAGCGTATTCAATTAACAGCAAGTTGTGAGTGGCATCAATGTCTTCTTGAGCTCTTCCTTCCATGCTATAATTAGTTAAAAATTTTTTGGCATAATGTTTAGCATTTTGCTGGGAGCGTTTAATAAATCCTAAATCAAATAAATTGACTGGTGATAATTGAGGAAAAATATTTTTAATGGATAGATCTCCAGATAGATCTTCATAGAACTCTTTCATGATGTTAATATATTCATCCAGAGTATTTGCACTAGTCCATCTTTTTTCATTAGATAGATATATTTGCGGATCAATTGGACTTAATTCTGAGAGAGGGGTCATGCATATTTTATTACATCCTATTGCTATTAACGTTCCTGCACTTAAAGCATGTTTTAAAACAATTATGTTTATCTGTTTAAAGTATTCTCGACATTGATGGACCAATTTTGCTGCGGCTTCTCCACTTCCTCCATGTGTTTCAATTATAATGTCTAATTCTCTTGAATCTATATCGACTTCCTCTAAATCACAGAAAACATCCGTAAAGAATTTGAAATCATCAATAGAAACAGCGCCATCTAAGAGATGGATATAGGAAAGTACAGTTGAGTTCCGTTTTTTTTCAATTTCATTTAATATTTCTATTCTTCGGTTTCTTAAATGATTGAATAGAATGCTCATTAGTCTTCCCTTGAACTTAAGTTTAAAGTGATAATGCCGTTTTTATTGAATCTTCCACCAGGCTTAAAGTATTTTTCGGGATATTTTTTCTCTTCTAAATTTGAAATATCCTTAGCATTCTTCCTCTTTACTTTTTTAATATACACCATTTTCATTACCTCAAGTTGTAGTTTCTTGCTAAATCTATTTATAAAGATGTGTATGATATTATTTAGATTTTGTGTATATAAATCTTAACATTTTAGTTGGGAAGGAATAGGATAATTCAATCTTTTTATTGTGCATTTATTACTAAATAGGATAATATTTAAATACTCCTTTTTCATTTAATAATTTATGAAAGAAAATAGAATTTTAAGAAAAAAAGAAGAAAAAAGCATTCAAAAGACTTTAGATGAAATTCCCCTGAAATTCGAATTTACTATTGGGGAGATCTCTGAAATTAAAAAGTTTATTGAGCTAATCAATAGACGTTTGGAATAGATTAAAAAACCTCAAGTAGAGGATTGAAAAATTTATTAATAGATGCAAGAGAGCTTATCTAATCAGCTTCAGATAGAAGATTTAATAAGAAAAAATTATTAGAAATTTGTTAAGCCCTAAGGTTTTAAATAGAAAAAAAATTAAATAATAAATATTCAAAGTTCAAAAATATTGATGCATTCCATCTTTTTAGCTAAAAGGTAATTTTAATATAACTAACTATGACAATAAAATTCTTGTGTGGAAGTTTTATAATTGAAGCAAAGGGTTCCTTTTTAAATGGTGCGGGAAATATAAAAATAGGAAGAAGAGAAATTAGCACGCCTAAAACTTTTGAATTAAATGGTGTCAGTTATCCCTATATCTCCTCTCAATGCTGGAGGAGTTGGCTTTTAGAAAATTGTAAAGAAAATTTGGATTCATATTTAAAAAGTAATATTTTGGAGAAAGAATATTCAAAACATCCATTTATTAATGTTTTTGATGATCTATTTGGATATTTTGAGGGGATCGGTGAAACGATTGATATTGAAGAAGTTGAAATGAAAAATGTTTCTCAAATTAGGAGTTCTCCATTTCAAATGTCTCAATTACATCCAATAGAAGATTTTGGTGGTTTATATGGCAAACCAATAAGCGAAGATAATGCTTTTATTCATTTAGAAAATGGAACTCCATTACCATATAGTTCCCGTTTTTATTCCGCTAATTTAGAATGTATCTATTCATTAGATATACAAAAAATATGCAAATACAAGAACTTTAATGATAGACAAGAATTAGCCGAAAAAACAATCAATGATTATGTCTCAAAGGAATTATTATCAGCTCAAAAGGAAGGGGAGCAATTATTTCATCAAATAAAATCTTCAGAAGCTCTCCGAAAAAAAAGAATACTCTTTCTTTTGAAAAATATGTTGACAATTTATGGCGGAGCAAAATCGACTCAATATGGAACCGATATTTCTCCCAAAGTTTTTGTTTTATCCCCTCAAAATGGATGCAATCCTATTCTTTCTAATATGTTCGAGATGGGATCGACTAAAGTAAGATTAAATTGTGAGAGGTTTTTAACTATTTCTAAAAAATATAAACATCTATTTAAAAGTCCTATTATTTTAGGTGTCCGATCAGGTTATTTAGAGAATATTGGAGAATTGATAGAATTAGCAGAAAATCTCGAAAACGAAATTAATTTAAAATTAATCTTTACAACCCCTATTAAAATAATAGATCATTTGGAGGAATTATTATAAATGGCGGAATCAAACCAGCTGGAACTTAGCGGTAATATTTTCGTGGATCAAGGTCAGATGTCCTTAAAATGTTTAATGAATAAACCTTATACAGAACATATTGAATTAGAAGATTTAAAAAAAATTAAATCTACTAAAGAGATTTATGGATCTGAATGGCTTTCCCAAAACTTAGATCTCTTCAAATCATTTACTATGATTTTTGGTTCAAATCACCCCCTTTATCAATATGCATTTAAAAAGTTAAATGTTAATAGGATTATTTTCAAGGAAATCATAATAGGATTGGTTGATGAAACATTAAAGATCTATACGGATAATAAAGGCAAAAATCTTTGCGAAATTTGCGGAAATCAAAATAATTTTAACTTTGATGAATTTTATAGAAAAATACTCAAAGAAAATTATCCTAATTATAATCCAGAACCAAAATTTTCTTGCCGAGAATTTTTTCCACTAGCAGGAACAATGGGATCCGAATCTCAAACTTTTTCAAATATGAGTATAGCACCAAGAATCTGTCCAAGATGTCTTCTGATGGTATATTATTTGCCTTTTAGTTCACAGATTATTGAGGGTAACCTAGCAATTATTCAATCATCAGATTTTAGAATACAATTTGAAATGGTTAAAAATTTAGTAGAACATTATCGTACAATTATTCAAAGTAGTTCAAATAAAAAAATAGAAAATATTGGTAAAAAAGAAAAAA
>CAZVSU010000130.1:0-3919 GCA_964629645.1 uncultured bacterium | reverse complement strand
GACGGTTAAACCGTCACAAACCTTGCGTTTTTGCACATTACCTTGTATCTATTGTCAAAATAACACCACCGAGCTTGCAGCTTCGGTTTTTCTCTCAGCTTGTCTGCTGAAGAAACTATAAATATAGGGAAGGTGGTGATTTTCAGCAAGCTCTTTTGAAAAAAAACGAACTTTTTTCGAAATTCATCTCAGCGCTGTGATCGATTCGTTCAAACGGCGCAAAGCGTGGGCATAGGTTGCCGTTCTCACATCCACTTTAAGTCGATTTTTCATCTGATAAATTTGGCTGAGTTCTTGGGTGATCTTTTCCCTCAGCCGGGACTCAACGTATTCCTCTGTCCAGTATTCCCCAACGCGGTTTTGTATCCACTCGAAATAGCTGACGACAACTCCGCCTGCATTCGATAAAATATCGGGGACAACGTGGACCCCCTTCTCTGCCAGCATCTGATCGGCTTCTGAAGTGATCGGTCCGTTGGCAAGTTCCAAGATTGTAGACGCACGAACATTTCCGGCGTTCTCTTTTGTGATCACTTTCTCTAAAGCGGCAGGGACAAGAAGATTGACATCCAGCTCAAGGAGATCTTCGTTGCTTATTAATGAGATTTCTCCGGCTGAAGGGCCTTGCGCCTCGGCAAAATCAACAACTGATTTCAATTGATGCTTCCACTCGATCAGTCTTGGTATATCGAGCCCGTGAGCCGAATAAATCCCTCCCTTTGAGTCGCTCACTGCAACCACTTGATAGCCGTCAGCATAAAGAGAGCGGGCAAGACTTTGTCCGGCGTTTCCGAACCCTTGGATGGCGACGCTTTTGCCATTGACGCCGCCCCAATTAAGCTGGGCATCCAGTGACTTGACGCAGAAGTAGGCCCCCTTTCCTGTAGCAGCTGAGCGGCCGCGGCATCCTCCGTTCGAAAGAGGTTTTCCGGTGATCACCGCAGGAGAAAATTGCCGTTTGATGACCGAGTATTCATCCATCATCCACGCCATGATTTGTTCATTTGTGTAAACATCTGGGGCCGGAATGTCTTGATCCGGGCCGATGACGTCTGCCAACGCTCTCACATAACCACGGCTCAGCCGCTCGATTTCTCTTTTCGACAGCTGCCTCGGGTCAACGATGACGCCTCCCTTGCCGCCTCCGAGCGGTACACCGAGAGCCGCGCACTTAAATGTCATCCAAAATGCAAGCGCCATACACTCATCCATCGAGACACTCGGATGAAAACGAATCCCTCCTTTCGCTGGGCCCTTTGCCATATTGTGTTGCACGCGAAAACCGGTGAAAACCTTTAAGCTTCCATCATCCATTGAAACAGGGATCGAGACCTGGACCGCTCTTTGCGGGTGGCGAAGAATTTCCAGTGTTTCAGGGGCCACGTCGAGATGGCGTGCAGCCGCATCAAGCCTCGTCAATGCATCGTTGAACAAAGGTGTCGTATCATTATGAGTCATAGCAGATCCTTTTCTGGAAAATATCAACAATTTCTATTAAAAATACAAGTATGACCTTAAAGACTGCACTCATTTCCGACAAACGGTACGCAGAGCATTTAACAGGACGCGGCCACCCGGAAACACCAAGGCGCGTTGCCTGTGTTGATCAAAAGTTGAGAGAAACCGGGCTCTTTCAAAAAGACTCGATCATCACTCCGCGCTTTGCCTCTGTCAGCGACCTCATTCTTTGCCACGACGCCCGCTACATTCAACTCGTCAAAAAGGAATGCTTAAACAGCATGGCGGACGGGTCAATTTCATTAACAACAGGAGACGTGCCGATTTCGCCTCGCTCTTTCGAGATTGCTTGTCTTGCAGTGGGAGGTGTGATCACCGCCATCGACACTGTCATGACCGGAAAAGCAAAAAATGCGTTCTGCAATATCCGCCCCCCCGGCCATCACGCCTCCTGCAGCAAAGGGGAAGGGTTTTGTTTGTTCAACAATGTCGCAATCGGAGCGAGGTATGCCCAAGACGTCTACGATCTATCCAGAGTCGCCATCCTTGATTGGGATGTTCACCACGGCAATGGAACGCAATCTCTTTTTCATCGCGATCCATCGGTCTATTATATGAGCACGCATCAAACCCCCTCTTACCCCGGGACGGGACTTGCCGAAGAAAGAGGCGTCGGCAATATCAGAAACTATCCGATCTCTTATGGACAAAATCCCCGGCTGGAGATTCTCAAACGCTTTCAAGTCGATTTGCCGCGAGATATGGAACAGTTTCGCCCGGAATTAATCCTCATCTCCTCAGGTTTTGATGCCAGAATCGGTGACCCCCTTGGCTTTTTCAACTTGACGGATGAAGATTTTAAGGAGCTGACAGAATCTGTCCTCAGATTAGCTCTGCGGTATGCCAACGGCAGGCTCGTTTCTGTCTTAGAAGGGGGCTACCACCTTAAGGGACTGGCGTCAGCCGCGGCTCATCACGTGTGTGCGCTCGCAGGTGTTTCAGACGTTTGATGGCTTCTCTAATTTGCTCGCGAGGAGCAAACGCGCTAAAGCGGATAAACCCTTCTCCAGTATCTCCGAAACCGATTCCGGGCGTCGAAATGATGCGGCTTTTTTCAAGCAGCTCATCGAAAGATTCCCAAGAGGACTTGCCGGGCATCCGGACCCATAAATAGGGGGCATTTTCACCTCCATAGACCTCGTAACCGAGCGCGCGGCAGGCCGCAGACAACTCATCAGCGCTCCCCATGTATTGCTGGACAAGATCGCGAATCGAACGCCTTCCTTCCGGCGTCAAAGCCGCAAAACCTCCGGCCTGTACGATGTTGCTTGGCCCGTTGTAAATAGTCGAAATGGTACGCAACCAGGCGTCTCGTAAAGAAGATCCATCTTGATAGACAAGTTTTTTCGGAACGACTGTCCAACCGAGTCTCACACCGGTGAATCCCGCGCTTTTTGAAAACGATCCCGTCTCGATGGCCACTTCATCTGCACCTTTTATTTCATAGATGGTCTTGGGAAGAGTGTCGTCTCGTATAAACGACGCGTAAGCCGTATCAAAAATGATCAAGATCTTATGATTCCGGGCATAATCGACAAGCTCTTCAAGCTGCTGTCTTGTGGCTGCGGCGCCGGTCGGGTTATTGGGAGAACAAAAATAGATCACATCGACTTGCGGTAATTTTGTCAGATCCGGAAAAAAACGGTTGTCAGGTGTGCACGGCATCTTGACGATCGGGTGCTCTGTCCCTATCAAGAGCGTACCGTCCCGATAAACCGGATAGGTCGGATCTTGAACCGCCACTTTGACCTTAGAGCCGAGCAGCACCTGAAGTCTGCCGATGTCGCATTTGGAACCATCGGAAACAAAGACTTCGTCTCCGGCGCATAGATCTTGATAAATCACACGGGCGATTTGTTCGCGTAAATGCTGATGACCCGCGCCCGGTCCATAGCCTGTATAGCCATTTTTATCAGAGAGGCCTTTGGCTGCTTCAGCCATGGCCTCAGTCACTAGTTTAGGAATGGGAAGGGTTGTATCGCCTATTCCCAGATTCATCAGCGCAGCGTCGGGAGTCTGCTTTAAAAATTGCTGTTTTTTCTCTTCAATGCGAGTGAACAGGTAGGAGCCGCCCAAATGAGAAAGAGCGGGATTTTTTGCGACCATAAGAACCTCCGATAGTCAACTTTAAGGGAACAAAAAAAAATCCACAAGGATCGGATGCGATCCTTGTGGACATCTTCAGGAGTTCTTGTTTGCTAGAACTTATTTGACAACACGGCCAGAAGAAGAAGGGCTACGATGTTGGCAATTTTAATCATCGGGTTGATCGCGGGGCCGGCTGTATCTTTGTAGGGATCGCCGACGGTGTCGCCGGTGACAGCAGCTTTATGCGCTTCTGATCCTTTGCCGCCGTAATGGCCGTCTTCGATGTATTTTTTGGCATTATCCCACGCGCCTC
>CAZVSU010000129.1:0-4048 GCA_964629645.1 uncultured bacterium | reverse complement strand
GCGGCGCTTATAATGCCGAATTTGATCAAAAACTTTGTTAACTAAGTACTAGTTCAATGATAATATCACGAATAGGGGCGGGGTAAAGCACTGATGAATCGCATAATACAATAAAAGGGTGAAACAAATTTAATATCCCAAATTCAGGTCCTGAGCGTCTTTAGCGAGGTCATTCTTAGCTTTTTCACTTTCGGCAGCGATTTTGTTTTTGTATTCTAAAATATCATCAAATTGGACTCGTCGGTGTCTTCCCACCTTGGTAAAGGATATCTTTCCCTCTTCAAGCAATTTGATCAAAAATGGCCTGGAAACATTTAAGAAGTTTGCAGCTTCTTGTGTTGTCAATTGCGCGTGATAGGGAATCAATGTCATGGCATTGCCACCTGCCATTTGCTTCAATATTTCAAATAAAAAACTAAAGGCGGACAATGGTATTGTCACTTTCTCTTTCTTACCTTTTTTGTCCGCACGAATTTCAAGCTCGTAAACTTCTTCTTTTTTTTGAAAAAGAGGGATCAGTTTTTTACTCGCTTCTTTTGCCAATTCAATATCATGTGGATTAGGCAAAGAAGCGTCTGTTCCTTTTAATTCTCCAAATCCCATAAAAAACCTTCTTGTTAAGTAGGGCTGAGGGATAATCCCTTTTTCCCCTCATAAATTCATTTTAAAACATATTCGAATTAATCGCAATAAACGAAATATATGAATTAAGCAAATTTGAACAAAATTTGTACACTCAGCCACCTAAAATCACATGAATTGAGCCGGGGCTAAGCCTTTGAAGCACCTCAATAGCAGCGCCGATTTCTCTTCTAAAAGAGCGAATGCGGCTTGTCGACAAAGAACGAATACCCTCATTTTTTGTTGCAGCAAAGCGGCATCACGCGCGAAATGCGAAGCACCCAATACGATGACGAGAGTGGGGATGTCAGAATGTGACCTAATGGCAGCTTAGGGGGTGCTCTCAAACCCTTTTTCGTGAGCTCTTGTGGTGAATGTCGCAAGGCAAGCCTGTATAAACGAACTTTATGCGGCCTGAGCACGTTTCCTGGTGATATGAGCACGTTGCCTTTACAACCTCGATAGATCTTCTTGACAGTTCCACATTCTTGTATTAAGTTATTGAAGATCAATCTCAAATAGGAGTTCTTTCAATAATGAAACATTTACTTTTGATCTTGGGCGTTTTCGCTTGCGCCCACTTGTCGGCCTTTCCCGACCTCAGAAATTGTGCACACACAACGTGCAAAGGACCCGGTGGAGGCACGCTATTTCTTTCTGAAGATGACGCAGTTTTTCCTTTGATGCAAATCGAAACTGAAGACCTAACCTGTCTTTACGGCACTTGTCCTGTTACTGGCTGGGATGTCCTGATAGTCGGACTCGAGTTTGTGGATGACGAGCTCATCGTGACTGATAGCCCTGTCTGCGTCATTAAACCTCCTAACGACGACGTTCATCTTACGTATACAACAGATTGGATGGAAAAAACATTGGACGGGGGCGCAAAATTGCATATTTTTCAATTCAATGACGGCAACAACAGAGGCCAACTTAACGTCGTAGAGTTTGGATGTGAGATAGGGGCATTTTGGCTCCTGTTTGTTGATTGACCTTGATCTTATAAAGATAGAATCTTAAGATCGTTTCTTTTGAGATATAGCGAGGTCCACACACAATGAAAGTCAAAGAATGGCTCAGGCTTTTCGGCTTTAAACCGAAGATCAAAACCTACGACTCTGTTGTGAAACCGATTACAGAACCGGGTTACACCCACCTCAAATGGGCCGAATGGCAGCACCCTTCCACCCGGCCGATTAGGCCCCGGTTTGAAGATGTCGAGGTATTAAAACAATGGATTCAGCCGGGTGATCTTGTCATTGATGTTGGCGCGCATGTCGGCGACACAACGCTCCCGTACGCCCATCTTGTCGGCAAGGAGGGAGTTTGTTTGGCTCTTGAGCCCAACCCTTATACCTTTGCCGTGCTGCAAAAAAACGCCGACATCAATCGCGATAGTCTGAACATCGTCCCTTTGCAGGCCGCAGCGGGTGAAAAGGAAGAAACTCTCAAGTTTTTGTATAATGACCCCGGTCTTTGTAATGGCGGCCGCAGCGAGTGCTACACGGCGCTTGAGCGACGAAGCTTCTATGAAATCGAAGTGCCTGCGCTTTCCCTTGAACGTCATTTGTCCGCACATTATGCCGACAAGTTAAACCGCCTCTCGTTTATGAAAACGGATGTGGAAGGACATGATCCTTTTTTGTTTCAAATCCACAAACCTCTTATCGAAAAGCAGCGCCCCGTCCTTCAAGTCGAGGTGCACAAAACACTCACCCCTGATGAGAAAAAGGCCTTCGCCACCGCTATAAAGGATCTGGATTATACCCTTTACTGCGTTCCCGACGTGACTCTTTCGAGTCTGCGCCCCATAACCGATCAGGATTTTTTCAACGCCAAAACGTTCGATCTGTTGGCGACCCCAAACTAAAATTAAGTTGATTCCAAATTTGAAGACGTCCCCTAATCTTTCGAACGACCTATCACAACTTTTGCTGGATTCGCCTCCTTAGGTTTTAAGCAGTTTTAAAACAAGAGGTGGCTCAAAATAAATTGTAGCAATTTACTTTAATTTTAGTTGCACTTAAAATCATTGCATCAATCTTGTACGGTTGAAAAAAAATTGCAATTAATTAAGAGGAAATATGAATAAAATTAGTCTTATTGCTAGTGTCCTGCTTTGTTTTTTGGTTTCAAGCTGCGCCTCCATTGTGAGTGGATCGAAGCAAATGGTGACCATTAACAGCACCCCAAGCTGCGCTGATGTGACTGTCGACAGTCAGTATGTTGGACAAACACCGCTTAAAGTGAATCTCCGCCGTGGAAGTGATCACGTGATCTGTATTGAACTCGACGGGTATGAACCTTACGAAGTGATCTGCACTCGTGAAATCAATGGATGGGTCATTGGAAACATTTTCTTAGGCGGCCCTCTCGGACTCGTGATTGATATGGTGACTGGGAGCGTCTATCGCTTGTCTCCCGAGCAAGTGGGAACAGTGCTTCGTGAACAAAGAGCTGTTTGCTGCAAAAAGCACCAGCAGTCGACAATTGCCGTTGTGATGAAGCCCGATACCTCATGGAAAAAGGTCGGACAACTAAAACGTAAGTACTAGACACTCAAAAAACCGGCATTTCGATCATGCCGGTTTTTTTTAAGTGACACAATCCCCCTGCTGTCGCAGCGGAAAAATCTCAACGATATCCTTTCAATATGTGTGGGTGTATGTATTGGGTCTGGCTCAGAACTTTTTTTATCAGGATCAATCTGATTTGGTCCTTGGTCACTCTTGGACTTTCAGCATCCTCTGTCTATCTGGGTATGTGGATCAGTGAAAAGAGGCTGAAGAAAGCGGAAAAGGTTCTGTCTTTACTCATCGAGCGGGTCCATGAGCAGAAACAATCTCTTTTCTCAGAATATCGATTCAAATGCGCTCTGTTAGAGAGAATGATTGATGGCTTCCTCGATTTGGAAGTGGATCTTGCCGCGGCTCCATTTTTTGCGAAAGAAAAAGCCATCTTAAAAGGCCTTGCCTTCAAAATAGACCAACCTGGGTCGGCGGAAGATCATATCGAAGCGATCACATGTTTTGATCGACATGCCCGGGTCGTCTTGGAGGAGCTCGAGCTTTACCGTGAAATGGAAGAGGATGCCAAGCTTTTCGAGCTTCAAAAAGAGCTGCAAAGGTGCGAAAAAAGAAGTCGCGTCTACCGGAGCAGCGTCAATGATGCCATCCGTATATTCAATTTGGCGTTGTCCCACTATCAACACGCCGATATGACCCACACTTTTCTTTCTGTTTTTCCCGACACCAAAATTTCATTCTAGTACTTAGTTAACAAAGTTTTTGATCAAATTCGGCATTATAAGCGCCGCGATGAGCCGATCTCAATCTGCTCTATATTGTTAATATTGAGCCGATTGAGATCGGTTCATCCCGGCGGCTTAGAATTCGAATTTGTAGAAAAACTTTGTTAACTAAGTACT
>CAZVSU010000128.1:0-4299 GCA_964629645.1 uncultured bacterium | reverse complement strand
GTAGCTCAGTTAGGTTAGAGCACTTATTCTCCTTGCTGCATAAACTTGCTCTTTTATTTAATTATGAAGATATATTTAATTGCAGAGCCGGCCAGTAAACACGCATTAAGAATAACCACAGCTGAGGTTTATGATAGTATACACAATGTCTTCTTTGCTTGCTTAAGTAAATGCAACCTTAAGAATGAGGGGCTCATTACTACCATAAAGTTTAAAGAGTATATACAGCTCTTTGTAGTATGTTATTGGTTTGAATTAAACAAGGAAAAGTCATGCCATAGAATGGGTTCGAAGAAGTTATTGCAAATGTTTAATGAGGATGAATCGCTTAAGAAAGAAATAACCAAATTAGAGCTAAGGGATGAACTCAAATAAAAAAGCGGCTGCAACCAAGAACCTACTAAGAGACAGAGGATGTTATAATTGCCGCTATTCTTTTTTACTCAATGGATGTTTCTTACTTGGAAGAAAATCTAAGCGACCAAAGATAGATTGCTGCGATGAATGGATGTCTGAGGATGATTTAGATTCACATCGAGAACACTCGATTTCATTAACCGATGATGCTGCTATAAATGCATTCGAGAATGATGGCATTGTCATAGATTTAGCTAGGATTCCATATAAGAAAGAGATAACATCTATAAAGATACACGTATTTAAGCCCCGGCATAAATACTATCTTCAAGTTCCAGTATTGATTAGTGATTATGTTAATGCGATAAAAATTAATATGATAGGTAAGGCAGAAATATATTACTCCAATCGAAAGATAAACAAATAATATCTTAATTTGAGAGGTTAATTATGGCAGGAAAGAAACCAGCAGGTTATAAAATAAGCAAAGATAAAGGCAAAGCCGACTCAGACATGAGGGGTAAAGGACCGGGGCCAGTGAGAGGCAAATCATTTGACAAGTCAAACCAAGGACCATCACAAGGCCAGGCAAACCCAATGGGCAAAACTCCATGGAGCAAAGGCAAAATGGACAGCAAATATGGTGGAGCAGAAGGCGAAGGCGACGCAATGTAATACCCGCCAAGGGGAAGGATTATGGCTAAGAACAAACCAAGTAGTAAAAATAAACAGACTCATAATGATAAAAGCTTTAACGACCAGTTTACAAAGTGTATACGAGGTGAGTTAGAGCAAGACCCTAGAGGCGGCTATTCACACAGGGATGGGTATAGAAAGAAACCCAATCCTGGCCAGGGGCCATATCAAGGTGCTACAATGTGGCACGGCTTGGATGATATTGGTCAAGGCAATAAGAAATAGCAATCCAGTTTATAAAAACAAGGGTCATCATATAGATGGCCCTTTTTTGTTGAAGCTTCGATGGGCATATATAATGTAGTAAATGGAAGGTAAACTGGTTCGATTCCAGTTGTCCCATGGTTGGGAGGCGGTTCGAGTCCGCATTATAAATTATGGCGCCAAATAGGTTTTATACCGCCGACGAGGTTCGAATCCTCTTATGGAGCAATGGCCGAGAGGCTTAAGGCAACAGTTTGCTAAACTGTCGGGAGAAATCCTGCATAGGTTCGAATCCTATTTGCTCCGATTTCTTATGGACGGGTAGCTCAATAGGTAGAGCAACAGCCTTTTAAGCTGTAGGTCCCGGGTTCGATACCCGGCCCGTTCAATAAGGCGGTGGTAGCTCAGTCCGGTAGAGCAAGAGACTGAAAATCTCCGTGTCGGCGGTTCAATTCCGTCCCATCGCAAGAGGAGGATGATATGTACGAGATAAGAATTGAATATTCTACGGGAGATAGTTTTAGGAGTGAAGATACTTTTACTGTCTTAGACTATGACTGGAAGGATATCGATGTAGCTGTTAAGAACCTTGAAAGAATCAAAGAGCACTATGAGATGTATCAAGGAATGGCTAATACGTATCATGCTTCATACGAGGAAATGAGGGATAAATATAATGACAGAGACTGGTTTGTTGAAGACGATTCTATAAATGCAAATTTTATAGCGTCTCACAGCCTGTATCTTTATACCGACGATGGGAAGAGATTTCAATATCGATGTGAATGGTGTGGCTATTTTGAAACACTATATGGGGGTAGGATTGTAGGACCGAAATTTACTGTATGACAACATGGACCCATAGCTCAGTCTGGTAGAGCGGGAAGCTCTTAACTTTTAGGTCCCAGGTTCAAATCCTGGTGGGTTCATATTTATATGCAATGGTGGCCGAGTGGCTAGGCGGTAGATTGCAAATCTATCCTATGCAGGTTCGAATCCTGTCCATTGCTATGTGGCCGGAGCTCGGTTGGTAGAGCGCCTGACTGTGAATCAGGAGGTCGCTGGGTTCAAATCCCGCCGGTCACCAATCTTATATTTTCGATAGTAGCTTATAATAACACTATGAGAAACCTTTATAAGTACCACCTACTGCTATACTCCATTTACAAACATTTTGGCAAAAGTATATTTTATGGAAGAGAAGCGGAGGAGGCTAAATATAAAGCAAACATAGTAGATACTACAAATCTTAGAATGAGCACGTTAATTAGGAAAAAGTTAATAGTATGGGCTACACGAGAAGAAGTAGAAGCACAGGTTAAAAAACCTGACTATCGAAGACTTTATAGAAGAATAAGCGAAGAGGGCCTAAGTATCTGTAAATACTTGGATGATAACCCAAAGCTAATAACGAAGCATTTGCTTAAATCATAAGTACTACGAGGAGGTATGACATGTCTTAACATTTTAATTAAGGAGAGATACATGTCAAGATCTTATAAGAAAAATCCAGGTTGGAAGCACAAATCCAGATACGTAAGTTTTTGGAAAAGACAAGCTAGCAAGAAGGTAAGGAAAAACTGGACTGTAGATAGCGGTTCAAGTTATAAAAGACTTTATGAAAGTTTTATGATTTGGGAGTGGAACTTTAGAGTATACTCTAGCGACAAGAGCAAAGTTAGAGAACGCTTCGATGTACCACTTGAAGACGTACACAGATTTAGGGCAAAATGATGGACAAAGAAGAGACAATAAAAGAACTAAGGGATGGATTAAACCGAGGCGAAAGAAAGCTAAAAGAATACTTAGCCGGCATGTCCGGCGGCTTTTATACGTCTTTATTTGATGCAGCATTCAAAGCAGACTCAGTGAACTTATCGAGGTTAGGCGAGGGCTTTCTTGAGGAAGCAAAGGCTGTTTATAGATATAAAAATGAGCCTGGCTATGCAAACTCACTTGAGTCTAAAGGTTGGTAAGCCTCCGTGGTCTAATGGAGCAGGGCTCTAGATTTCGAATCTAGTAGATGGGGGTTCGAATCCCTCCGGAGGCAATTATGTTAATAGGGTTTGATTTCGATGGAACGCTGACAAATCCAACGTTCGGAAACTTCTTACAATCTATATCAAAACAATTAAACAGTTCAGAGCTGATACTCATAACATCAAGGTCTAAGATAGATGAAGAGGTCAGAGAGCGCGTAAAAGAGCTTGATTTAAATATCAGTCAATACTTTGCAATAGGTGGTGAGAAATATACACACAAGGTTGATTTTGTAATAGCCGCAGGTATTAAGCTGGATATGTTTTTCGACAACGACCCATATGACGCCGAAGCTTTCAGAAGCTTAGGAATACTATGCTTATTTATCCCGCCAGAGCCAGACTCTCTAATGGAAGAGATATACGAAGGATTTTTAGCAGATAAGTGCAGAGACTTAAATTCTTCGGGCCTTAATGACATAATTGGTATGGTAGACGGAGGCGATTGATGGGTGATATATTTAACCAAATTAAGGCTGAAAGGACCAGACAAGACAATAAGTGGGGTGAGCAATTGCATCACCCTTTTAAATGGGCTACTATACTAGGGGAAGAGTATGGTGAAGTTTGTAAGGCAACCCTAGAAGGTGGTGGGGAAAACTACCGAGAAGAGCTAGTACAAGTGGCAGCAGTAGCTGTTGCAGCTATTGAAAGTTATGATAAAATCCAGAAAGAATCTACCGAAGAGTATATAAAAGGTAAAGCTAAATAAAAAACTTATGGGCGAGTAAATGAAAAAGAACATTCTAATACTCTTTTTGTTCATTTTTGTATCATCTTTGTTTGCTGATGACTATGATGGTGAATGGTATAAAACACAGGTTGGAACTGGATTAGGCAACTGTGGGCCTGCCTGTGTGTCTATGTCAATAAAATGGGCCACACACCATGATATATCCGTAGAAGAAGTCAGAGACTTTATTGGCTATACTAGACCAGATGGTGGCACAGACCTGAATGAGTTAAGCTCGGCACTTAGATTCTGGAAGGTAGCCTACGATAT
>CAZVSU010000127.1:777-4391 GCA_964629645.1 uncultured bacterium | reverse complement strand
CAAGGGGCTGGGAGCCCTGTGAAACAGGGCTCCCAGCGAGATCAGACGCAGTATTGAATCCACATAACATTACAGGTTCTCCAAGAAGCACAGCAGCTTGTCGGAAGGTCGATAGCGAGTCCTGCGGGTCGATGGTTCCTGCAGCATTGACAGTGCCTTTTCCTTCATGTTCAGGTCGGCTGTCATGTACCGATGGGTAGTGGTAATGCTTTCGTGACCGAGCCAGAGGGCAATAACGGAGACGTCTACGCCTGATTGCAGCAGATGCATGGCGGTCGTATGCCGCAGCACGTGCGGCGAGATGGATTTGCTCTTCAATGAAGGGCAGCTTGCACTTGCCCGCACAATGGCTTGATCGAGGCGTTTGGCGATACCTGAACGTGTTATGGCGTCGCCCCGGAAGTTCGGGAAGAGCGAAGAATCCGAGGACAAGTGTTCATGACGTATCCAATCCCGCAGCATCAAAGCAGTTTTGCGCCAAAGAGGAGTCACACGCTCCTTTCGGCCCTTGCCGTGCAGTCGGATGCTGGCTGGTCGCTGCCATGCGACGTCATGAACCTTGGCCATGGCGACCTCGGAGACACGCGCGCCGGTATTGTAGAGGACGGCGAACAGCACCCGATCTCTCTGCCCGCTCCAGGTAGTGGTATCCGGCGCTTGTAGCAGTGCCGTGATCTCGTCACGTGTAAGGTAATCAACAGGCTGCTGACCATAACGTTTGCAAGGGATAGCCAATGCTCGTTGCACATAACCCATATTTTCGGGAAGTTGACGCCCGACGTAGCGAAAGAAGCTGCAGATCGCCGCACGCCTCTGGTTTCGTGTTCGCACGCTATTCTTACGCACCCGTTCCAAGTGATCGAGGAACGCCAGGAGGTGTTCCGCGTCCAAATCGGCCAGATGCAGACGCTCTGGAGCGCGACCCAGTTCATCGGCCAGGAACATTAACAAGAGACGAATCGTGTCTCGGTACGACTCAACGGTGCGCGGACTCACGCCACGCTGCCGCCCTAAATGGACGGCGAAGTAACTTTGCAGCAGGTCGGACAGTTCAAGGGAGGTTTGTTTCATGACTATACCCCCCTCTCGAACACTCGTGCCGCGTAATTGGCAAAGCGTTCACCCACCAGCTCCATCAAGGACGGAATACCGGAGAGATACCAGTAGGTTTCATCCAGGTTTTCGTGCCCCAGGTATGTGGCCAGGGTGTGCATGGAGCGGGATAGGTCTACTTCTTCTCGCAACCATCGCAACAGGCAATTGCAGGCAAACGTATGGCGCAGGTCATAAGGGCGCGGAGCCCGGTCCCGCAACGGGATCGATATGCCCGAACGGAACCGTATCCGATAGAACGTGTTGGATATTGCTTTGGCCGTCATCGCCTTGCCGTACTTATTCAAGAAGAAGTAGTCGCTCGCAGGGTGCGGGAATTGTTGGTCCCGCAAGTCGGCGAACGATTCCAATGCCGCTATCGCTGTGTGCTGCAGGGGAACCAGGCGTAGCGGCCGTCCCTTGCTCTGGCGAATGCGAAGCAGGCTCTGGTTCCAGTCCACGTCGCATTTTCGGAGGGCGGCCGCCTCGCCGGTGCGAATGCCGGAGCAGGCCATCAACCCGATTATCGTGGCGTGGGTTTCGCCAGGGATTCCTTGATCGACGTGGGAGCAGCGAGCCGCCGCCATCAGCATCTGAATCTCTTCGTCGGTGTAGATGCGCGGTGCCGCACGGCGGTAGCCGATCTGGTCAATCCGTCGGAGAGGAACCTCAACTCGCTCGTCGTAGACTGCCCAATGCTTGGCAAAGTCATGAAGGATGCGAAGACGTATCGCGTGATACGCGGGGTTCACGTCAACGGGGGCAGCGGCGAACTCCTCTACCCAACTGCGCTTCAATGGGCCTGTGTATCCCCGCTTGGATGCGAAGCGAGAGAATGAGCGCAACATCTTCTCATCCATTTCCAATTGGTAGCCCAAGGCGCGACGGTAGCTCAGATAGCCCTGGATATGGCTCCGCATATTGCTCTTCATGGCCGCACCTCCGGCCACGGCAGGGCAACCTTGGCAAGTTCCTGAATGTCGATCTTGGCATACATTGCGGTGGAACTCAGATTGACGTGCCCCAGGACATCCGCGATCTCTTTCAGGCTCGCGCCGCCGGATCGCATCCGGGTAGCCGCTGTATGACGCAAAGCATGCACGCCGAACCAGGGAATGCCCTGCTTGACGGCGATCTGCTTCGCCTTGCGTTGGATCATCACCTTGGTCAGAGGTTCGTTGACAGGTGTTTTGTGTCGCACGAACACTTCGCGGCGAGCGATTGCAGGCCGCCCGTGCCGCAGATACTTGGCAATGGCTTTTCCGACCCGCGCGGGCAAGGGCAACCAAAACGATCGCCTGGTCTTGGAATTTGCAATGCGGATCGTCCCCTTGCGCCAGTCGATGTCTTCCATACGCAATGCGGCAAGATCACCAACGCGGACACCAAGGTCGGCCAGACACAAGGCTATTGCGTAGTCTCGCAATCCATCCGGACCAGACCGATCAAAGCCGGCCAACCATCGCTTGACCTGTTCGGGCGACAACAACCGTTCAGGCAGCGGTTGTCGTGGACGGTAAAGACGGGGCAATGCATCCAGCAATCGCGCCATCTCGTGTCCGCGAATGTGCAAGTAACGGAAGTAGCAGCGCAAGCATCCGATGATGTCTCGCGGGCGTGGGTTGCTTTCAACCCGTTGACGGATGAAGTTCAAAACCACGACCGGTTTGACCTTGCTCCAATTCGGCTTCGCCTTTCCGAAGGCGAAAACGTGGAATTCTTCGGCGTGCTTTCGATGCCGCCGGATCGTGCTCGGGGACGCTCCATACCAGTCGGCAAGATGCCGCTCAAAGTTCTCCATTGGTGTGGATGGCAACGTTTTGTTCCGCACCGCCTTGGGCTGCTGACGTTTCCCCAGCAGCGCGAACAACCGTGGGAAGAGGGTGCGCTTTCCGTTCTTGCCAATCGTGGGAGCGTATGGATTGTCTTTCCGCCCGCTGCATTCCTCAAGGTACTGACAGACATGATGCTCATTGACGGGTTTGCCTCGATAACCGCTGGCATCGAACCACCTGTTGAACTGGCAGATGTCTTTGAACCATCTAGCACCGGTCAGCTTCGCATATCCCTGTTCACGGAGCCAGATAGCCAAAGGTTCCATGACCTCCCTGAAGGGGCCATTCCGAAGCCGTTCCTGTTTCGCCTCGCTTTGCACATAAAAGTTCAACATGGGCACATCCTTTCGTTCTACCGAGGCACCATTGCCTCCGGATATGCCCATTATTATGTAGAGCAGGAGTATAGCAAATGCCTGTAAATCAAACATCTTCATCAACTACTCCGCATAATTCGTTAGTCGACATAATCAAGCTTATGTGGAGCTCCACATAAGTTTGATCACGCATTTCGGCGATCTTTACCGGATCGCATCCCACTTTAATAATCCCTACGCCGCCTTCCAATTCGTCACCGAGGATCAGACCGAAGCCATGGTCTTTGTCTTCGGACACTCCATTCAGTTCGGTTCCGTGATTCCACCGATAAGACTCAAGGGCTTGTCACAAGATTCTTTTTACAACATT
>CAZVSU010000127.1:0-767 GCA_964629645.1 uncultured bacterium | reverse complement strand
TACTGCGGAAACGCCCCAGAAAAGGATTCTCTAGAGACCAAATATCACATTATGTCAGGCCGTGGACTCGAAGAGTTAGGCCTTCGAGTCGAGTTGCTTGGCGATTATGATTCCAAAGTGTTTTACCTTTCACGCAATGACTGATTTGTTCTTTACGAGGATCTGCAATAATGACTCTGCAATGTCAAGTTATCGACATGGTGATTCCGACATATCCGGAACCCCAAAAAGAAAAGCTGCCCATGTACTGCGAATACCGCTGCCACCAGCGCACAAGCGGCAGGGTTTACCCGAATCCCGTGGTTAAGGAAGTGGTTCGCGATCAAAAGATCGACAAGGTCTATAAGGCCGTCGTCCTCGAAAACGATTACATTGAACTGATTATCCTTCCTGAAATCGGTGGGCGAATTTTCGGCGCTCGAGACAAAACCAATAACTATGATTTCTTTTACCGGCAACATGTCATCAAACCGGCGCTTATAGGCCTGTTAGGTTCCTGGATTTCGGGAGGCGCCGAATTCAATTGGCCAATGCATCATCGCCCGTCGACGTTCATGCCCACCGATTACCATATCGAACGCAAGGACGACCGGATCACAGTCTGGTTGAGCGAACACGAACCACTGGATCGCATGAAGGGCATGGTGGGCATTACCCTTCGTAACGATAAAGCCATGTTTGAAACCCGCGTAAAGCTCTTTAATCGCACCGAGTTTCCGCAATCGTTTCTCTGGTGGGAAAACATCGGCATACCCGCTAATGAAGAC
>CAZVSU010000126.1:0-4563 GCA_964629645.1 uncultured bacterium | reverse complement strand
TTTCACCGTGCAGCTCGAACTGCCCGAGCCGGCGGTGCGGGTGTGGTTCAGCGGCAGCAAGGGCGCTCACGTTCTCGTCGACGCAGCCGCACTGGGCATCGAACCGGGGGCGACATTGACGGCGAAGATGAAGGGCGTGGCGGCTGACCTGGTGGCGCATCTGGTCTCGTTGGGCGCGCCGTCCGGCGCGATCGACACCGGCGTCTATTCCCTGCCGCGCATGCTGCGACTGCCTGATCAGATCAACCCCAAAAGCGGGCTGTACAAGATCGAGCTGTCCCACCGTGAACTGATGCAGCGAAGTGTAGACGAGATTCGCGAATTCGCCCAACGCCCGCGAGGGAGCCTGTGGACCTCAGAAGAATTGCCCGACAAGGAATATCCCGTGGCGGCTGCGTGGTGCTCGGCGGCGTTGTCGCGCGCCGGCGAAAGACGCCACTTTCGCATCCGCACCGCCGAAGTCGCCGGTCTGAAGGTCCGGCCCGACGGATATGTCGCCGATGAACTGCTCGATACCTCCATGCCATCCTGTATTGCCGGAATCATGAAATCCGCCGTCGCACCCGGCCATCGCAACCAGTGCGAACTGCAGATCGCCTGCTGGGCGAAGGCGGCGAAAAAACCTTTCGCCGAGGCGCTGACGCTGCTTGGGGACTGGGCGCGGCGCAATCGAGCCGAACTCTCGCCGGTCAACGCAATAACGCACGCCAAGTCGATTCTTCGCAGCGTCTACGACGGCGACAGGTACGCCTTTCGCTGCGCGGCCGTCCGTGCGGCGACGGGCGCGACCGGTATCTCACCCGGTTGCGAGCAATGCCGTGCCGTCAAGAATCGTTCGTTTCGACAGGTATCTTCCCTGCGCATTCGGCGCGACGCGCAGTGGACGATGCCCCAGAGAATCCCGTTGGAGGTCTCCCGTGGTCTACTTGCCGCCCGAATGGATCAACATATCGCCGCCGCCCAAACCGATCGGCCTGGTCACCGCACCGCCCGGAACGGGCAAGACCCACGCGGCTCTGTGCGCCCTGGCCGAGCATCGCGTGAGGGCGGTGTACGTGACGCCGACGCACGAGCTGGCGATCCAGATACAAGACGACCTGCAGAACCTCGGCGTCACGACGCATTACTGGCGACAGGGACCGACGGATGAAGATGCGTGTCCGAATCGGGTCATGGTCGAATTCTTCCGCGGACTGGGCTATCGCATCCGCCTGGGACCGTGCCAGACGTGTCCTGGGCAAAAGACGTGCGCCTACCGCAGGATCTTCACCGCCCGGGCGAACCGGACCGCCCAGGTGCTGATCATCACCAGTTGGCACCTGCGGCGCAGCGACCTGTGGAAGCTCAAGGCCCTGGAGAACCGTCCGCTGGTGGTCCTGGACGAAGACGCCGTCTCGGCCCTGGCGGCGCCGGTGGAACTGACCGTCGAGCGATTGCGGAGCTTTATCGAGAACCTTCCGTCGCTCTCGGCGGCCCTCGGTGCAACCGGCGATCCCTACGACGCCTGGATCACCCGACGCATATACAAGCCGCCGACAGGCCCTCAGGCCGCTCTGGCGATGACCGACGCGCTACGTCGCGGGGCCGAGGACGTTCTTCGCGCCTGCGCCGTCGCCGGACAGGGCCGGTGGAGGCCTTCGCAGACGGTCCTTCAGCAGATCGTCACCGCACACGACCTGACCCTGCTGCATGACGACGAGGTCTTTGTGACGATGATCCGCGCCGCCTACGAGACTGCCCGCAAGAGAAAGGCCCTGCCGAACCTGCTTGCGGATCTGCGCGAGTTGCTGCTGAACCCGCGACCGGTGTACGTATCGATCGGTGCGTGTCGCTGGACGCGATCCTGTTCGATTCCCGCCGATCGCTGCGTCATGATGCTCGACGCAACGGCTGAACCCTCGGTCGTCGAAGGCGTCACGGGTCGGGACGTCGAGATCATCGACACACCGCCGGTGCGACAAAAGGCGCAGATCTTCCAGATCATGGACAAAGTCGGCACCCGCAGCGGGATCCGTAGCGACCTGAGCCGCGAGAACAGCTGGACGCGCCGCCTGGCGAGCGAGGTCGCCCGCAGGCACAAGAACCAGTCGCTGTTGTGCGTCAGCTTCAAGAGCGATGAAGAGTCGCTGCAGGAACTGCTCGATGTCGAACACGGCGACGCTCGTGTGGTGCACTACGGGGCGCTGCGCGGCCTCAACGCCTTTGAAGACTATTCCGCGGGCTTGATCCTCGGACGGCCCATGCCCAACGAGGCGCAGCTTCAACTGCTCGCCGTCGCCGCCTTCGGGACCGGCGTGCTCGACGAGCACCTGCGCAGTGCGGAGCTTCAGTGGACGCTTCAGACGCATGCCGTCGGCCCCGAGACCTGGCAGATCCGTCGCCAGCAGTACGGTGACGAGCGCCTGCAGGCCGTCTGGCGACACGTCGTCACCGGCGAATTAATGCAGGCGATCGGACGACTTCGACCGCTGACCAATCCGGCGACAATCTACATCGCCACCAACGAACCGCTTCCGGAAACGCTGGAGATCACGTCGGTCTACGCATCCGAATTGTTCCCGACCATGGCGATGTCGACGCGCAGAAGCGACTTTCAGGACCGGGTGCGTCAGTACGCCCAAATCTTGGAAACCCTGGAATCCAAGGGCATCGAGCCGACCAATCGGGCGGTCTGCGAGAGGATGGGCATCAAGGAATGCAACGGCTTTCGATACAGGGAGCTAGTACTTCGTCCCAGCAATAAAGATATGAAGACCTTTTTGCCGATAGGGTTGATAGAACCCTTAGCTCGGCAAGGAGGCCGACATGAAGAAGTACATTGTAGAATTGACAACCGAAGAACGTTCCAAGCTCAAGAGCATCATTGAAGCTGATCGCGTGGCGGCTCACAAGCGGCGTCATGCACAAATGTTGCTTAAGGCAGATCAAGGTCCGGATGGGCCGGCATGGACGGATGCGCAGGTGGCCGAAGCCTTCGACGTCAAGCCATTGGCGGTTCAACGGCTTCGTCAGCGTTTGGTAGAACGTGGTTTTGACATGGTTTTGGAACATGGCAATCGTGGCGGTTATCGCGCCAAGTCGTTGGATGGCCGGGCGGAAGCACACATCATTGCGATGGCGTGCGGCAAGCCTCCGGCTGGGCGAAAACGCTGGACGTTTCGACTGCTGGCCGATCAGGCGGTGGCGTTGAACATAGTAGATTCGTGCAGTAAATCTTCGATGCATCGCGCACTGAAAAAAACGAACTTAAGCCTCACCTGAAACAATACTGGTGCATTCCACCCAAGGCCAGTGCCGGATTCGTAGCGCCGATGGAAGACGTTTTAGACGTCTATCATAGGCCTTATGACTCCCTTCGACCCCAAATATGCCTGGACGAAGCGTCGAAGCAATTGATCAGTGAGACTCGGTTGGCGATCCCGTGTAAGCGCGGCCGTGTTAGAAAAGTTGACGCGGAATATCGTCGCAATGGAACAGCCAGCGTGTTCATGATGACCGTTCCGCTGGAAGGTAAACGGCATGTGCGTGTTCGCGAACATCGCAAGCGGGAAGACTTCGCCGAAGTAGTTCGCGAGCTGTGTGATGAGTTGTATCCCGATGCGGAAAAGATCGTGCTGGTGATGGACAATCTCAACACGCACAACATCGCCAGCCTGTACGAAGCTTTCAAACCGTGCGAAGCGCGACGCCTTGCCAAAAAACTGGAAATCCATTACACGCCGAAACACGGAAGTTGGTTGAACATGGCCGAGATCGAACTAAGCGTACTGAGCCGTCAGTGCACGGACAATTATTTTGAAACAAAACAGCAACTGGCGGATGACATTGCTGCTTGGGAACGTTCGAGAAATGAAGACAAGGTGGGCATCAACTGGCGATTCACCACCGCAGATGCCCGAATCAAACTGAAACGACTATACCCATCAATTTAGGTGGGACAGAGTACTAGCGATTGAAGTCGTTGCGCGGCCGCCGCCCTGATCCAAGATCTTTCCAAGTTTTCAATTCGTTATATAGAAAGAACTTATACCCAAAAATGGCTCGTTTTGCCGAGAGTGTTTCACTTAGCCTTTATATCTATAGAGTAAGTGAAACACTCGGGCGGTTTTTCCAAGTTTTTGAGTTCGCCGGCTGTTGCGGCGGACATTTGCCTCCCAACCTTCTTCTACGAAAGGACCGTTATGATCGTCAACAATTGCGCTTCCCGCAAATCTTCTCGCTTCGCCCAATCGCCCAAGCCTTGCCTGCTTTGCGGCAAACCCGGAGTTTTTGAAGCGCTGTACTTCCCTGGAGAAAACACGCCTGTCTCGCCGCCGTCGGGCAAGGGCAGGATCATCCTCTATGCCCTCTGCGAAGAATGTGGCTGTCGCATGAAAATCCTGACACCGATCATCGAGGCGCGTATCGAAAGTGATCTTCGCGCCGAGGGTGTGATCTGACGGAACCGTCGCCTTCATGATTCGCAAATTGGGACATGCCCCAGTTCGGGCCGCTCTGCGAAGAATACGAAGACATCGTCAATCCGAGGTCTCGGTATAACCCACAGAAAATTCGCTACATGTC
>CAZVSU010000125.1:0-4595 GCA_964629645.1 uncultured bacterium | reverse complement strand
CCCCGCCCCCGGAAGCGCTGACGACGCCGCCTCAACCCGGGCCGACGCCGACGGCGAGGAGCCGGCCGGCGAGCCGGCGGAGATGGAGCCGGCCGACGACCCAAACGACGTCGCCGACGACGGCGTGGAGCGGATTCTTGAGCGGCTCGACCGTCTGGCGATGCAGCTGGAAGAGCTCCGCCAGGAGGTCGGCGGACCGAACGAGGGAGCGAGGTTGGGCTGATGGCTGTGACCGCCCGCAATCCGCAGTACCGGCTGACCACGTACTCCGAGGGGTTGGACTACGGCGGCTTCGGCGTGAAGCCGGACGACGCCGCCCGGCGTGTGGTGCCCTACTACGGGCTGACCGACGCCGAGGCCGATCTCGAGGCCATGGCGTCGGCCAAGGTGGGCGACGCCCACCCGCAGAACGCGGGGCTGATCTGCTTCCGCGCCACCGCCCGGGCGCTCGGCCCCGACTGGGGCGTGCTGGTCGAGGACTACCGCCAGGTCGACGTGTCCGTGCCGGTCGGCAACCTCCCCGCCCCGTTCATTCGCGCCGAGCCGTGGTCCGAGAGCGTCTGGATCCCCGTCTCCGACAGCGCCGCCTACTCCTCCGGCTACCCCGCCGCCCGGGACACCAACGGCGAGGTCGCCTGGTTCGAGGCCGTCCGCGTCGGCCGGCGGGTCCAGCTGCTCGAAGAAACCACCGGCGCGATCAACCTCTGGAACAGCACGCACGGGCAGGTGAACGACGCCAGCTGGTACGGCTGCCCCATCGGCCACGTGCTCTATCAAGGCCCGTCGCTGTACGGCCACAAGATCACCAGCTCCACCACCTACCAGCGGCTCTGGCACAGCTACATCATCGCCCGCTGGTCGACCGCCGCCCTGGCGTCGGAAAATCCGTGGATCTCGTTCGCCCTGCAGCCCGACGACACCGTGACCGTGACCGACTACCCGAGCGGGACGATCCCGACGCCCGCGTGAGCAAGGACCATGTTCGGACACGCCTACGCCGCCGACGAGCAGCTGACCGCCGTGAAGGTCAACGAGGACCGCATCGGCGGAGTCTCCGTGCGCGGCGCGATGCCGCCGCGTGGTGGGCGCGGCCTGCGCACCATCTGGATCGAGATCGGCGCCGCCACCGCCACCGGGATCAACGACGCCAACGGCAACCCGGTGCAGTGGACCTACGCCGCCATCGAGGTCGAGAAGTCCAGCGGCGGCTACGGCGGCTGGGCGACCAAGTCGGGCGGCTGGTCGGGCACGGCGTACAACGGGGCGGAAGATGAGAACGCTTCCGGGGCGCGGCAGAAATCGACCGGCGTTGACCACGGCGGGACCGACTACCCCTCGACTTTTGAAATGCAGGCCATCCAGCCCGGCGTGAAGGTGCTGGCGTCGTTGGTCGAGGTCGGCGGCACGGTCGAGGCGTGGTTCACCATGGCCAACGGGGAGGACGGCACGTGCGAATGACGGTCGGCGACAGCCCGTGGTGCTTCGGCTGCGGCGGCGTGCTGCCCGCGTTCTACGACGCGAATCGGCGGCGGCTTGGCGTCGGCGGCCTGCATCGGCTCTGCTGCTGCGGCGCGGCGGCGAACGTCTGGCAGCTGCGAAGCTGTTGCAGCGGCACCAACCCCGACCAGTCGGACGGGGATTACCGCGTGTTCACCAGTTCCGACCTGTCGTCGTTCGGGGATCAGTGCGCCACGCCCGGCTCCTGCACGCCGAGCCATATCCTGTGGGACGGCCGCTGCTGGGCATTGGAGTGGGTCGTCAACAGTGATTACCCGCTGATCGCCGTCGATCCGGCCAACGTCTCCAGCGTCACCGGATGCAGCGACGCAAGTTGCCCGAACTGCTGCAACCCGTGCAGCGCCTGCTGCCTCGGCGAGGACGCACTGACCGCCGACATTCCGGTGCTGCCGAAGCTGTCGGTGGGCACGGGTGCCTGTAGCTGCCAGAACGAGCTTGATTCGACCACCGACTTCCTGGCGGTCTTCGAGGATCAAATTCACGTGCTGCAACGTGGGCCGGCGACGCTTTGCGGCGGGTCCATCAATATCGGAGATCAGCAATACTACATCGCCCTGTCGAGCTCGAACGGATGCTGCTACATCCGGCTGGAATGCGATAACGGTGAGCCGACATTGAACATGGTGTGCCAGGATTGGGATTGGACCGACTGCGACGGCAACAGCAACACGGGCGCGACCAGCGGCTTTTTGAAGATCAACGGTGTGACCGGCCAGAGCGACACCTGCACGCCTCCCAAGGCGTTCGACGAGACGTTCGGTTCCGGCGGCGGCTCCTTGGGCTGCTTCGAGGACAGCGGCAGCGGTGGGGCGTCGGGTGTCGGCACGCTGGACTGGAGCGACTGCGGGTGGGGCTGCGATTTCGACGGCAACTGCTCGTGCGGCAAGTGCGGCACCGAGGTGACCTGCGGGGAATGCGACAACGAGTTTGATGACGCAAGCTGCTCGCCAATCTGACCCCCTCGTCGAGGGCAAGCTCTCGACGCTGTACCGCCGGGCGGCGAATCGGCCCGACGGACCGGCGGCGCTGGCTGAGGCGGAGTCGTCGATGGTCGCCGCGTCGCAACGGCAGGACCGCTATTGGATGCGACGCTCCGACTGGCTGCGGCTGCGGGACAAGTACCGGCCGAAAGAGCGCTGCGAGCCGAAGCTGGCGAAGCCACAGGTGCGGCTGAATGTCCGCCGGCCGTCGCCATGGCAACGGCTGCGGCACCGCTTGCTCCCCGGCGAGATGATCGCCGCCGTCTCGAAGCTGATGGGGATCGCCGAGACCGAGGGCTGCGGCTGCCGGTCGCTGCGGAAGCGGATGAACAAGATGGGTTGGCTCGGCACGCTCCGCTGGCTGCGGACCGACGAAGGCCGCCGCTGGCTGGCGTGCGTCCCGAAGCGAATCGACGGAATCAACTGTACGTGGCTAGTGGAAGTGGAGTAGTGACATGGCTGACGGGCAAGGACGCACGACGTTGAACATCGACCGCACGACCACCATCAGCATCGGCGTGGTGGTGCTGATTGTCGGCGGCCTGATCGGCGTGGCCGTGGCCGCCGGTCACTCGGTGCAGCGGATTCACGACCTCGAGCGCTTCCGCAAGAACCAGGTTGAATTGAACGAGCGGGTGGTCACCGCCATCGAGCGGCTGACCGAGCGGTCCGACCGACAGCAGGAGATCAATCAGCAGATGTCGCAGCGGGATCTGCGGATGGAGCAGTCGATCCAGCGGATCTCCGTCGTCTGCGCCCGCCTCGAAACCCAGCTCGAACGCCGGCAGCACGAAAGGATGAACGATGCCTCCTCGCAATGAAAACCGCAAGCCGCGCCGCCGCGCCCACACGCCGCCCCCCGGCTACCCCGGCACCCCGGCGCAGTTCGAGCAGGATGTCCTGCAGGGGCTGCAGCAGCTCGACGCCCAGCGCCTGCACGCCAACACCGGAACGATGCGCCGCCAGGACCGGCAGCAGCAGGCCGAGCGGCAGCGGCAAACCTCGGCCGGCCGCGCCGAGCAGTTGCGGGGCATGGCGCAGGAAGCGCAGCAGCTGCCGCCGGGGGCCGACCGCGCCCGCCTGATGGGCGGGATCGGCGACGAAATGGCCGGCGAGCGCGACCTCCAGGCCGGGCAGCAGGCCCGGGCGGCGGCCAACACGCTTGCCCTGACCCCCGAGCGGTTCCGCGCCTACGGCCCGACCGCCCTCGGCGGCGGGACCCCGGGCGGCGGCGGCGTCGCGTCCGTGGCCGCGCCGGGCGGGGCGCGGCAGGCCCCCGGCTACGTCGTGCCGTCCGAGCAGCAGATCGAGCAGGCGACCGCCCCGCCCCCGCCGCCGGACTACCAGATGGTGGCGCGGGCGCAGCAGCAGCTGCAGCGGGCCAAGGACGACTACGCCCTGCCGGAAGGCTCGCTCAGCTACAAAGACCCCGAGATGCAGCGCCGGCGTCAGGCGCACGCCGCACAGCAGGCCGCCGGCGCTCAGCGGGGCGAGCGGGTGCGGTCGATCCAGGACCCCGCCCTGCGGCAGGCCGCCGCCGCCGCGTCCCGCGACGCCCAGCTCGGCGCCCGGCGTCAGGCGGTGGGGCTGCCGCCGGCCGAGCGGTTCGACGCCGAGCGCAAGCGGGCCGGCGATCAGGTCGACGCCGTCGCCCCGATGTTCGAGCAGAGCCGCCGCATGGCCGAGACCGGCATGACCCCCGAGCAGCTGACCCGGATGGACGAGCACCGGCAATCGCGGCAGGAGCGGCAGCAGGCGGCGATCAGCGGCCGCGAGGACCAGCAATCGCACGAGCGGGCGCTGGCGCTGATCGAATCCGGCCCCGGGGGCGTGAACACCCGGGCGGGCAGCTACGCCGACTCGGCCCAGCTGCGCAGTCTTGACGGGGAGCTCGAGCGGATCAGCCAGCGCATCGCCAGCATTGAGGAACAGGCGAACCAGGCGGGCGTCCGGCCGGAAGTGCGTGAGCAGATCCTGCAGCAGGCCGAACCGCTCCGGGAGCAGTACGAGCAGGTGAACCAGCGACGCCGGAACGTGTTGCAGTCGCTGGAATCGCGGTCCCGCAACCTCAGCGACGCGGCCATGCAGGGCAACCCG
>CAZVSU010000124.1:0-4595 GCA_964629645.1 uncultured bacterium | reverse complement strand
TGAACCGGTGCTTTTTTTCGAGCGTATCTACCCCGTAACTGCAAAATATGGAGACGCCCTGAAAAAATTTGCAAAAGTGAGAGCGAAGGAGCTTGGCGTGCCTCTTGTCTCAAAAGAAACGCGGGCAGAGACAAAATACAAGGGATCGTTGATCTCCTACTCCTCGAAGGCGCCCTGCGAGTACTGCGATGCTGCCGGAGGAATTCAGACAGGCGCGTTTGAGATTACAGGCTGCTATCAGATTGCGCCCGAAATTTGATGTCTTTGAAATGGATAAAGGGGTTCTGTGAAGACGTCCCTTAGCCAAGTCGGAAGGGGGACTGACTGAATCTGCTTGTAGCAATAGTCTCCTTCTGTACTGCAGCGCGCAAAAAGGGGGGCGTCGCCGCGGTGCCCGTCGTATCTTCTGGGGTGACCTGTCGCTTCAATGATCGATTTGGAGAAGTCGAGCATCTGATTCATAATGAGCTCTCGGCTATTATGGTAGCGACCACTGATAAAGTAATTCAGCCGCCGCAGAATCAGAACTTTTGTGGTGTCATCAAATTGTTCTTGGGAAAAACAGCGGATAAGGTCCAGTTCATGAGCGAGCGTTAACACCTGATACCCAAACATGGCTTTTGGATCGTTATCAATTGCAGCGTCTCTCTCGCCCTTGGGCAGGCAGGCATTTTTTATCAGAAGCGTCATTTGCTCAATGACAGGACCGCTCACGCCTAATTGATGCGCATATTCCTCATAGATCATGGCCGAACGGAGGGCATAAGGGTCGGGATTATGCGACTTATGAGAGCTTTCATCCACCCTTCCCGAGCGCAAAAGATAGGAAGCGAGCATCAGGTTGAGCTTCTCTTCTTCGCTGAACGCGTTCATTTGCTTTCGAGCATTTCTTGTGCCCCGGTACTGAACTAAATCCAATATTTCTTGTGTATAGCACACCTGGCGCGCTGAGTGAGTTCCGTTGTGATTAGGGCGATAGACGGTTGTCTCATCGATTTTTAATGACGTATTTTGCAGCGGGTAGGGGACATTGAGTGTGTGATGATTGATCCATTTAAAAATTTCAGGTAGTGATTCATTTGTTAAGGACATCTTGGGCAGCCTCACAATTGGAATCACGATGGGGCAAATACGCCACCTTCCCGGACAACGCGCACCGTCCAGAAAGTAAACGTCAACAGGTTTCCTCTCAAAAATCTGTGGGAGGCCTTGAACCTGCGGCTCATGATGAATGGCGTGGATCCTGTTAAACATACGCTCGTCCTTTTCTATCATTTCCTCATAAGAATGTTTTGATCCGTTAAAGATTGAAATAAACGACGTTAAAAAACGGCAGGTGAGCCTTTTTTTGCGAATGTCACATCAAGCTTCATTGGGTGGAGACTGCCAAAACTTCCCGTAGGACGAGGGGCTGTGGGTCCTTGCCGTGTATAACGTCAATTATTTTTGCCGGTCGGCGACATTAACAACCCGGGACTCTGATTCCGAGCAGACGCGTTTTAAGGAGTCCTATCGTCGCCAATATTTCAGTCGTCGGCCGTGCACGATATCGGGATTGCCGTCGTCTTTGCTGGCAAAGTCCCCTATGAGTACTGCGACGCTGCGGGCGGAATTCAGAGGGGAAGACTTCAGCTCGCCGATTGTTACGGGATCATGGCTTAAGACCTCTCAATCCCCGGTACCGGTTCCAAGGTCTCTTCGGTCCCCTTTTTTGTCCTGATTGGGAGGATAAATCAGTCGGTCTTTAATTCGGTAGGTCATAGTTTTTTTTCGATAAAATATGCATTCTTTAAAAAATAGTTTATTTAGCGCTTAATAATATTTTTATAATTAAAAAGTAATATCAAAATATTAATAGATAAATTTTATAAAGTTTGGTGGTATGATGATTAATTTGATCACGAACATGTCTGAGTTGATGACTCGGTATGAAAGGCAAGTGTTGGAAAAAGCCTCGGATAAGATGGCTGAAAAATATCGTCACTCTCGCAAGGCAACTGATGCCATCGCTAAAAAAATATTACAATCCGAAACGATGAATCAGACCGCGGAAAACAGCAAATTAAGTCATTTGAGACTATATAGTCTTTTAATTCATGAGGCTGAAGACCTTGAGATTTTGATGAAAATTAACGAAGCAACGAAAGCAATTCAAACTGATTTGATCAAAAATCAGGTCGATAAAGTCGTTCATTTTCTAAAAAATGAAGTGCAGATAACCAATTATGGCTCTTATATTTTTGAAAACTTAAAAAATAAAGAAAACGTCTACTGTGATTTTTTGTCCAATCTTGCTCAAGAGATTCCTGACACTTTTTTTAACCACATCTCATTTTTTTTGTCGGATTGCAAACTGACCAAGAAAGACATTGCGCTCGAGATCGCAAAGCGTCGGAAGGGAGCCGAAGGCCTGGCTAAAAATATCGAGTTGTTCTCTATGACTAAAGAAGCAGACAGAAAAGAAATAGCGCTTGCGATCGCGAAGCATAAATGGGGGGCGGTGAGTCTCGCAAGAAGAATTGATAAGTTTTGTCTGACCGACCAAGAAAGTCTCAAAAAGATAGCGCTTGCCATTGCTAAGACTGATGTGGGGGCAGAATGTCTGGCTCAAAATATCAACAGGTTTTTCCTAGACAACGAATCGGATCTAAAGCAACTGGCATTAAAAATAGCCGAGCATAAATTCGGAGCGGTGAGTCTCGCGGAAAACATTAAAAAGTTTTGTTTTTCTGACAAAGCGAGTCTAAAACAGATAGCCTTAGCAATCGCCCGGCATAATGAAGGCGCCGAGAGTTTAGCTGAAAATATTCACCATTTTGCTATCGAAAGGGAGGAAAAAAAAGAGATAGCGCTTGCCATTGCCGGTCATGAAAGGGGAGCGGCAAGTTTAGCCAAAAATATCAAGGCGTTTTCACTGACGACGGGTGCTGACAAAAAAGAGACAGCCATAGCGATTGCGCAGCATAATGAAGGAGCACAAAGTCTTGCTCGTCATTTCGAGAAGTTTGCAATAGAGTATGAAACAGACCGAAAAAACATTGCGCTTGCAATCGCCAAATTTCCATTTGGAGCCGTCAATCTGACACATAACATCGAAAAATTTTCTGTTGCGAACGAAGAAGCCCGAAAACAAATTGCGCTTGCGATTGCCGCTCATGAAAAGGGAGCGGAAAGTCTAGCTCAAAATATCGAAAAATTTTCTATCGTGAGCGAAGAAGACCGAAAAGAGATTGCTCTTGCCATACTACAGCATCGTTTTGGCCCACAAAGTCTTATCGAAAATAACAACAAGTTTCGGATCGAAGACCGTGATTTTGAGCGTCAGGTTGTGAGTCTGGCCTTTAGATGGCCTTCTTCATTGTTAAGCTTGAAGGCTTATCTTCATGAATCCGAGACCGTAAAACATGACTGCTCGTACGATGCAATCAGAGAGTGCCCGTCACGGCCTTATTTCAATGAGACGAGCGACGTGAACAAAAAGAGACAATTCATGTTTCGTTCCTTGGAATTATCAGGAGTCAAACTGGAGGAGGTCAAAGAAAGAATTGAGGAAAGAGTTAAACCGCTGAGCGATCATTTTCCAGCTAACTCCGAACTTGAAACCATAAAAAACACTTACAGAATGAATCCTAGCGACCGCCCAAGCCGGAAGGAGTATGAAGCAGCGTGCAAGCAATTACGAAAAATGGTGAAAACACAAAAGGTGGAAAAAACGTATTCCAGACTTATCTCAGATTTGGAAAAAGAGGAAGCATTTTGGGCTCCCATATACGATTGCGTCGAGGGTATTTTAAAAATTGACGGCGATCTGCAATACGACCTGACGCACTGGATGATCTATTCCTTATTTCTATTATTGCAGACAAAAGAGAAAAGAAAGGCAGGACCCCCATTTGAATCACAGCTTCTCAAGAAAATCTACAATATTCGGGATGGCGAGTTAAGGTATCACCTTGCGTCTCTTTTTGCCGAGCAGATGTCCCGAACAGACTGGAATAAGATGATCACCCCTTCTTATGCCTTCATGACTAAAATTTTGCTGAATGATTTAAAACAATCGCACCCTGAAATCGACACTAAAGCCTTTACTGAAACTCTTACCTTGAGGAAACAATTTTTTAACGATGGGGAAAAGCAGGCAATCCTCTACAAAGCACTTTGGGGGCTCAAAAAATCAGAAAGTGTGACAGCAGACCAAATCAATCATATACTCGAGCACTTTTCTCGAAAAACCCCTTCCGATGGAGACAAAAAACCATCCCTTGCTTTAAACGACAAAACTTTTCTTCTAGAGCTTAGGGCTCTGAATGCCCTCATAAGCCTCAAAAAGGAGGCAAGCATCTCTATTGACAGTAGGAATCCCAATAAGAAGCAGCTCACAGATAACTTGTCTCAAGCATTTGGTCAGCTTCTGCCGGGCTTAAACATATCAAATTCTACTCGTTTTTCTGAGCGTTTTTTCGGAGAGCGTCAGCCTGCGGCTTTAGCTATCTATGTCGCCGGCCTGTTACGACTCCCGGCATTTGAATCTGAGACTGTCCTCAGCACCGTGAAAACATTTATTGAAGAAGTGGACGCCGACACATTTAAGTCGT
>CAZVSU010000123.1:0-4635 GCA_964629645.1 uncultured bacterium | reverse complement strand
CTCCTCGAAGGCGCCCTGCGAGTACTGCGATGCTGCCGGAGGGATTCAAACAGGCACGTTTAAGATGACAGGCTGCTATCAGATCGCCCCCAAAATTTGACGGATTCAAAAAAAACATAGGAGCCGTCAAGTTTCCTCGAGGCTCATAGGTCCCGATTTAGGGGTGAATCTATGAGCGGTCAAACTTTAACAGACCTCTCATCTATTTAATCGCTGAAGCCAAGATAACGTATTATTTCCTGATTTTTTAATAATATCAAATAAAACCCTCTTTTTTTTAAAAAAATATTTATTTTTATGTTAATTTCAAATTTGATTATTTTAAATTATTAAATTATAATTATGAGCATGTTTTATTAATTTAGGAGTGGCGATGATTAATGACTTAAATAGTAAACTCGCTGGTTTTACTGAAAAATATGAAAACAAAGTATTGGAAAAGGCTTCACCAGACGAGACGATTGAAAAATACAAAAATTCGCGCGCTTTGACACAAAAAATTGCGGACGCATTGCTTGAGTCCCATAACCTTATGTCGTCGTATGCGTCTTTACAAAACTTCATGATAGTAAATGTCCGTACCAAATACGATCTTTTGATCCAGCAAGGTGAGACTCTCGAGCTTTTGATGAAAATCAATCGTGCAACCGAAGCCATCAAACCCGAAATGATCTTAAGTCAGGTTGATGAAGTCGTGACCTACTTGAAATATGAAATGTGGAATAACAGAGTACACGGTGCATATATTTTAGAAAAGTTAAAAAAAAATGAGACTATTTACGGCGATATTTTGCTCAAACTGATTCAAAACAATTATTACGAATTTTGGGAGAATTTTGGATATTTTATATCCGATTGCACTTTACCCAACAAAAAAGAGATAGCGCTTGCGATGATCAACCATCCCAAGGGGACAGCAACGCTTGTTGAACATATGGATAAATTTTCTTTTGCAGAAGAGGAGCGAAAAGAGATCGCCTTTGCGATGGCTGTGCATGAGGATGGAGCGGCCTATTTGGCTGAAAGTATCGGACAGTTTTCTTTATCCGACGAGGACCTAAGAATGATTGTTTCATTGTTAGCAAACCACTCCCTCGGTCAACTTGCATTGTTTAAAAATATCGAAGAGTTTTCTTTCCTGACGGAAGAGGATCGAAAAGAGATTGCACTAATCATAGCTCGAAATGAAGGGGATGCCGATTTTCTTTACGAGCGCTTAAGCGATCTGTCGATCAAGAACGAACAGTATCTCAAAGAGATCGCTATGGCCATGGCTAACCATGACGACGGGGCAGAATATGTTGCTCATTTAATTCATGAGGGCGAGATCTCTTACACTAAGGAAACGGACAGAAAAGAGATCGCATTTGCTATTTCAAAAAACCCTCATGGAGCTGAAGCGCTCATCAAGTACTACAAAAGCTTTAAAATCACAGACAAAAATTTTGTGCGTGAGGCTGTACATTTGGCTTTCCGATGGCCATCTTCGATCAAAGCCTTGAAGCGTCATCTTTCTGAATCTGAAGCTCTGAAAACTGACACCTCGCTCGATGCGATCAGACAATGCCCGACACGGCCTGATTTCGATGAGATCAGTGATGTGAATGAAAAGAAAAAAGTCATGATTCGTCCCTTGGTGTTATCTGGAGTCAGTCTGGAGAGCGTTGATGAAAGGATCAAGCCGCTGAATCAAAAATTTCCGGGTGATTCCAACCTTGAAACGATAAAGAATTATTACAGTTTAGATCCCAATGGGCGCCCAAGTTTGAAAGACTATCGAGCTGCATGTACTTTCTTTTTCAATAAGACAAAAGGACAAAAAGAGTTAAAACAGTTAGCCAAACTTTGTCGGGAATTGAAAGACGAAGGAGCATTTTGGGCTCCCATTTACGATTGCGTCGAAGGTATAGTCAAAATCGATGGTGATCTGCAATACGAGCTGACACATTGGATGAACTATTCCTTATTCCAATTGTTGGAAACAAGAAAAAAAGACGAGACAGGACCTCCATTTGAATCGCAGCTTCTCAAAAAGATCTACAATATTCGGGATCGCGATTTGAGGTATCATCTGGCCTCCCTCTTTGCCGAGCAAATGTCCCGAACAGATTGGCAAGAGATCATCAAGCCTCCTAATGCCGCCTTGGCTAAAATTTTACTGAATGACTTAAAAAAATCGCACCCAGAAATCGATACTGATCGCTTGACTCAAACTCTTGGCAAAAGAGCAGGTATTTTCAAAGATGGCGAAAAAGCAAAAATTCTCTACAACGCACTTTGGGGCCTCAAAAAATCAGACAGGGTGAACGCAGACACAATTAATGCGATATTCGATCACCTTTCCCGGTCCGAAAAAAAATCCCTTCCCGAGGGGGGTGAAACTAAGTCCCTTGTTTTGGATGACACAACTTTTCTTCTAGAGCTTAAGGCTCTCAATGCCCTCGTGGGTCTCAAAAAGGAATCCAGCATCACTTTTGACTCAAGCGATATCAATAAAGAGCAACTTATAAAAAACTTGTCTCAAGTATTTGATGAGCCCATGCCGGGCTTAGTCATATCAGATTCCACTCGTTTTTCTGAGTATTTTTTCGGAGATCGACAGCCGGGGGCTTTGGCTATCTATGTAGCCGGCCTGTTAAAGCTTTCCCCGTCGGATTCTGAAGCTCTATTAAGAACGGTAAAAACGTTTATCGAAGAAGTAGATGCCGACACGTTCCAGTCGTCACGTTATCAGAAATCCGAGACTTTAGATCGTATTGCCGAAACAAGCCCAGAGGTTCTTGAGAAGTGGAAAAAGGAAAAAAGCGGCGCTCTTGCAGATTATCTTCGAGCAGATGTTGGCCAGGATATCGCCAGGCAGATTATCGAAAGTATCAGGACAAAAATTGTCATTGACAACCACCTTCCTTTAGACAAGCTCCCTAAAGTGGCCGAATTATATGATAAAAAGATCGACCAATCGGAGAGTTTTGACCATTTGGACACTCTACTGTCAAATCTGATTCAAGAGCCCGATCTGTTGACAATTGACTATTTAGAGACGATTTTGGAAGCGCTTCGGGAACTGCCAAAGGATCATGCTGGAGAATTTATCAACGATGTGGTGTCCTTTAAAGAAGGGCTAAAACCGACAGTGCCAAAAGAATTAGAAACGTGGTCAATCGTCGACAGCGATGATCCCCTCGATCTTTTTCTTTCAGGAACCGAAGTGGGGGGAAGCTGTCAAAGTGTCGACGATCAACCCCAATTGAATAAAGCGTTGATGGGTTATGTGATGGACGGCAAGCATCGGATCCTCGCTGTAAAAGATAGTCGGGGTCAGATCCTCGAGCGTTTCATTCTTCGTCTTCTGATAGATAAAGAGACGAACAAACCGGTGCTCTTTTTTGAACGGATCTATCCTGCAACAGCAAAATACAAAAGCGCCCTTCTCAATTTCGCAAAAGAGAGAGCCGGGGAGCTCGGCGTGCCTCTTGTTTCACAAGAAACGGTAACAGAAAGAAAATACGGGAAAAGGCTGGTCTCCTACGCCTCTAAAGCCCCTTATGAGTACTGCGACGCGTTGGACGGAATTCAGACGGGAAAGTTTGAGCTTAAGGATTGTTATCAGATCGCGCCCTAGGGCCTCTCACGCCCGATACCGCTGCCAACACTTTCTCGGTCCCGCTTATTTTCGTGATTGGCAGACAGTTCAGACTACGCAGTCTGGGTCTTTAATTCTGTAAATCATAGTTTTTGTTCGATAAAATCATTTTTATCATTAAAAATAAACAATTATTACATTAACTATATATTTGAAAATTTTTGACAAAGCTTTAAAAAGAACTATATTATATAATTATAATTTTATGTTAAAGGACAATAATGTGATGGATTCTTTAATTACGAATATGTCTAATTTGATGTCTAAGCATGAGAATGAAGTGCTAAGAGAGGCTTCTGAGGATTTGGCTGGAAAATATTGTATTTCCCGCGAGGCGACTGATGCCATCGCAAAAGAAATTTTAAAGTCAGAATCGACGAGCGACAATTCGGAAAGCGACAAGATGAGCCAATTGAAACAATACGACCTTTTGATTCAAAAGGCTGAAGATCTCGAGATTCTGATGAAAATCAATGAAGTAACTAAAGCGATTAAGCCCGACTTAATTTCAAGTCAGCTTAATGAAGTCATTGCTTTTTTAACAAATGAAGTGCTGGATGGTAAGAATAACAATCAGTTTATCATAGAAAACATGAAACGTAGAGAAAGTGTTTATCGTGATTTTTTGTTAAAGTCAGCTCAGGAGAATTCACCTATTTTTTGGGAGAATCTGTCATTTTTGATGACGGATTGTGCTGAGAATACCAAAAAAAGAGGTAGCGCTTGCAATAGCCCGGCATGAAGGGGGAGCAGTAAGTCTGGCTGAAAATATCGACCAGTTTTCCCTATCAGACGAAGCGAGCCGAAAAGAGATAGCGCTTGCAGTAGCCCAGCATAGTGAGGGAGCATATAGTCTGGCTGAAAATATCGACAAGTTTTCTATTACAGACGAAGCGAGCCGCAAAGAGGTGGCGCTTGCAATAGCCCGGCATGAAGAGGGAGCAGGAAGTCTGGCTCGAAATATCGACAAGTTTTCTATTACAGACGAAGCG
>CAZVSU010000122.1:0-4720 GCA_964629645.1 uncultured bacterium | reverse complement strand
GTCGCACCCTACCTTCTTCCCGAAGATCATAGCGTCAAAAAAGCACTGGACGAAATTTTTACCCCCTCGCGTGTATCAACCAGCCTCGCCACATTGAAAAATGCCGGCTTTTGCGATATAAGGCTGAGAAAACGGGGCATTGTTTTTGCCCGCCATCCCAAAATCCCGGGCTATGTCGTCAAGCTCGTGTGCGATTATTCCGCTCATTCTTTTCACGGATTCGAAAATAAAGTCAGAGGACAGGACGAATACATTGAATTCGTCGGGCGAATACGAAAAAAAAACCTGATCCAAGAAATCATTGACCGCCACAACATGCAGGGAATGGTGTGCCCGAAAAAATGGATCTACGAAATCCCGCTCCATACTCAAACGCGACCGGGACATGCCTACACGAAAAAATTTTACCTTCTGGTCGCTGAAGATATGGACATTGTTCCCCCTCACGATAATTTCACACTCTGGAAGCAAGTTAACGATGATTTTTTATACAACTTCTTTGTGATTTATCGAGAGACAAAGCTTTATGATTGCGGCCCCCCCAATCAAAGTTTCACACGAGATGGCCACCTTGCCTTTATCGACACAAAAGATTGGGATCATAGCCTTTTTACCCCACAAACGAACCCTCACTTCCTCGCAGGACATCAACGTGCCATATGGGGGGAATGGATTCGCGAATATTTTGGAATAAAATAACAAAAAAAACCCATGTTTTCCATTTTTTTTAACACATTTAAATAATATATTTTATTACAAAATTATATTATAATGATTAAAGGTGTTACTAATATGGAGAGAATCGGACCCCATTACATTCCTCCCCCTATTTCGAGAAATCTCCCTCCTGTCGAACAGGAAGAGGGCGCAGGCGAGCCCGAGACAACGGCCTTTTATGGCGGACGGCTCGGGGCGCTGAATCCCCTTTATTCCCCTCCTGAGGCCTCTCCCTTAAAGGAAACCGGTGAATTGTTTGAGAGCCCTGTCAGCCCGATTCAAAAGCTCACAGAAGAATCTTTCGAAAGACTCCGCCCTTTTCTTGAAAAATGCGAAGAGGAAGCTGGTACGCCCATACGATCCGCTCCCCAAGTGACAGAGGAAGGGGGCCCTTCTTTTTTCTCTTCGGTCCGCCAATTTTCATTAAAGCAACAGATAGCAAAGTTGTTCCGAAGCGTTGTCAAACCGCGCGTTGTCGATATGAAACTCACATTAATTGGACTCAAGCGCGATGCAAAGGCGATGCTGTCGAAAGCGAAGGCAAAACTCAAACAGGTCAAAACCGAAGGGGGCCAACAGGTCCATTATATCAGGAAGCATCCTCGAGAATTCGCCCGCGGCGCCGCTCGGGCGTCCACAGAAAAGATAGCGAAGCTGCCGTGGATCGGGCAAAGTGTCTTGATCACAAAACTTTTCAAAACATCTCTTAGACCCGAGTCGCAAGCCAAGCGAATGGAATCCGATCAGCTCCGCAGGCGGATGAAACAGAAGGTCGTCACGGATGCGAAGTCAACGCTTAAATTTTTGACCGTGACAGGACCAAAAGGCCTGTATTACGCGATCACTCTTCCTTATACTCCCTTCAGAATCGCCGATGCTGCCGGAATCGGAATGACGACCCAAGCATTAGCCGCCCTCTCGTTTTTTTCCTTAGCTTCGGTCGTATTGGGACCCATCGTCGGCGTATCGGGCGCTGTTGTGGAAGGGGTGGAAGTGCTAAAAAATGGGTGGAAAGGAAAAAAGCTTGTCTCCCTTTTTCTCGAAGGGCGCCGCCTGAAAAAATTATCAGAGGAGATGGACAAAAAAGCCGAGCAAAAGACAGGAATCGAGCAGCAAAGGTGTCAAGCCTTTGCCGCCCTCTACCGCCAAGAGGCAGCAGCGATCAAAGATTTTGTCCGAAACGAAAAGCGGCAGGTCGCGGCCCAATTGATCCGACGGACGTGCGCCGTAGGGGCCAATGTCTCATTAGCGGCGGCAGGGGCCTGCACCATCATCTCTCTTTCCGGCTTTGGAGCTCCCGTCTGCCTCCCCCTCGGGTACACGTTTATCGCTCTCTCATGCGCCTTTTTTCTTGCTGATCTTGGAATCGGTGGTAGTCTTTGGGGTTACCGTAAAGTTCAGGAAAAGAAAACAGTGAAGCAGGCTTCCACGCCCGCTTCCGTCTCCCCTTTCCGGTCCAGGGTGGCGCACTCTCGGATAGGGATTGGAATCAGACTCGCTCTTTTATCCGAAATTGAAACAACCTTGCAAAAGAATTGGGACGATAGCCTCGATCAAGATTTTGAAAAGCCCGGGGTCGTGACTCGAAAAATCATGACCCTTTATTTTGGGGACAAATACGCAGATAAGCTCAAAAAAAGCGCCGCCCGCTTTCGGGAGGAAATTTCAGGAGATCCCGGCGCCGATTTTGACCGGCTGATGCAGGCGCTCTCCGAAGCCGGCCCGGGGACAGACGAGCAAAGAGAAGCGGAGAAAAGCCTTTTGTCCGCCCTTGACAAGCGAGCCCGTCAAGAGTATGACAAGTCAAAAGGATTCTGGGGGCAGCTCACTGACCGACCGGGATTCAAAGAATGGATGAGGGCCTTAGACCAAGAACCTCTTTTTCAGCCGGGGACTTATCTCTTGAGCGCCCCTAAACCACATGAAGGATAAATCTCCATGTCCTATTTGGATACGCTCGCATCTGCTTTATCTCTTAAAAATGGGGTGGAGCCTGCCAACCAATTTGTCATTGATGAACACGTGTGCATCATGTTCGAGTCCCACGAAGATGAGCGCGATTTTGAATTGATTGTCACCATCCAAAAGGGCAAGACCCAGCTTTTGGACATCATTGAAATTCCAGACGGCGACCTCGATCTCATGCAGTTCTTATGCCTTTCCCCTGTCTGCTGCAAAGAAAACCGCGTCGCTGAACTTGCAAGGGCAGTCCATTTGATCAATAAAGTGTCTCCCCTTCCGGGATTTGGCTATGACGAAGTCGACAGACGCCCTTTCTTTAGATTTGCCCTGCCCGTGACTGAAACGACATGCTCGCCTGAGGTGCTTAAAAATACGGTTTTTGCCTCTCAGCAAATCATCGATCTCTACCTGCCGGCGCTCGAGGGGATTGCTTTAGGAAAAATTGAATTTGACGCTCTTGTCGAGCGCTCGTCACAGGATTTGGCCGACGACATCAAAAGGCTGAATCGTTAAGATGTTGCTGGAATCCATTTGGCTAAAATGGGTGTCAAATTCCGATATTTTTAATAGGGCTCAACATCGGAGTGTCCGACACAAACTCTTGGTCGCTTTTCTGCAAAGTCCTCGAAATCTTGCTCTGTGACTTTAAAACAATCGTTCATTTTGATTGATTCAAGATTCTGGGCAAGTCGAAATAAGCCGTCTTTGGTGAGTCCATCAACCCAACCGAGGCTGAGGTGGCGGATATTTCGGGGGAGGTTTTTAACGGCCCGATCCTCAATTGTTGTATGCGTAATCTCCAAATGCGTAAGGGACTGCGGTAAAAAGAGAAACATCTTGAAGTCGATCTTCGAAGCCCATGTCAGCGATAAGCTTTCAAGCGGAAGTCGGCTAAGGTAGACAATGTCTTTGTTTTCCAAATTGCACGCGGTGAGGGATAGAGCCTTTAAACGGCTAAACTTTGTTATCTTTTTAAAATGACTCGAATTGATTGTCGCATAATATCCAAAATCAATCTTTTTTGTTTGGTCGGAAATCAGATCGATCACATTGTCCCATGAGGCAAAATCCGTGGGCAAAATTGTCAGGTCTGACACAGACAGGTCAAACGCTTTTTTTGTTGAAGCGGTAAACAGCCTCCTCAGCGTGTTCAGATCGGAATCTTTACGATCAAAAAAAGCGGTGATTTTTCCTTTGGTCTTCAGTTTCTGAAGGATCTTTGGTGTCTCGCACGTGTCAGCGGCGCCGTTAAAGAGGGCGTCTCGGGCCATTGCGTTCCACTCTTGACTCACTTCCGAGCAGACTAACAGCTCGGAAATTCCCAAATAACTAAAACAATATTGATGTAATTCAGCAGGTAAATTAAAATTCATAAAAATTCCCTTATAATCATAAAGATGTGATTATAAATAGAAAATATTAAAAATTGATTAAAATTATTTAAAGGAAGTATTTACAAGCCTGACCGTGTCTTTGATCAGACAATGGTGTCAAGTTAAGGGAGTTTCTGACGTAAGCGAGAACTTATAGGTCGTGTTTTTTCGACAAGGTCATGGCCTTTTCGCCATTTCCCAGGAGAAAACACTACGAGACTGAAGTCCGTTGCCAGCCAAAAATTTTCTTAACTTGACACCATTGCATGGTCCCGTTGCGCTGACAAAATCGATAAATTATTTGACATAAAAGATTTAGGTTGATACCATTAAGGCATGTTTGAACAGAATAATCTCACGAAAAGGCGTAAAGAAATCGAAAGAGAAAACGAGGCATTCGACCGGCATCGTCAGTCTCTTCTCGACGCCCTTGGCATGACCCCTCATGACATCCACCAAGCTCTCGGTGACGCAACGCAGCATTCTGCGCGCGAGCGGGCCCATATCGAAGAAGTCAGACAAGAGCTTGATGAAAGATTTGAAAAGGGAGGCGAGGCGTCTCGATTTGAGACCAAAGACTCAAGCCCAATCCCTCCCTGGGCTCTTTTCTGCCGCTAGTACACCTTATAAAAAGTTTTTCTACAAATTCGAATTCTAAGCCGCCGGGA
>CAZVSU010000121.1:0-4747 GCA_964629645.1 uncultured bacterium | reverse complement strand
ATCGAAGGAGAAGACCAGTGAAGACCAATGACCAAATCGAACAAGCGTTCATCGAGGCCGTCGGCGAAACCAAGAAAGCAACCCAGGAGACGGTCGATCAGGCGTGTGAAGCCGTTCTTGAAAAGGCCACCGCAATCTTGGGTCCCGGCGTCTACGTGAGCGGCAAGCTCAATGCTGACATGCAGGGTATCTCGTTCCGCTACAAGCGCCCTGCCATCCGCCAGCGCCTCGAGTTCTTCGTGCCTGTCGCGGTCGACAAGCCGCCGCGCAAGAAGGACATTGACGACAGCGCGAAAACGACGAGCCAGAAGAAGTCGAAGAAGGCGAAGCAGGAGGACAACGCAGGCAATGACGACGCCGGCGCTTCTGGCTCGCCTCAGGACGAAAGCGACAGCGATCGACTGATGATCCTTGAGGCTGCTGCGAGCAACCTGAGCGATGACGACTTCACCGGCGACGGGCGTCCGCATGTCGATGCCGTGAACGATGCACTAGAAGAAGGTGTCGATCCGTTCACCGCTGATGAGCGTGACGAGCTGTGGGCACAACGCTCCGGCGACTGATCCTGACAGCAGCTACTAAAGGGCCCCGGTCACCAATCAAGGTGCCGGGGCTTCTTAGTGCCCTGAGTGGTCTCGATGGGGCGGCACTTATTCGGCGTCAGCCTTCGCCTTGCGCGAACGCGGCTTGCGGGTCGTTGCCGGCTTCGCCTTCGCGGCGGGCTTCTCGTCGTCGCCTTTCGGCTGAGCGACACGTTTGGCCGAGCGTTCCTTCATCGCCTTGACCACGGCGTCGAAGTCCTTCTTGGTGTTCCAGCCGTACTTGTTGCCGAACTCCTTCTCGATGCCGAGTTCGCGCAGAGCGACACGCACCGATGCGGGCTGAAGTTCGGTCGCCTCGACCAGGTCGTTCACGCCGTACTTCGGTTCGTCCTTTGCCGGCGCCTTGGTTTCGGCTTCGGTTTCCTTGGTTGCTTTCGCAGTTGCCTTCCGGGCCATGATTTTACTCCTCGTTTCAGGTGCTTGAGTGTCCGTTCAGTGTTGAACTTTTTTACTATTACGAGATCGAACAGCTCCTCGTCAATAGTGTTTTTCGAGCATAGTACATAAAACTCTGACGGCCGATCCTTTCCTTTGGCCGACAGTCGAGCCTTCATTTGGTCCCAGTCACGATAGGAATGTGTCATGCTATACACGATGGCGTGGGATGACTTCCACAGATCGACGCCTGTGCCTCCTGTCCGGACCTGGACGACTGCGACATCATACTGAGCGCGTTGGAAGTCACGCCATATCTGCGGACGCAGTTTCTTCTTGGTCGAACCGTTGACCTGCACAACGTCATAGCCTTCCTCGACCAATGCCTCATACACCAAGTCATTGTCCGGTCGAAACGCCGTGAACACGACAACGGGCTTGGGTAGTTTATCGACCAGCTCAATCGTCTTTCGCAGCTTGTAGTCACCGAGGTCATGCAGGCGCTCGTCGTCGTCATATACGAAGCCAGTAGCGAGCTGCCTGCGTTTCGCTATGTTCGTTATCACGAGCTCTGCTAGCACACGCCTGCGCTTCGCTGAGCGTCGCTTGCGCGGGAGGTAGGTGAACGACTGCTCGAGCATTTCATTGTAGCAGCGTTCCTGCTCGCGTGACATGGCGACATCGACCTTGTGGACAATGGCTTGCTTGATGCCCACGTCTTCCTGGGTCAGTCGAATGCAGTAAGGCTTGAGCAGGTCGATGAACTCCTGACGCCGCTCCTCGCGGAACGTGGCCTTGTTCTTGAGGATGCGTTGCTGCAGGACCTTCTTCTGCCACAGTGCTGATCCCGGAGGGGCATGCTCGAAGTCGATCTCTGGCCATTCCATGTAGCGCTTCTCGAACTTCGCCCAGTTCGTGCCGAAGACATCGGGATCGAGGAAGCGGAAGATGCCGAAGTAGTCTGTCTCACCGCCATTGCCGATCTCGCGCTTCTTCTTGTTGCCACCTTTGCCTTCCTGTGGGGTACCGGTCAGGACCAGCTTGCGTTCGATCCAGCTAAGGCGCGCCATTGCGCGTGATGCACCATTGCTACGACTGGCGATGCGCTGGGCCTCGTCAACGGCAGCCCAATTCAGCTTCTTGTATTTGACGAGCCGCTTGATAAGCTGGGGCAGCATCTCATAGTGGATGAGCAGGATGCGGGGGGCAGGCAGCTTCTTGAACTCCTCCCAGTCGCTGGTCACGTTCACATGCGGCAGGAACTTGTGCAGTGCATCAAGCCACGTGCTGTCTCGGTTCGTCAGTAGTGTGACGAGCAAGCCGCAGAAGTCAGTCCCACGGACCGTATCCCACTCGACGTTGTGTTCCACGTTCTTCAGCGTGACGTATGTCTTTCCGGTCCGCTGTTCGCAGAATAGTGCGGTTGCGGGGCGTTCGACGGTGAACTGAAAGACGTCTTGCTGCTCGGGCCAGAGTTGCAAGGACGACGTCTTCGGCTTCTTCTTTGCTGCGGACGACTGTGGCACATCCGCCTCCTTTCATGACTATGTCTCGAATGGTCTCGAGTTGAATGGCTGACGGCTTGGATGCTTTCGTGGGGAGCTTAACCTCGAGGGCGAAGAACAACCCATCGACACAACCGATGAGGTCCGGGATACCGGCAGGCGTGAAGGGTCCTCCCCACACCTTGAACCACCAACCGCCGACAGTTGCGCGGAGGTGATCCTGGATGGCTTTTTGAAGTCGTGACTCAGGTTGCTTTGACATGATACCCCACCTGTGGACAAAAAAAGAGGCGAGGCCGAAGCCCCGCCCAAGTTAGGGAGAAACCCTAGAAAGGGATCGGGTGCCCATACCTGTCGTAGTAGGCAGGACAATCGCCCTTTCAGTCCTCAGCGAGGATGCCGGCTTCCTCCGCCGCGTCGACCACCGCGGTACGCTTCTTGCGCAGCGTCTTGTGATCGTCCAGGTCCACGTCGAGCTCGTGCTCTTCGATGAGCTCCTCGAGCTCGTCCTGGTTCATGCCGTTGATGTCGTCGGCGGTCACTTCGCCTTCGCCACCTTCGCCGCCATCGCCTTCACCGAGACCGGCTTCCTCGACAGCTTCGGCCAGTTCGTCCTCGTCGAGGTCGGCCAGCTTCTTCTTCAGCGTGTTGACCCGTGACTTCGCCGTGACACGAATGCCAGCAGCTTCGGCAACGGCCTTGATGTCATCATCGCTGGCTTCGTCAAGGTCGAACTCGTCGCCCTCGCCTTCATCGCCGCCTTCATCGCCCTCGTCCTCGATCAGGCCGAGTTCCTGCATGGCTTCGAGCAGCTCATCCTCGTCGGCCTCTTCGAGTTCCTTGCGGATCGTCGAGGCGCGCTTGGACTTGATGCCCATGGCCTTGCCGAGCTTCTTGATGTCGGCATCGTCGATGTCGTCCAGATCGACTTCATCGTCACCACCTTCATCGCCTTCGGCTCCATGACCTTCGGCCGGCCAGAAGTCTTCGGGTTTGATGCGCGATTGCCCGTTGTAGGTGTCCTTGAACGTCGAGCACATGGCGACCTTGCCGACGAACTCGGCGGCGTATTCGTCCACGTCGAAGTCGTCCTCGGGCACGTCACCCAGAAAAGCTTCGAAGACCTCGCGAGTACGCCACAGGGCGGCGGGGGAAAGCGATGCGTTGTGGTACATCAGCGAGCCTTCGAACTCGCCCGTGCCTTCGAGCTTCATGCTGTAGTAGAGGCCGTTGTCGCCTTCCTCCACCTCGCATTCCTTGACCTTGACCAGGTATTCCTGTTCAGCGGCGAAGCCCTTGCCGACACCGGCGAAGGATGCTGTGCGTTTCGTCTTGCTGCGCGTGTTGCGTCGTGCCATCAGTTATCTCCTTTGATGGTTTCGAGGATTTCCTCGTAGGTTGGGTCGGACAGGAAGTCAGGCAGAGCAATCGACCTCGGCTTCCTGAATTTCGTTATATACGAGGCGCTAGGCCCCAGTCGAACACAATACTCTTGTACTTCCTTCTCCCTTTTCTTTTTGCCGATGCCGACGGATTTGGTGGTCGTGCGAATGAACGTGCATCCGATGACCTGGGCCGCCGCGCACAGGTGGTTCATGACTGAGGGCGAAAGGCTCGGGCCCACTTCGGGATCGAGTTCGCCTTCGTTCTCACCGTCCTCACCGACGTTGAACGTCCGCTGCTGGGCGGTAAACACCACTTCCATCGGCAGGTCGCGGAAGTTGGTGATCCAGGTTTTCATGTAGCCGGCGACTTCGCCCCACTGCTGCTTGGTCATCACGCCCCAGTCGGTAGGCTGCTTGCCAAGCTTGGTCGCCTTCTCGCCAACGATGTCGAGCACCTTCATGAACTGCCACATAGTGACCGTGTCCATGATAACCGTCTGATACTTGCCCGGGTTCTGCTTGAGCCACCAGTAAGCCTCTTCGATCTCCTCGATGGAAGACACGGGCAGCACGTCCAGGTCTTTGACGTCCAGGATGCTGTCGGTGCCTTCGTCGCGGATGTCGATCAGCAGCTTCTTCCCGGGGAACGTGCTGGCAAGCGTTGTCTTGCCGGAAGCACTGCGCCCGTAGAAAACCCAAGTCCGGTGCTTCTGCAGATCACTCGCCTTCTTGACGGGCAACGACCTCGGCGTGGTCGATCCTGTGGATGACCGGTTTCTCGTCGTCGTCCTTGTCTTTCTTGTTCTTCGTGCCATCGGTGTAGTTCCTTTCCTTGACGAAGTCGACATCCAGGCCTTGCAGACGCGCTCGGCACAGAGGT
>CAZVSU010000120.1:0-4898 GCA_964629645.1 uncultured bacterium | reverse complement strand
AGCTATACAATGGTAATAAATTATTTGTCAAAATTAAATTGAACAAGTACTAGCTTTTGATGCACCTGGTTCCCTCGGAATAGAGCCCCCTTATTCCCATCTAGTGTGCCCTCAGCTTCTTGGTGAAATCCGAATCGAATCAGTTCTTTAAGTTCGGTGAAGTGATCATCCTTCAATGCCTCAACAAAAGGAGAAATTGTTTCTTTCTCAATCTCTGCCAGAAACGCACTCTTTTCCTCATCATTCATTTCTTTTCCTACGGTCTTCCACTGCTGGGCAAGAGTTTTTGCTGTTTCCTGATCCTGTTCGGGGACAAAACGCACTTGGCGTGTTTGCTCCGCAGATGAGGAAGGTGCGGCTTTTGTTCTCTTTTCCGGAACTTTCAAAGCGTTATCGACTGCTTTGAAAAATGTTTTGATGCTTGCCCACCAGTTGGGTGGAGATTTGATGGCTTTATAAAATCTGCGTAATTTTCCCTCGGTTTTTTGGTCTTGAGATGTCAGGGTCTTTGTATTAGAGTCATCAGACTTTGTCAGGACCGTTTGTGCGGTGCCGTTTGTTTTGTTAGCCGTTGTGTTCGTTTGAGAAGCCTGATTCGTTGGACTTTGCCCTTGAGCATTTGAGCCATCTATAATTTCATTTGCTATCGATTGAGCGGTAATGACGCCTTGTACCAAAGAAAGCTTTTTTGAAACGTCCGGGTTGTTCTTTGGAACTAGGGTGGTTAGTGTTGCAGTTGAGTCCTGTGGAACCGCGCTCAAGGTAGCGTTGAAGACGTCATCAACCTTTTCTGTATTGGACGTCTGTTGGCTCGTAGTGCCCTGACTCCGATTAATTTGGTCGCTTGGGTCTGATGGGGGAAGTCCAGAAACTTCGGTCATAATCAAATCCTAATTATTAATTATATTACAACAAATTATTGATTTAAAATTAGATAATGAATATAGAAATTCTAAAACGAAAAAAATAATTAAAAACAGATGATTTTTTGTTGTTTTAAGCTTAAAACGGGGACATTTAGTGCCGCGAAGGACTGGAAAGAAAGTGGCGGCTCGTTGGAACCGCCATTTAGAACAGATTATCGGTTTTCGAAGCGCTTGCCCACCATATCCCAGTCGATATTGTTGAAGAAAGCGTCGATGTATTGGGCGCGATCGAGGCCATACTCGGTGATGTAGGCATGCTCCCACACATCCATGACTAATAGGGGCTTCGACCCGGCGAGATGACCGAGATTATGCTCGTTGATCCAGGTATTTGTGAGCTTTCCGGTGCGGCGGTCTTCGTAGAGAACGGCCCAGCCGATCCCTTTGATTAAGCCGGTGGCCTCGAAATCCTTTTTCCAGTTTTCGTAGGAGCCAAACTCCTGCTCGATCGCTTTGTAGAGGTCAGATCCCTTCGAGATTGGGGTCTTTCCCCCGAGATTTTCAAAGTAGAGTTCGTGAAGGCGCATCCCATCAAATTCCCATCCGTACATTCTCTTCAGCCCGGCATACTCAGGAGAGCGCTCTTTTCCCGATTTGGTCAGTTCCGCAAGCTTTTGATCCAGAATATTTGTGTTTTTCACATAGCCTTGGTAAAGCGTGAAGTGCTGTTTGAGCAAATCGGAACTAAAACCTTTCATTCCATACAGCTCATCGAAATTTTTGGCTCGATACTCCTGAGCTGCCACGATATTTGTCAGCGCAACCACCAAAAGAACACATAAATGTTTCATGAAAAAACCGATCCTCTTTTTTTCTTGTTTGCCATAGCGATGGACAGTCACTTTGGGCCAACGCTGCGCAATCAACGACAGCTTCCAAATCGAAAAAATCCACCAAAATTATTCTGTTTGAAACAATCCGAATTCGGTTGTTACACACAACTTAATCATAGACCGGGTTTTGCAGCAAATATTTGTCGTGGTCTTGTGGTTTTTGGCGCGTCTCAAGCCATGAAGCTTTCGATGCAACCGGCCCTGTTCGAGCCGGCATTGTTTTTTTTCGCGGCAAAAAAATAGACACTTTTTTAAACCGGGGCGAAACCGAGAAAAGACCCTTTAATAGTTAAATCCGGCTCTTGCCACAAGGCCGTGGAATGTGAGATTTCCCTTTGAGAGTCGAGTGTCGATCACTCCGCCTTCTTGATGATGCCGGTGAAAGATAAAGCGGCTTGCGCCAAACCAAACTTGCGTCTCATACCCAAGCATCGCAAAAGCATCATAACATCTGTCGATCTTGCGTGTGTAGGCAACGCCGGCCATCATTTCGATCACGGGAATCAAGACAGGTTCATTTGCTTTGGAGATCCAACTACGTTCTGAGTATGCTGAATGATGGTTCGAGTAAAGAGAGCTCACAGCGCAATTTCCGACGAAACTGACGCAAGGGGCGATCTCGAAGCTCGTGTCAAAACCCCCTCTCAAACCGATTCCGTTAAAGTGTGAAAGAAAATGAAGAGTTTCGCTCATGCGATCTCCATTTGTGTTAATGATGCGCTCGTAGCTGACGTTATACCGTTGGTTTTGCCACGTCGCTTTGAAGCCGAAATGCGGTCTGAAGGAATAGCAGCATAGAACATCAAATGTCCGTCCGAAACCAAAGTCGAGAACGTTGAGATCCGACGACCAATCCCCTTTTGCGAAATTAACGCTGCCGAAACCTCCAAACTGATCGAGCAGAGGATGAATGTCTGAGTTGCCCGCATCATTTTGGATTTGCTTTTCAAGTCTTCCGACCAAAAAAGTGTACTGCGCGAAAGCGTCCCAGTTGCTCAGCTCAAGGTCGTAGTTCAATCCAATGCGGAAGCCGGGGCAAAACTCGCAATTGGCCGACAGGATACGTCCATAGTCTGATTCGGGGAGATTGGTTTCGCGCGTTGCAGTAAAGCCGCCTTGCCTCGCAAACTCGGTCCCCTCCGGATTGATTTGCCAGTAGATAAAATCGCCATAAAAGCGGAAGCCATTCATGTCGCAGTCGCACCATTCATACGCGCATGTCTCATCAGCATAGGTCAATTCCGTGCTGCTGAGCGCGAGCATCACGGCGCATGATCCGAAAACCATCTTCTTGAAGAATTTGGCAAGAGTGTGTCGATTGAAATGTCGTGTTACCATTTTCGTTTTCTCCTTTCGTTAACGATGTGTCGCAAGCGACGGAGAAAAGGTTACCACGACGTATGAGTTATGCTCAAGATCTCATAGGAAAAGGAAGCAAAAAAAAAGGGCTCGGCAAAAAGCCAAGCCCCTGATATGAGCAACCTGAAATCACAGGATTTAGAAGCCCATTCCCGCACGGACAGTCAAACCTTGGTAAGTGATGTTACCAGATGGTCCGTTTTGGTAGTCCAGGACAAGGAATTCACTTGGATCTGGAAAGAACGTGTAATTGATGTTGCGGTTGAGATCAAACCAAACTTGGTTTTCCCAGCCGACAAACACAAATACATCGTAGCAATCGCAAACTCTGGAATCCCAACGAAGACCGAGCATAAGTTCGATAACAGGAATCAACACGCAGTTGTCAGCTTTGTTGTTTCCTGGTGTGAACAGTTCTCCGTCGACATTATCAGTTCGCGTTTGATAGTTGTCCAATCGGTAGGAGCAAAGATCAGAGTACACTGTGCTCACAGCCATGCCGCCGACAAGACTGAAGCATGGGCTGAATCTCCACGCCGCATCAAATCCGCCACGAAGACCGATTCCATCGAAATCTGTCTTGAAGCGCGCGACCGCATCTTCGAAAGAGTTGCTTGCAGTCTGCCTTTGGTAGAGGACATCAAAGTTGATTTCCTGCCATGTCGCTTTGAAACCAAAGTGTGGTCTAAAATCGAAGCAGCAATTCACTTCAAATGTACGCCCCATGCCAAAGTCGAGAACGTTCAACTTGTGGTCGTAGTTGCCGCGGGCAAACGCCACGTTGTCAAACCCGCCCGCATTCGAAATGATCGGGGTGATCGGCCCAACTGTTGGAGTCCCGGCGTTGTTGAACTCTCCAAGTGTTCTGCCGAAGCAAGAATGCAGCCATGTGTACTGAGCGTAGAAATCCCAGTTGCAGCATCCTAGATCGATGATGGCACCGACGCGGAAACCAGGCTCGAATTCACAATCAGGTGAATAGATGACGCCTCTTTCCTCAACGGTAGTTGTTTGGTTAGCACCGAAACCGCCTACACGTGCAAATTCTAATCCTTCCGGATGAACTTGCCAGTAGAGGAAGTCAGCGTAGATTGTATAGTCTGGCATTTCGCAGCAGTCAACGGGGCAGCATGGGTCACCGCAGTAACCATCCCAACCGGCAGAAGCTGTGCTAGCCACACCTGTCATCATCAACAAAGTCGCAGAAAACGCTACAGCTTTGTTGAATGTCTTTTTAAAAGACACTCCATTTTTAAGACGAGACATTTGTGTCACTCCTTTTTCTTGTTTTGTCTGTTTTGCAAGCGCTAAAATGTGCATAGTCATATGAATAACTACTTACGACAGAATCTACACAATAGCTCGAAAGTTTGCAACGAAAATTGTCCGAAACAGTTAAAAAATTGCGCTTTTTCAGAACCTTACCCATACTCTTCCACCGAGATACGGTGTCGGCTTAAGTCTAAGTTTCTCGACTTCATTATCTTGTGCATCTGCAATCCGAAATTCGTCCGCTCCAAGAGTTGTGCCGACATGCAGGTTTGCAAAGGCGTAAGGATCGCAGCTAAAGTTGACGCCCAGTTGAAGCCCTGAGTTGAGGTAATCGAAATATCCCTTTGGGACCACTTCGCTTTTGTTCAGCCGCCTTCGGGTGTTCCAAAATCGTCCGGTCAAATCGATCGACCACATCTCGGTCAATTCGTAAATAATGGCCATATCAATCGGGAAGATGAGGTTCACTTTTATGTGCTTTCTCGGTCTAAAGTCGATTCCTGCGACC
>CAZVSU010000119.1:0-4946 GCA_964629645.1 uncultured bacterium | reverse complement strand
ATTCAAGACAAATTCAGTAATTTTAGATCTTTTTGTTTTTTTCTTGGTTTTTTGGAGAGGGGGGGTTTTCTATACTTTTTCATTCTTGGGTATTTTAGCGAACCAGCATGGTGTTTATTAGAGATAAACAGATCGATCCCATTGGATCTTGATATGAAAGAGGGTGTTCTTGAAAGTATTCTACAAAGATATTATGTGGGATATTTTCAGATATACATCGCCTTATTTTTATTTAGACTTTGGGAAGATCATAAAATGTATTTTATTATCATAACAACATTATTATCTTTATCATTACTAAAAACACTTCACAAAAAGTTCAAAAATGCCTAACATACGCAAAAATTGGGTGCTTGGTGTGTTAGTAAACAAACGAAAGAATATAGAGCAAGAGATAATAGAGTTTCCCGAAGGGTGCAATATACGGAACTTTATTCGGTATGCGGAATCACGATATAGGCGATTTAAAGAAGTATATGCTTTTGTAAATTCGGTTATATCACAAATGGACTGGGCAGAATATAACCATTATTTTGAAGATCTCAAAGAGTTAGAAAAAATAGTGAATGGGTTTTCACCTAATTCGCATCCGTTAGCTTTTGATCAGAAACGGTTAGATCGGTTTTTCTATACGTCAATGCGTTTTCTTGAGAAATGTTTTACGAAATCAATACTTATGTTCGAGAAGACGCACGATTACATTCCACTTGATGTATATTTACAAGCGAAATAGGGGATATAGGGGGTAATATGGGGGGGATACCTCGCATAAAAACAAGAACTTGAGGTGAGATCACATGAGTTATGATAATGAAATTGAATTGGCGGACACAATAAGTGCAATATTAGTGTCACGAAAAGGGGTTAAAGTTTCTCCGATTAAATTACAAAAGATTATTGGGAATCATCGGACTTTAGCTGAGATTCGGGATGTATTGGAGCAAATTGTAGCCCGTAATTATTATATAAAACGAGAACAGTCAGAGGAAGAAGTTTATTATTATTTCCGTCTCTCTAAAAAAACAACTCATTTTATAGAGAAATATGCGAATTATTTTCGGGAGGAATTAAGGGAGTTTTCATTTAATACTTCTGAAGGAAGAAATCGGCTTTTAAGGGAAAAAGCATTACCGTTATCCCGTCTTAGACGTCTTTATCCGAAGATTAAAGGGACTTTCATTCGAAGCTCCACTTTACGCAATTATTTGCAAAGTTTAGTGGAATTACATATATTACATCGGACGTCACATGAAACTTACTATATTAATATAGACTTTATGGAATCCATTAAGGATTTAGATAAAATAATTGAATTAGAAGAGTTTTGGAATTCTGCGTTTAATTATAAAGATCTATTAGAGTTTTCGGTGCATGGGTTAGAGTTCGATTCGGGAAAGTATTTACCTACCGAATATACTCGGTTAACGCGAGAGGAAGGCTGGGCAGATAAGCGGACGCTCAAAAGCAAGGAATTTTCCATTCCTTCGGGAAATCTGAAAGTCATGATTTATTCTAATGCAGAAGATCAATCAATGCATCGGGTTCGGATTACTTATAAGGGCGAGCTTGTGGCTCGAAATAAAGCATCAAATCGGAAGATACGGGGTAAATTTTCCATAAATCGCAATATGTTTGAATCATTTCTTGGCCAAGTGGAAATGATATTATATTCGTTAAAAGATCGAAACGAAATCGGATTTACCCATGAGGATTTTAAGGATTTTGTAGTAGCTGCTATTGGGTTTAATATTGATGTAGGAAAAGAAGGGTTACGGAAACGGGTGGAAAAAAAGCGATTTTATTTTCAGAAAGCACCGTCATTTAAAGATTTCACGCATAATTATGTTTTACGCTATTATGAATATGAAGATCGTATTAATCAACGTCAAATGGCACGGGTGCTTGATGCCCATATAGAAAAACCCGATTCGTTTAATATTAATGGGATGTTAGATGCGTTATCTTATACGGGCGAAAACATGATTAATGAAACCATCTTATCGCACCGTATCCTTCATAAACTAGAAGACCAAGCCCAGATCTTAGATATCCTTCGACAAAACGATGTTCGATTTGTGGATCTCCTCAGTCAATCCACGCGGGATATATTAAGTCAAGTGAATGGACTTCAAGCGTTAATGGTTGATAGTTTTGCAACCGTGACTAATCGAATTGTGACTAATCGGAATGCTATTGGGGATGTGCAATCCAATCTTGCTTTAACACGAGCAGAGATCTTAAAAAAGTGCGATATAATCCAAGAATATATTGTTGAGAGTTATCATTCCGATCTTGAACACGTTCGGATTGATCTTATGAAGGAAATTTCGGAATTAGAGGTAAGATTAACCGATTCATTCACACAATTAACTACTCAAATTAATAATGATCTTGCTACGCAAATCCAAGAAAACCACGATGTTCTTACAGATACGCTTAAAGAAACCCAAAATACATTAACACAAGAGATTTTAACAACTCAAAAGGTCTTTCTTAACCAGATGCACTTAAAGACGGATGCTCACACTTCTCAGATAGAAAGTCACATGCAATCCTTCGAAGAAACTTTGGTGCAATCGACAAATGCAATTACAGAAAACCAAAAGCAACTCGCATCGTCTCTCATTTTACTGAAAGAAGAACAGAGTTCCCAATTTGATAAAGAAACTGAGGATCTTCAAACCGTGAAAGATAGTCTTTTCGGGATGGAATTCCAAGTCTCAGCCATGTATGATGATCTACAAAGTCACAACCGTAAAATCACGGATTATTCTCATTATGTTGAAAATTCCCTTCAAGCACATAGTCAGACAGAGGCTCAGCTTTCGGATAATCTCTTAATGTTAACTGATATTGCAAGTTCTTCTGCTGAAGATATGAAAACATATAACCTTCTCCTTCGAGAGATGTCTCAGAACCAAAGTCAGATTCTTCAGATCATGGAGAAACAACAAGAAATGGAAAGAAAATCAAAGTTCTCATATAAACTCAAACAATTCTTTTCGCGAATTTCGGAATCGTTTTCAAAATCTAAAAAAAATAACAAAAAATAGTATTTTTTTTGTTCTTTCTTTAATCGGTATAACATTAATAAGAGTTCATTCTAAATCACATGTATATGTCTAAGATTCAATTAACACAAAAGACAGATCGTGAAGACCTTATTTTATCCTTTCCTTTAACGATAGAAGATCTTCTTAAGAAAGGGCATAATTATTTCTATTATGCACAGTTTATTTCTCATTTTAATGGGCTTAACCCACCTCAAAGTATAGTGGAGGCGTGGAAACATGCAAATGAAATAATGCAATGGTATTTTATGAAATCAAAAACGCTTAATTTCTTTATCTTTAGTCCAGCCCAGAATAACTGTTTAAGTTCGTTTGCGTGGAAAAAGAAGGGATTTGAAGTTTCTTATATGGATTTTATTCGATTTGATTTAGGGCTTATTGATGGGCTTCATAAAACACAGAGTTTCGCAATATTACTTCCATATAACTTTAAAGAAAGTCGCGGGTGTAGTTTAGAATATAACCATGCGGTGCAAAACCAGATCCCAATATATTTCTATGTATGGCACGAAAGAGATCTCCATTTTAGCGATGATCTTTTAAATATCTGAACTAGATAACTATTTATACGAACTTTCCTCATATATTATGTGAGTCCTCATGCCTACTCATAAGAATCGCACCGAAAAATCGAAGGATGATTGGGAAACGCCATCTTATTTTTATAATCTTTTAGATAAAGAATTTCATTTCACGTTAGATCCATGTAGCTCTGACCTAAATCATAAAACGGAAAAGTATTTTACGGAAAAGGAAAATGGCCTCTGTCAATCATGGAGAAATGAGACTGTTTTTGTGAATCCTCCGTTTTCAGAAAAAGATATCTGGCTTGAAAAAGCGTATAATGAATCACTGAAAGGAGATACTGTAATAGTTATGATTGTACCAAGTACGACTGACACACAAGCATGGCATCAGTTTGCCATGCGAGCTGATGAGATTTGGTTCTGTAATGGAAGGGTTAATTTTGATCTGCCTCGGCTTTTTAAACAAGCTGTTATTTACTATTTAAAGAAATATCAAGCACAATATCAAGAGATCTCTGCCCTACTTAGTCCTCTAAACATAGATGCTTCTCTTTCTAAACAACAGCAACTATTCTATGAAGAAACGAAAGTACTTTTATCCGATTTAATCAAAGCATCAAAAAAGGAGTTATCTGTAAATAGTGCTACTTTTCCGCTCTCAATTATCGTTTATCGAAGTAAGCCAAAATATCCTTATCTTAAAGTATCCACTTTTAATCATAAAAAATATAAGGAAAATCCTCCAAAACATCCGCGGATAACTAAATTTTTAGGAAAAAAATGAAAAAAAACCCTATTAATTACCGCAAATCTCTCATTTCAGTACGGAGTACTTGAAAATCGAAATAAGGGGTTAGCGAAAACCCAAAGTTTGCTTTATAGGTATATGCACATTTGGGGAAATGACCACTAATTCCGTGGAGCATCACAATCTCAGTACTACATAATGATGACATCCCCGATGGGATTAAAACAAACCGACCCTCCAATAAATGATAGAGAAGGCCGTCTTTTTTGATTAATTCCTTTATTGTTTCAGTCACAAAGTTCACAATATTCTCCATATATAATTCCTTATCCGTCAGATCGATTGAAGGGACGGATTTAGAAACAATATGATAAGGGATTGCCCAACTGTCGATTTCCTTTTTCGCATTATTAGTCAACGGATGACCGCTGAGATTAATAATTGCAACTTTCTCAGCTACTTCCTTTTCTACTTTGGTTCTTTTATTTCGTTTTACTTTATTTTGAATGTATTTCGCTAATAAAGGGATCGAAGTAGAAACTATCTTAGCAATTAACAATTCTGCCATTATTTATTCACCTAGTTAGGTAATGTTTTGAT
>CAZVSU010000118.1:0-4963 GCA_964629645.1 uncultured bacterium | reverse complement strand
AACGCTCGCTAACAGTCGCTGAAACGCCATTAAAACGGCGTTTAGCTTAGTGTTACCAAACATTAAAACGATTTGGTAACAAGGGCTATAAATAATAAAACCCTTGCCACCGCACCGCTACAATCTACGAGCCTGTTACAAACTCATAAATCCGTTCAGCTACTTTTACAACATCTTCTTGTTGCTTTTCCCACTTGCCATCAGTGTTTAAATACTCTGGCTTTCCTACGACTCTTGTTGCATAATCAATGCACTGAATCCTTACTTGTTGGTCTCTTTCGTTTTCCAACTTTTTTGAATCATTCATATTATTATATATTAAATTAGTGCGGAGTAATTCAACCCACCCCGCAAAAAGGGTTTTACATATTCATAGCCCCGACCGTTAGGCACAATTAAGAGTTAACATAGTCAACCAGAAAGTTTATAACTTGGTTAGTCTCTCTTAAATCGGCTATTGTAAGTTTATGAAACTCACTAGGCTTTCCTGTACATAGGTTTATCTCTATCACGTGCTTTGCGTATTCATCCATTAATTGCACACTTCCAATTGTTGGGTCTTCTTCTATTCGTTTGTTGTAAAAGTCTCTTGCATCCATAATTAACTGTGCCTAATAATGTGTATAATTAATTGTTCACATTCACAAAGTCTTCTACTATACTTTCGGCATCTTCTGTACTTAATTCAGTTGATTCTGTAATTTCACCTGCTGTGAACTTTACTAATTCTATTAATTGTTCTTTTGTCATTACTCAATATCTAAATCTCCTTTTTCATTTAAGGATTCCTTGCTATTACCTTTTGTCCTTTCTTTTACTATATCCTCTTTTTTTAATTGTTTTTCTATCCGCTCAAGCTCATCAAAAAGTTTACTGTTTTGAGAAATCAACTTGTCTATCTTGTCTACATTCTTTGCATAATCTAAAGATAACGTGTCGATATAATCTTTTCTTTTATCTGCAAGCCTACACCATTGTTCAAACAACCTGTCAGCAGCAGTTTTTTCGATTTTGTCAATAGTTTCTTTAAACTTATAAAGGTCTTCATGTATTTTTAATACACCTTTTTTTTTAAAAATATCTCTTTCAACAGCCCTTTTTCTGTCTTCTTCTGTTAAATTTTTATATGGAGAAAACTTACTGTAAAGAAAAACGGCAGCCCAACATTTATAATTGCATCTTTTCTTTATCTTTGTTTTATCCTTCTTAAAAACCTCACCAAAATATCCAACACTTTTTAAATGAGGATTAACTTCAAAGAACATATAGTTTAAATCAAACTTAATAATCATATTTTTGTCTTTTTTCTTCTCTTCTTTTTTCTTTTCGTTTTATAATAGACTCTATGATTTCATCTGGATTAACACCATTTTCTAACTTTTTCTTTATAAAATTATTACGCAAATGGAATAATCCAAAATTTTTTAAACGTACAGGTCTTGTTGATGCAGATTTTATTTTTTCATTAATAAATTCAACCTGTGTCCAAAACACTTTTTTTACAGCAGCAGAAGGTAATCCAGTTTCTTCTGCAACTTCATCAAAAATTTTTTTCTTTATGTTTGTCATAATCTTAAATTAATACCCAATCCTTTATTAACATTAACCTTTTTATATGCCCATCTCTTATCTCAAAATCAGGATATAAATATTCAATATCTTTAAAAAGGTAAAATTTAGTTTCAACCTTCATGGTATAAATTATACCAAAATCATCTTCACGCATCCCAACAACTTTATAATAAACATTATCCATGTTAGATAAAAACAAACTGCCTTTTTCAAAAAAACTATTCATCATTTTTTCTTTTAATTTCTTTCTTTAATATGTCTATTAAAATATTTATCTCATCAATTCCTCTTTTTTTTATACACATAGGACATAAACGACTTTTTAAATGTTCTAAAATTTTAACCTGTGCCTGCTTCTCCTTTAAATTCATATCAATCTTTTTTACTATCATCTTCTAAGGTGTAATGCGTTTCATATTCTGGATCAACAAACCCCTCATTCAAATGATTAATAACATCTGTGAAAAGTTCATGCTCCTTTAAAACATCATAATCTTTGGCAAATCTTATTAATGCTAATATGCCTTCGCACAATGTTTGTATATCCAAAGACAACAATTCATCAAAATTATTATTTTCATCATCAATAATATATTTTGTGCCTTTGCCTTTTTCTATTTTTAATTGTGGATTTCTGTTCAGGTCTATATCTAAATATATCCTGTTTTTTGTTAATTTACTCATAGTTTTTCAAATTAATTACACCTTTAGCAAAAAAATTCTTTGCAACATTTTTCTTACTTTCCTTTAATTTTTTTTTATAAAATGTAAAAAATTTTTTTAAGTTTTTATAATTTTTTACACATTTTAATTCAATCAAAGAACCACACATAGAGTCACCAGTAAATCTAACCAACACTCCACCATTATAAGAAAGACCTAAAATATATTTTTTATTTTTTTTACGCCACTTATAATATTTTTTACTACACTCATAAGAACAGAAAAAACCAAAATTTTCTATATCTTTTCCACAATAAATACACTTTGTCATCACGAAGTTACATTTTGATATTCATTAACCAATTCTTTTTTTAACTCAAAAAACTTATCTATATTTTTTTTATAATCAGCAAACTCTGAATACATCTTATCTTTTGTCCCGTGGTCATATAGCTGATGAAACCTACTTACTGTCATAACAATATTTTTATCATAAAGTTTAAAGGCAGGATATTTGTTTTGTGCCTTTGATAAAATATGAACAAAATTAGATGCCATTACGTCTTTGTGTGATATAAATTTACCAGTAATAAAACACCTCCCCTTTTGCTTTTTCCAAACAATATTAAAAACCAGCTTCTCTCCCGTAGGTTTTTTTGTATAGCTTGACGTAGGTTTTATATTTTTTTTATTTTTATTTTTTTCTCTTAGCTGAATCCAATAACAATAACTACAATAACCCATGCTATACAGCATCTTCTTTTTTTTACAACGCTTACAAACGCCACTCTTACTAACAATCATTTTCTAAATTACTTATGAATAATTGATTTTGTTCCAATATTTCTTTTACAATTTCATCGTAACAATCTTCACAAATATAAGAAAGATTATCTTCAAAACAAAATATTTTTGTGGTTTTTTTACCACATTTTTCGCAAAGTCCAATTTCTTCTTCCATGATCTTAATACATTACACGTTCTTCCATTTTTTTTCTTTTATATGGTTTTGCCCCTCTATGCCACTTGCCACATTTAGAACACTTATATCTTAAATAAGTAGATGCTTTTGTTTCCCAAAAACCATCCTGTTTTAATTCACCGCCACAATCTGAACAACAAAAATCTGCACCAACAAGATTCTGTAAATTCGGTAAATGTTTGGCTAATGGTCTTAATTTCTGTGCTATGTCATATAAAGCACGTACATCGTTCTTACAGTATTCTTCCATTTCTTCTAACGCACTTGGGTCATAATCATTGCAACGTCTCCATGTATGCTTAGACATTTCTGTTTTTTGATTATCACAACCAAAAAATTGAGCAAGATTTTTCAACCTATTTGACCCTAATCTTATATTCTTACGTGCCGTAATACAGGTGTCAAAAACTTTATTCCAACGTATGTCTGCAATATTATATCCATGAAATAAACCCCTGGCTTGTAGAAATTTATTATCAAACTTCGACCCATAATGAGCCACAACAATGTCTGCTTTATTTATTGAATCAATAAGTTTACGAACAATAAACTTATCTCGTTGTTCTACCGGTTTACTTAACATTTCTGGATAATCCAATATTGAAACTATCTCAACATCATCCATACCTTCCCACTTATATGCAAACATAAGTATTTCCCCAAAGTCAGCACCAAAATTAGTTGTTTCTATATCATAATAAAAAATATCAGGTTTTTCTTTTTGAGTAAGACTTAACTCATAATAATTATCCTTATTGTCATAAGACCAATAATAACCATGATACCTTATTTTTTTTCTTATTGCCCTACTTATTAAAGTCGCCTGTTCTGGCTTTTTTAACCATCTGGATGCTTGATTTACAGAATCAAATTTTTTTATCAAATAACCAGTTTTGCCGTGATAACATTGTACTTGTTTTTTCAAAATATTTTTTTTTAGTTAAAAATCTCTGTGAACTACCCATCGACTAAAAGATCGGTGGGCTTCCTGCTTCACAGATTCAGCTAATGTTGACATCTCCACAGGCTCAGCGGACAGTACCTGCCCTGATTAAAATTCAACGTTGTTCATTACAGATATAAATGCTTTTTCTAAATCTTTGTCGTATGATAAAAAATCTTTTTCAGACTTTTCTCCACATATTCTTACTATATATTCATTCGATATTGTTTTGCTTATATTTTCTATAACATAACCACTTTCAAGTATTTGGTTAATTAAATCAATGATAGACAATTTTTTATCCTTTTGTTCTTCTTTGTTTATCATATCATGTAATTCCCTTACAGAAAGTTTATTCCTTTCAGAATAGTCTAACCAATATTCTTGTGCTTCTTCTTCTAATGCAGATACTTCTCTATGATGAGCGAAAGTTAAATTTGTGTTCCTTTTTTCTTTAGGGAATCTATCTGATAAATATTTCATATTCCTGAGAGAACCGTAGGAATAATCTGTTTCATCTATGGCTTGTGTATATTTTTCACCATAAGTTTCTTCACCATATCTAAGCCAGTCACCTATACACCACTGTAAAGCTCCGTCAAGCATTTTTAAATTTTTACCTATCTCTTGCCACTGATTAAACTCTATATCCTTTGGTATAGTTAAACCTTGTGGCTGAATTTCAATATCTTTTACTATTTTTTCTAACTTCATATTTTTTAAATTTTTACAAAAGTACAAAAAAAAATAATACAATCCAAATATTTTTTAGACTTTTTGTTATTTTTAAAATACATATTTAG
>CAZVSU010000117.1:0-5101 GCA_964629645.1 uncultured bacterium | reverse complement strand
GGGATGAGCCGATTAAGATCGGCTCATCCCGGCGGCTTAGAATTCGAAATTTGAAGACGTCCCCTAGTGTCAAGGGAGCAAAAGACCTTAACTGACCTGTCGTCCCAAAATATTTCCAGCAACGATTCCAATACGATGGATGATCAGAGTCGAACCCATAGCACAAAACACCTTCATTGCAAGCTCGCAAAGTCCTTCTATGATTTTTATATTTTCTGCAGTCAACTTGGTGTCTTTCTTAGCAATGGCTGCGGAAACTAATAAGCACCCGCAAAGTATATCTAGGGCAATACCGTTAATGGCAAAGATTGTGGCTTCAGATGCTATGGATTTGATATTGCTCCTGATATCACCTGCATCTTCGTCCATTCCCATACCAGAATGTACGCCGTAAAAAAAAACTGAACCGTAAATGATTGATTCTAAACTCATAATTGATCTCCTTTTTATCAGTTTTTTTAATTATGTTCATCGTCCCTACCTGTTAAGGTCGCGGGTTCGATGACCCAACTATTTAAGCCGCCGATTGATAATGAACGCCACATCTTTGGCTCCGAATGGACAACAGGTGTCATGTCACGCAACGGATCGTTTGAACGCTTGTCGAGGATTACGTTGAATCCAACAATTGTTGCCTATGTGATAAATACTATCGTTTATCAGCGAAAATAGTGTTTTCTTTCTTTTTTACTTTTGCTGTAATAGCAACAGCAAGAATAATTACCAACTCATTATCTCGGACAATTTTAAATGAACTTAATTTATGAGTCAATGCGTTTATAAAAAGATGTTTTTTCAAATATATGATAAAAAAAACAGATCGGACATTAAACGAGTCGAGACCCTTGGTCAAATTGGACGAGGGGGAAGGGGGTGCTTTGATTATACCGATTCTTCGTAGACGAGGCGGCCTTTCCATTTCTCTTGAGTGAAGCGCCAAGCATAGATGCAAAGGACAATGCAGTAATAGCCTCCGGAAAAGGCCCAGGAATAACTAACGGGGACGCCGAGGTGGGCGACAAAGTAGTAAGTCGGGAAGATAGCGAACACCCAAACTGAAATGGCGCCGACCCACATCACAAATCGGGTATCGCCAACAGCCGTCAGCAGACCGATAAAGACCCAGCGGAATGCATCGACTAAAACTGCCAGCCAAAGCCACGTGCAGCTCATCATCACAAGGCGGACAATCTCATCGCGGGAGGCAGTCGCCACATGGTCGGGGAGGAAAAGCACCATGAACGATTCCGGATAGACCATAAAGAAGACGCCGTAACAGACGAAAAGGACGGTGTTCAAAGTCAAAGCAGACACAATTAATTTCCAAAGAGAATGCCACTGTTTTGACCCGATGCAATTGGCGGCGATGCTCGAGACGCCGCGGCCGACGCCCTGATTCACGAAGGTGAAAAAGAGCATCATGCTCTGCGTGATGGTGATCACGGAAAGGGTCACAGATCCCAGCCTCTGCATCAATAAGATAAAAACTGTCCATCCCATGACGTTAATGAAGCGGTCCAAAGCGGCGGGGAGGCCCACGACGACAGAGCTCTTAAGCAGATTCCAGTCGATCTCAAAATCCATGGTGCCGAATGCGTCCACATTTTCTTTTTGCCAGAAACAGACGAAGAGAAAAATGCATTGGACCACTTGTCCGATGATGGTGGCGATGGCAGCGCCTTCGACTCCCATGGGATGTATTAAGCCGTCAACACCAAAGATCAGCACGGTATTGAGCGCCACATTGATGAGGTTCCCCAAAAGCGAGCTAAAGAGGACAATTCCTGTTTTCCCTCTTCCGACATAAAATGAGGTGACCGCTGCGATCAGGGGAGAGACAAATCCAAAGGTCATCATCCATTGATAGTAAAGGGTCGATTGATACACTGTTTCGGGACTTCCGCCAAAAATCAATCCGGCTGTGAAAAGGCCTAACACAATGAATAGGGGGATCAAAGCGAGGCTGAACCAAATCATTTGCCAAACGGCGGCTCCCACTTTCTTGTATTGCCTTGCTCCGTTGAATTGTCCGACAAATACCGCGGCAATAGAGGCTAAAGTGATTGCAAAATATTGGATCGTCCAAACCGGCATGTTGGCGGCAACGGCGCCATTGAGCGCCTCTGTTGAAAAATGGGCCAAAAACCAGCGGTCGACAATCGTCATGACTGCCCCTGAGACTAAAGACAAAACGATCGGGACTGAAATCCAGAGCAGCTCGGAGATGCTGGCGGGCGGGAATTTGGTCAGAGATTTGGACTGTGTCGCGAAATCAGTAGGCATATTTTATTTTATCAATTAAAAATTAACGGTTTAGGTAAATTCTACCATAAATTTGCCCCGTTGTAAACTTGTCTTTTAGTTGTATGTTCCGCTGGAATATAATGGAACCCTTTTCTGAAGATCGCTTGATCCTTGTCAAGTCTAAAATTAAATAAAAATTTGACAAATCTTAATGGCATCTTAATATTTGAGATTTAGAATTGAGGAAACAGCGAGGTAATTTATGGCAATTAACAGAATTAATAATCAAAACAACACCAATCCTATCGATCAATATCGTGAAGAGCTTAAGGTGCTCAAAAACAGACTGAAAGGAATTCGTCCCTCTCTCTACGAAATGGACTACACCCAGAAGCAAGGGGAAATCCGGGCGATAAAAAAAGAGATCTCTTTGACGGAACACAAGATCAAGCAAAGCGAAAGAGGGCAGGCAGGCCTTCAGGAAATCTTTGCTATGATGGCCAAACGTTAAGAGACTTGCTTCTCTTGAATGGATCATTGTGGTAAACCCTAAGGAAAACCAATAATGGAGGTTTTCATGAAGTGGGGTTTATCACTTTTTTTATTTCTTTGTCTTTTTGCCGCTTCCGGCTTTTCGGAGATCGTCGATAAGCAGACAGGCCAATCATTTCCGAGCCAAGTGACATTCAGCGACAATGGGAAAGACTACATATTAGACGCAACCGGCGTGGCCACACGTAAAAAGTTTATGTTCAAAGTTTACAGCATCGCCAGCTATTTGGAAACCGGGGAGGCTCAAGGGGAAAAATTCCAAAAAGTAATGTCTCCCAAGCTGGCCAAAGAATTAAGGATCATATGGGTCAGAAATGTCGACGCGGCAAGAGTTCAGCAAGGATTTAAGGAATCATTGGTAAAAGCGGGAGCGCCGTCTGCAGAAACGGCTCAGTTTTTGCGCTTTTTCGAGGGCAACGCGTCCAGAGGGGATGAAATAAGCCTCCGCTACATTCCGGGCGGAACCGTCGAGGTCTTGATTAATGGAAGTTCAATGGGAAAGATTACAAACGAGGGCTTTGCAAAAGCGCTATGGATGGTGTGGTTTGGGCCAAACAGCGTTGTTCCAAGGGACGAGCTTGTCTCAAAGATGTAAAAGGTAAGCTCCACTTCGGTGGAGCTTTGGTTGTCTACATCTTCTCAAGAGCTCTTCGATTTTGCTCGAGCACTTCATTGCTCTGATCAATCAGCTGTCCGTTGTCTCGAATCACCTCCGAGCTTCTCTCGACTGCCATGCGGTTGCAGTGGATTGACTGCGTACTTTGGTTCACGAGACAATTCATCCTCTCTATCGTTCCACAGCTTGTTGTGAGAATCAAAAGAGCAGGTAGCATCAGTATGCGAAACTTCATAGATCCTCCTTAACCACCGACATTTTGCAGTGCTTCATTGATGGCTTCGAGCTGCCGTCTGTTTTCCTCGATTTTCAAGTTCGCCTCTTCGATGGCGCGAACGTTTTCGCAGATAGACTGCGTGCTCATTTCAACCGCTTGACGATTGCACTCGAGCGCTCTCATCGTTTGCTGGACGGCACAACCCGATAAGCAGGCGCCGATTGCGGGGATCAGCAAAAAAAGTTTTTTCATAGTCACCTCCAATACCCTGCCTTTATTATGAGATTACACAAAAAATTCAATGACTTTTTTTCACATTCATATCTTTGAGGATCATATAGAGGCACGGCACCAACAGCAAAATGATGAACGTGGCAAAAAGAATGCCAAAGCCGAGCGAGACCGCCATGGGGATCAAAAAGCGAGCTTGGACAGACGTTTCAAAAATCATCGGAGCAAGGCCGAAAAAAGTTGTCAGTGATGTGAGGATAATGGGGCGGAACCTCAGTTTTCCCGCATGAATCACAACATCTCTGAGCGGCATATCCTCTTCTACCAGCCATTTATTGATTGTGACGACCAAAACGAGCGAGTCATTCACAACGACACCCGAAAGCGCGATAATACCGAACATGCTGATGATGCTGATCTCATACCCTAAAAGGAGGTGTCCGATGATAGCGCCGATCACACCGAAAGGAATGCTGATCATCACAATGAAAGGCTGCGTGTAGCTCTTAAACGGGATGGCAAGAAGAACGTAGATAGCGATAAGTGCAACAGCAAAACCGACCCAAATGGCCTCTAACGTTTCTGCTTGTTCTCTTTGCTCTCCTTCGAGTTTATAGGTCAGGCCCGGATACTTTTCGACAAGCTTTGGCATAACATTTTGTGTGACATCGGCGATCACTTCGTTAGCATTTGAAACGCGTTCGTCAACATCGGCTGTCACAGAGATGATCCGCCTTCCATCGGTTCGATCGATCACCGTGTAGGCATTGCCAAGGGTGATGTTCGCGGCTTCGGAAAGGGGGATTTCACCGCCCGTCTTGGTTCTGATGATCAAGTCTTCAACTGTAAACGGGGTTTGTCTTTCTTCAAGCGGCAGCCGCACCATCACCTTGATTTCATTTCTCCCCCTTTGCAGCCTAAGGGCTTCGGCGCCGAAAAACGAAGAGCGCACTTGTCGGGCTAGGTCATCGACGGTGATGCCCAGACTCCTCGCTTCCGGTTTCAGAGTAAAGTTAATTTGGGGCTTGCCTAAAGACACGCCATTGTCAATTTGAAAAACGCCGCTATAGGTGGCAAGACTATCGGCAAGGTCTCTTGCCGCTTCTTCGTTAACGGTTCTGATCGGATGACTGAGTTGGATGTCGATCGTTTCACCTGTTCCCACGCCGATCTGCGCATTAAAGCTAATGGTGTCGACACCTGTGATGTCTCCGACCTCTTTTCGCCACTGATTGGCAAAT
>CAZVSU010000116.1:0-5209 GCA_964629645.1 uncultured bacterium | reverse complement strand
AAGAGTAAATATGTTTATAAATAAAAACAGATGATTATTGCCTGTCTCTGTAATCCCGGATTACATCTGGTGTAATCCCGAATTTTTCAAGCTCAATAAGGGTCCCATCGTCTGGAACACCGAACACCACTTCCCCCGCTAACTTGGTCCCGACCTTACCCCGTAGCCACTCAAAAACCTTCACGTCCTCATCTGTGGAGGCTTGATCAGCTTCCTCGATATCGTCCCTCGTCGGCCCACTCTGGTACCCCGGTCGGTCACCTAACGTGTACTTCACCGTCGTGAACCCCAGACTCTGGAGATACTTCTGTGTGGTCTCGATGTTCGAGTGACCTAGACGCGCCATGATCTCAATGAGCACCATCCCGCCGTGGTGCCACTCAGAGGCTGCTTTGTGCCTGAGGTTATGCCAGTTGAAATAGCTCGATAGAAGCGGTCGGCCGGAGAATTCTTCTCTCTCCTCCTGGAGCGCCTTCACCCTCTTCTCAAGGAAACGTGGTTGGACCTTCCATCTCGGAAATATCCGCCCACCGTCAGGGGGGATGTGTATGTCCTTCAGGCAATACGGTCGGGGCACCACCCGGGAAGTGAGGTTGCTGTTCTTCGCCTTCCTAGTCCACAGGGTCATGGTCTCCTCACCCACGTCCTTAGCGGTCAGCCGTAAGGCCTCATTAATTCGACACCCTGTCTCGGCACAGAAGTCAACCAACAGTGCCTCTTCCCGGTCGAGCCGCTCTCTCAAGGTGGCGAGGTCGGCATCAGTGGGGATATACTTGGGCTCGTCGTTCAACGCTTGATGCTTCACGTGCGCCACGGGGTTCTTCATGTCTATCTCCTTCACCCGGACCGCGTAGTAGAAGAACGCCTTCAGAATCCGCAGCGTGTAGTTCACTGAATGTGGCGACTCTCCGGCCTCATGCCGTCTCAGTGCCTCTGCCTGTTTGAACTCCTCCACCTGTCTTCTGGATACCCCCGTCACTGGTAGGTCCGGCGCACCAAGAAAATCGATGAACCGCTGAATCACCCTCTCACTATGCTTCTGGTAGCCCGTGTTGGTCGTGTTTACTCTTAGATGACTCAGGTAGGCCGTCATGAGAGATTGAACGGTATCCCCTCTCAGTCCTGCGAGATAGACTCTCTCGGCTTCGAGTGCATCCCGCCTGCTGTCATAGACTGCCGGGCCAGTGTATCGATTTCCCTTGTAATAGCCCTGATAGCGCCACTTATTGCCCAATTTTAACTTTCTCAGGAATACTCCCATATAATTTAGTCCTTTAATTTCTCTTTTTCATCGCACCAAAAGTTAACTTCTAGCTCGTTTATCTCTCCCTTATCATACATATCTTTAACTTCATCTGGATTTAATGAAAGCAACCATTCCATATTATTATCATTCAATCTTATAGAGTTCTCAATTAAGTTTACTATCCTAGTTGATTTAATATGTTCATTATATTTATACATATCACCATTACAAGTATCAATTATAAACCCAAGGTTAGGATATGGCATATATCTTCCCGTTTCTTTTCGCTCCATAGCATGAAACACAATAGAAGCCGCTACAATTAATAACCCTAAGAACAACCAAAAGTTACGCATACCAGTATTCTCCTTCTCCACACCGCATTCCTTATCCCGTCTTTTCACCGTCTCTCCCTTCAAGCGACCAGTCAACACCATGGTGGTCCTTCACGTAGGTAAGCACTGCGTTCACCAAGAAGTTGTTGAGGCTTCTCCGCTCACCATCGGCGAACCTCTGGAGAAACGACTTGACGCCCGCGTCCACCCTAAAAGGCACCATCGCTTTTTTCCCGACGTTCCCCCCCTCCCCGGCCTTCTTCTCCGCCTTCCTCTGCTGCTTCTTCATCCCAGTCTCTCCCTCGACCATCAGAGTGGTCTCTACGTCCGCCACAGGCCCTCAAATCAGCACGAGAACAGCCAGACAGCTAAAGGTCTATACCATAGGCATAACCTTTTGCACCGTCTCTCACAGTTTAGCAGCCCGAGGAACAAGGGAAAATTTGAGGTTGACAAACACGCCCACGTCCAATTCAGATTGATATCGAAACGATATCACTTTGTCAAGCCCCTATTCTAAGAGAGAGGAAAGCTGATGAAAGAAGCGCCGACGAGAGAGCAGAGGGGACAAGGCTCAGAGAACCCTATTCCTTGGACCTTTGCTGTTTCCTGTCGGGGTTGATCTCTCGTGGGTAGGTATGGCAAAGTTACCGACCGCAAACCCTAAAGGAAGCAGTCGAGAGACTTGAGGTGGGTTTTCCCTTGGATCACCTAAAGGAGAGCAAGTATGTCGTTAGTACTGGTTTTTGAGTGGCGGAAATTTTTATCGCGCATTTCCGAGACTGTACTTACATAGCCGGTTAGCCGTTTCCCCCCGGTAGGGGTACCCGGCCCTTCTCTCAGCGAGGCCGACGGTCCTGCTGCCGTATCAGCCCAGGCCCGGAACCCTACTATAGACCACTCTGGGGCGTCACCCCGTTATTAACGAGCCGCGATGTTCGCCACGTTGTTTGCGGTGAAGAGCTTCCCTCGACGTGTTCGCCGCCCCTGGCTGTTCAGGATTTCGGCAATCTCCCTGAAGCTCCTCTTCTTCGTGACTCCCTTCGGAGGACGCCTCAGCCGCTTAATCTCACGGATCAGATCCGGGTCCACTTCCTTGTAGCTCTTGGCACCCTCGCATTTGCCCTTCTGCTTCTTGACCCGCTCCCTGCCGGTCCTCAGCTTCTTTACCAAGAGGGACTTCTCCAGCTCGCTGAAGACCCCCTGGATCTGAACCAAGGCTTTCCTCATAGGATCAGACTCGATGGCAACGGTGATGTTCTCCTCCGTCCTGGCACTGATCAGGGTGATGCCCTTGGAAGCCATGTAGATCAACAGGGTTTCCTGAATTCGATACTCTCTCGCTAGCCTGTCCATGCCCTCCACAATCACCGTCCGGACACCGTTCTTCAAAATTTCGCTGATCATCTCCTGGAAAGCTGGACGGTCAATCTCCTCTAATGTACCAGAGACGCCCTCCTCTCGGAAGAAACTCACCACATCATAGCCTGCCTTCCTCGCATACCCCTCGATGACCGCTTTCTGCCGGTCAAGCCCTCCTCCATCCAGCTGCCCCTTCCCCGAAACCCTGAGGTACCCGTAGGCCTTCTTCTTGCCCTTCATTTTCGCCCTCCGTGATGCGCCAACTATTTAGTCGAAAATACTGTAGAGTCAAATGCATGTCAAGCTTTTCTTCACAATTTCTGAAGAATTTGTGTAGATAGACTTCTGACACCCGCCTCCGACCCCAAGAGGAAAGCCATGGGCCACAGCTTCACAGCGGCCTGGCCCTGTTCCAGCGAATCCCCCCACACTAGGAGAAACAAGCCCAAAATTCTGATCTCGGCGAATCCCCTCACACTAGGAGAAACCGGACCAACAATCGGGCTGTTTCAAATACCCCCACACTAGGAGAAACGGGCAACAGCCCTTCCTCTACGCCTGGACAGAGCCCATCAGGGTCGGGCGGAAATACCCTACATCAAGAAAGGAGAGCAGGAAAATGGAGAGAGGCGCGAACACGGCAGGAGCAAGAAGGAGGCTGGACGAGGGAACAGGGTTAAGCGAGCACGCCTTCAGGATTCTTGAGGGTAAACTGAGGGCCTACGGTAACTTACCCGGGGAATTGCAGTTGGAAGCCTTGTGGTGGCTCTTATCGGCCTACTCGCAGATGGCCCACGGCCAACTGACTGGCAGATTCGCGTTCCCCTTCCCCTGTGGAACAGGGAAAACGCAGAGCATCGTGGCCTTCGCTCAAGCCCTGGCCGAGTTGGAGGAGGAAACCGATTGCCACCAGCATATCTCAATGGCCGTCTCGGCCAGTAAGGTGGAGGCACTCTGCGACCTGAAAAGGGACCTGATCAGCAGCGGAGTCCCTGAGCACTGGGTGGGGCTCTACCATAGTTATAAGCACAATCCAGCCTTGGCTGAGGCCTTCCTTTCAGGAGACCGCAGCCTGACAGACGGCTACGCTACTGAGCCTTGCGACACAGGCTTGGAGGACAAGAGGATCCTCCTCTGTACACACAACCGTGTCCGGAAGAGGAAGGACTCAGACAGCTTCAACATCTACAGAGGCCACCCCCGGAGTCTTCTTGTCTACGACGAGTCTCTTTTCAAGTCAGAGGCCAGGGTCATCAGGGTTGATGACCTCAGGTCCGCCTGTGGACACTTCCGGCCATATTGCAGAAGTGAAACGATGGACGCAGCCCTGAACTACATCGATAGGGCTCTGACGAAAATCAAGGAGGAACTGAATGATCAACAAGAGAATCGGAGACCTCCTAGACGGATCGAGTTGCCAGAGATCGACGACAGCACTCTCCAAGAATATAGGAGGGCTTTCAACACCGGCTATGAGAACACTCCTCCCGTTCGCAATCTCCTGGCTATGTCTGGGAATCCCATTCGCGTGGTAAGTACTCAGCAAGGGAGTGGTTTGATCAGCTACGATGTGGTGGTGAGCCCTGACCTGGAAAACATCATCATCCTCGACGCAAGTCACAACATCCGCGACTTACTGAGGTACGACAAATCGATAACTCGGGTCCCTAAATCCAGGCGGGCCTGGATCAGCTACAAGAACCTGAGAGTCCACCAGATGAACCACTGTAGTGGACGACACTCCATCGATGCAGCCTTCCGAACGAAGAGGAATTGGCGCCTTCTATCCCTGGAGATATACGAAGTCATCAAGGATATCCCCGAGGACGAGGGAGTCCTGTTCTTCGTGTTCAAGAGACGGCGGAAGGGAATCGACTTCGAAGAGACCCTCAGAAGTGACCTTGCCTACCACGGCATCAACATGGATGCCAAGGTCATGGTCCGGGAGTTGGAAGACGGTCGGGCTGTCTACCAGGAGAAGGACCGTTTTAACTTTCTGACGTGGGGAAATGAGACTTCCCTCTCCTCCTTCTCGTTCTGTGGGAATGTCATCTGCGTAGGTATCCTCCACCGGTCCCATCTGGAACTGGGGGGACTCATTGCAGGACAGTCAGACAACCTCTGGGCTGAAATCAACCAGGAGGAAATTCAGGAAGCGGTGAAGGGGGAGGTTAACCACTGTCTCTACCAAGCCCTCTCCCGGGGAAGTATCAGAAAAATCTACGGAGGTGAGACTGAACCCATGAACGCTTGGATCATCGACAAG
>CAZVSU010000115.1:0-5284 GCA_964629645.1 uncultured bacterium | reverse complement strand
ATCCCGGCGGCTTAGAATTCGAATTTGTAGAAAAACTTTGTTAACTAAGTACTAGGGGACGTCTTCAAATTTCGAATGACACCGATTGGCGCGAGGCGGCGCATCTTGGAAAATCGTCTCGGCCCGCTCTGCCATATCGTCGGCCCAATTTTTGTAAGTGAGAGCGGAAGGGTGGACGCCGTCACTGAAGTAATCGTGAATCGTATGGCCGTGCGTTAAGTCGAATGTGATCAACTTATCAGTGAAGAAGACAGCCTCTTCGCATCGCTCCAGCTCTCGGAGCGGTTCTCGATAGAGCAGCGCAAGGCGGCCTAAGAAAAACTGAAGCAGGGGTGTAAAACCCGGAAACTCTCTTATGGGGGGAACATCGGCAAAGAGGATGGGCCCTTTTTGCCCCTCTTTTCTGATCGCCTGGACCAGGTACAAACAGTCCCGCTTCCATCGAAGAGGGCCGTGAAGAGAAAAGGCGTCGTTGCCGCCAAGGCAGACCACAATAAAATCGTACGGCTCCTTGAGCTTTCCCTCGACAAGCTGTGCGGTGAGAGAGTGGGCTGTCAATCCGCTGATACCTGATGCTGTCCAATGCACTGTGCAGCTGAGCCGTTTTGCCAGCCGTCTTGCCAGTTTCGCGGCGATGGACTGCTCATATGTCTCGACGCCGACGCCGGCGACGGTTGATTCGCCCAGGACGAGCATTTTAAGCGGCGGTCCTTCGCCGGCGGTTCCATTTTTCGGGCCGGTTGCCTCGGGCAGTTTGGGCATGGTTTGACGGATCTTTTGTCCCTGAAGCCACAGCACAGGGAGCAGAGGCAAGGCTGTAATCAAGCCGAATAGGTAAATCAGTTGGTTGCGTATCATGCTTTCATCAATAGAGGAATGTGTGATTTTCAACCAAAGGTGAAGGCAGAAAGGGGGCCACTTGAACTTAAATAGGGAATTCCTTCAAATCACCGTAATCGCATCAAGGAGAGGTTATGGAAGGGGACCACCTCGGCCAGGTTGGGATCAATCTCGATACTTGGTTGAATCAGAACAATCTCGATCATCAAGCCGGCGCGCCGGATAAACGAATCAAAATGGCGATGATGCCCATTTTCGGAGAGATCAAAAAAATGGTGTCGGCTGTTGGCATGGGCAGAAAGAAACGGAGCGTCAGCGCTCCTGCTGTTGTGCCGAAAAGAGGCGTTGCCGATCTCGCGAGGCGGGGACTCGCTTATCTAAGAGAGACAGAAAGAGAGTATGATTTACCTCTCCTAGAAAAGCAGCTGAAAAAAACGATCGTCTTTGTTCGGACCCATCGGCACTTGTTTGCCATGAGGGCAGAAGACCCTCTCGGTTCGCTCTATCTTAAGCCCTGCGAAATCAACGACTATATGACGGGACTTGAAGGCAAAAAAGGGTACCGGGGTCTTCATGTTCAAATGAACGGCGATGGAAGCGTCTACATCATCCCCAAGGATCCGGCGGGATTTTTGGGATCAGGGGCTTTCAAGTGGGGGCAGCTGGCATTGGAACTTGGCCCGGGCGGCTCACCTAAGCGAGTGGTGGCAAAGATGAGGGTTTCGATGAAGCGATTCGAAAAAAATGATCGGGAGGCGGGAGTTTTGTCTGCGTGCGAGACTTTGGGAGACTCGTTTAAAAGTGATCAGCTTATGGCAATCGTAAACGAGGTGACGCTGATACGGGAGACGCTTGCGAGAAGAAAAAAAGAGATCAATTTCCACGAAAGCGATTTAAGATGCTTTCTCTATATGAAAGGGGCCATTTTCGAAAAAGCCGATTTTTTCCTTCCCTACTGCAATTCCGGAACGTTGCAGCAGCCCATTGAGGATAAAAAAGAGCGGCTGAGAGCCTTGCTCGGCGCGGCCAAAGAGATTCAAGCTCTTCATCGGGGCGGCTATGTCAACTGCGACGTCAAGCCGTCGAATTTCCTTGTGAATAAAGGGGTGAAGGGGCAAATGCGCATCCACTGCTTCGACCTGAGTTTTTCCTATATCCCTCCCGAAGATCGGTCGCAGTGCAAGAGGGCGGGCACCCCTATATTCAATCCTCCTGAAATGTGGATTCGGGGCCAGCCTTTTGACCCCTTTCAAGCAGAAATTTTTTCGCTTGGGTTGACCTTTGCCTTCATCGAAAAGCGGAGCGACTTTCCCCTTTCGCCTCTGCCTCCTTGGTTGGCCATTGCTTTTGATGGGAGGAGAGGCGACCACTACCGCAAGCGGTGGAAAGAGGCGCACCGGTTTTTATATGCTCATGATTCCCTTGAGCTTTTGATTCGCGCGATGATGCATCCGATTCCGGCACTTCGCCCCGATATCGACACTGTTGTGAAAGCGCTCGAAAAAATTCGTTCCGGGACTTCGGAAAAATCTCTTTCAAAGTTTTTGGGCCATCAAAAAGGGCTTGCGCCAAAAGATTATGGGAGAGGCATGGCCTATCGTCTGTTCCATCTGAAAAGCAACCCCACTCTCATCAGAAACGAGCTCGTCGCGACGCCCGCCTTCGTCTATTCGATCTCCGATCTCACCGATTTTCGTCACGGATTCGAACAGAGCTCGGTTGATTTGGATGAAGAAAGGGCAAAAATAAAGCAGATATTTTTAAGACACATCAACGTCTTAATCAGCGAAAAAATGGGTGTCCGTACGCCGCGTGCATTTAAGCTAAGCGATTGTCGACAGATTCTTTCCGGCTTGCAACGTTCCACCTTGCAAACCGCCATCGACTTGATTGGAAAAAGAGAAGGGCACTGGACGCTTTACAGAAACCTTGAAAGAGAGCTTCACCTTCTGTACTACGAATCGGGAGAGTACAAAACGATCCTGATCAGATCGCAGATGCAGACATCTCCGGGAGAGCTCAAGAAATGGACCAGACTGGCACTCGTCCATGCGGGTTTGAAGCCTCGACACTTTGTCCCCAAATTGTGCCCCTTGCCGCGAGTCGATTCTTAAGGCACGAGGCCTCGTTCCCTGCTTGCAGGTAATGCTCTTTTTGCTTAGTTTGGGCTGGGAAGTATGAAGACCAAGAAGCTTTTCAAGTATTTAAGCCGGCGTCTTGTTTTGGCGATCGTGTGTTTTGTTTTGTTGATTGTTGCTGTCGTGATTGTCCGCAGTCCCAGCCCCTTTGGCTTTCCTCTTGAGCGCTCGGAGTTTGACGCCACACCCACGGTCGCAGTCGCAAAAGCAAAGGTTCAATCGGATTATCAATTCCCAAAAGAATTCATCGGACGAGTCGAGGCGCGGCAGCAGAGCACCTTGGGATTTGAGCTTCGCGGTCTGCTCGTCGAAATCGCTGTCGACGAGGGTACTTGCGTTGAAAAAGGGGAAAAACTAGCACGGCTGGATACGAAGCGGCTGATGGCAAACCTCAAGGAGGCAAAGGCAGAGTTGCAGCGCTCGATTGCAGAGGCTCGCCTCGCTGACAGCACATTTGAGCGAAACAAAAAAGCGCTCGATGTCAACGCGATTTCGGAGCAAGAGCTTGACGAAGCCATTGAAGAAAAGGAAACCGCAGAGGCGCAAGTTGAGATCAACCGCGCGAAAGTCGAAACCATAGAGGTCGATATTGAAAAGTCGGTGCTGCTGTCTCCTTTCAACGGCTGCATCGTGAGGCGTTTTGTCGACGAGGGGGTCGTGGTCACTCCCGGACAGCAGATTTTACAGGTCCAGCAGTCGGGTCCGCTCGACATCCGCGTGGGCGTCACGACAGAAGCGGCAAAAAAATTATCAAAAGGGGACCTTTACTCCCTTAAGATCAACGGTCAAGACATTCCGGCTTTCATTTCTGCTATTCTTCCTCTTGTGGGGGAGAGCCGGACCGTGGACGTCATATTCAGGGCAACGATGGCAACGCCAACGGTGAGGCCCGGCGATCTCGCCCGGTTGTTTTTATCGGAGACCATTGAAAGAAGAGGATTTTGGGTTCCAATTGCATCACTTTCCGAGGGTAGAAGAGGTCTTTGGACGGTGTTTGTCGTCCAGTCTGACGGCATTGTTTCTCGAAGGCACGTCGAGGTTTTTTATACCGACAAAAAGCGCGCCTATGTGAGCGGATCGGTCGATGATGGGGAACTCGTCGCGGTCGATGGGACGCAAAAATTGGTTCCGGGAATCAAAGTCAATGTCATTGAAGGAAAGGATGAGTGAGGATAAACCTTCCATAACGACCCTTTACTACCGCAATCCCTACCTTTTGGTGATGACGATGGCAATCCTCGTCGTTGCGGGGGTGTCGGCTTTCTTTTTCTTACCGCGGCAAGAAGATCCGCGGATCACCTTGCGTAATGTCGGGATCATCACTTTTTTACCGGGAGCATCAGCGGAGCGGATCGAGGCGCTCGTCAACGAAAAAATTGAAGAAGAGCTTGATGAAATTGCTGAGATCAAAGAGGTCGAATCAACTGCCAGAGCCAATGTCTCCTTCGTTAAAGTTGAGTTAAATGACAGCGTCACCGAAGAGACCAATCAAGAAATCTTCTCAAAAATACGCAACCGCATGAAGGATGTCGAAAGCCGCCTGCCGGCTGGAGCGACAGCGCCCTTTGTCGATGACAAACGGGGGGCGGTCGCCTACACTGTCGTCGCGGCTGTTCAATGGAGAGGGGAGGGCGCTCCCCCTTTAAATCTTTTGAATCGGCTCGCTTTAGAGCTGAAAGATCAATTTCTTCTCATTCCGAGAACCGAAGTGGTGCGTCTTTTCGGCGGGGTTGAAGAAGAGATCACCGTGATCGTCGATCCCGGAGAGCTCGCCGCCCTTGGCCTCTCGGCAGAGCAGGTCGCTCAGTTTGTGGAAAAAGGAGACAGTAAAGTGTCTGCCGGTCAGCTGAGAGGAGACCGCCTCGATTTAAAAATCGAAGTGGAAGGAAGGCTCGATTCTTTAGAGCGCATCGCAAATATTCCGATCGTCACAGGAAATGACGGGGTGATCCTGAAGCTCGGCGACATTGCAAAGCTTGAGCGGAGCTATCAAAAGCCGGTCGAAGAAATCGGCCTCTTTCAAAACGAGAGGGCCATCTTTGTCGCCGCAAGAACAGTGAAAGATGCTCGGGTCGACTATTGGACAGAAGATGCGCTTAAAGTTGTGGAAGACTTTTCGGGGACTCTTGATTCAAGATTCAATATCGAGGTGATCTTCAACCAAAACGACTACACTGACGCCAGGCTCTCCGATCTCTTTTTTAATTTGATTGCAGGCGCCTCAATTATTGTGGGGATCGTCTTTTTGACAATGGGCTGGAAGTCGGGGTTGATTGTCGGGATGGCGCTCCCTCTCTCGATTTGTG
>CAZVSU010000114.1:0-5709 GCA_964629645.1 uncultured bacterium | reverse complement strand
AAGTCGCGCCCACGTTATAAGTAGGGTCCTTAAAAGAACGACTTGCCGAGCTGAGTTTGGAAGAGAGTTTATCAAATGCTAATCGTTTGATTGTCTCGAGAGTCTCATTTTGTGAAGTGTTCGTGTTGATGTCTTTCAATCGGAGTTTGAGGTTTTCGATTTGTGTGACGTAGCGCCTCTCAAATTGATCATCATCGAGGACCTTGACCAGTTGTTCAATTTTTTGGATTTGATCTTCAACAGAGCCGCGAGGATAGAATAGATGCGACACAATATTCTTGAACCATAAGATGACGCGGCCGAATTTAGAGCTGGATTGATATTGAATCTGATAATCGACATCTTGTGAACATTGTCTCAATGCTTTTGACAATGCGCTGCTTGGATTTGTATTGACTTGACATGACATAGGTTATTATCTCCGTTTTTTAAAAGGAAATTATCACACATTTAAACTATAATTACAAGATAACTGTTTTATTAAAATAAATATTATTCTCTTTCTTTTGTTTTGCGCCTAAACGTGAGCCCCATTTCGCAATGAGGCTGTAACAGGCCAACGAGAACGAGAATGGTCATCTGCTTTAGGGGGGCCCCCTTTCAGCTTAAAACTCTGCCTTTCCGGGGGTTCTGGGAAATGGGATCACATCGCGGATATTATCCATCCCGGTGACATACTGAATCAGCCGCTCAAATCCTGCGCCGAAGCCGGCGTGAGGAACCGATCCATATTTTCTGAGTTCTAAGTACCACCAGTAGTCCTCTTTGCTCAGTTTCATCTCGTCCATTCGTTTTTCGAGACGATCCAGCCGTTCTTCTCTGGCGCTCCCTCCAATGATCTCTCCCACACCGGGGACAAGAACATCGAGGCAGGCGACGGTTTTGTCGTCGTCGTTTTGCCGCATATAGAACGGTTTGATTTCCCTTGGGTAGTCGGTGAGTATCACCGGCTTTCCAAAGTACTCTTCAGCTAGGTAGCGCTCATGCTCCGACTGGAGGTCGAGTCCCCACCGCACCGGATAGTCGAATTTTTTGTTCGCTTTTTCTAAAATTCGGATGGCGTACGAGTAGGAGGCCCTTTCAAAGGGGGTTTCGATGACATGTGTCAGTTTGTCAAGGCTCCCTTTGGAGATGAATTTATCAAAAAAGGCCATATCTTCGCCGCAATGATCGAGTACGTATTTGAGGACGAACTTGAGAAAATCTTCGGCAAGGTCCATGTCGTCGTGAATGTCGGCAAAGGCCATTTCCGGTTCGATCATCCAAAACTCGGCCAGGTGGCGGGAGGTATTGGAATTTTCCGCGCGAAAGGTGGGGCCGAATGTATAGACATCGGTCAAAGCGGAGGCGTAGATCTCTGCATTGAGCTGTCCCGAAACGGTCAAAAAAGTGGGCCGCGCAAAGAAATCGTCTTCGTAGTCGATGGTCCCTTCGGGTGTTTTAGGAAGGTCGCGGAGGTCGAGCGTTGTGACTTGAAACATCTCGCCCGCTCCTTCGCAGTCAGAAGCAGTGATCACCGGGGAACTGAGCCATAGAAAGTCTCTTTGATTAAAAAACGTGTGGGTGGCAATGGCAAGTGCGTGGCGCACGCGGGAAATCGCTCCAATCGTGTTGGTTCTGGGGCGAAGGTGGGCGATGGTGCGGAGAAATTCGAATGTATGCCTTTTTTTCTGCAGAGGATAGGTGTCGGCGCTTGCCTGGCCGATCAGATCGATTTGGCTTGCATGGATCTCGACGGGCTGCCCTTTTGCGGGACTTTCAGCCACTTTGCCTGTCACGGAAATCGATGCGCCGGTTGTGATCCCGCCGATGATGCCGCTATAGTTTTGGACCGAATCGTCAACGACGATCTGCAGATTGCTAAGCGTTGAGCCGTCGTTGATTTCAATGAAGCTGAATGTCTTTTGGTTGCGGATCGTCTTGACCCATCCTTTCACTGTGACTTCTTGGCCGAGGATCGAGGCAAATCCCTCTTTAGGATTTTTTATGTGTTTGATTCTGAGTCGCATAGTTAACCTTTCGCTAAATCTTTGAGGAGTGCAATTTCTTGAGTCCATCGATCGGGTCCGCCCGGAGTTTCAAGATACTTCGGAAGATCTCTTGTTTTGGGGTGGTTCATCAAAACGCGGAAACACTCTAACCCGATCTCTCCCTCTCCCAAAGGACTGTGGCGGTCGACCCGCGACCCGAGCCCTTTCATAGAATCGTTGAGATGAAACGCCTTGAGGTAATCGAGACCCACTTTGTCATCAAATTCTTTGAGAGTTTTTTCCCAGCCCTCTTCCGTTCGGATGTCGTAGCCGGCGACAAAAGAGTGGCAGGTGTCGATGCACACGCCGATCGGAATAGCGGCCGACACGCGGTCGACAATGGTGCCGAGCTCGTCGAACAGATAGCCGACTGTCGACCCCTGCCCTGCCGTGCTCTCAAGCAGCAGAAGTGTGTCCCCTTGCGACACGATCTTTTCGCACTCTTTGAGGCTCTCCACGATCGTGTCCAGACACTCTTGCCGATCGCCTTTCAACGCGGCGCCGGGGTGAAAGTTGAGATACGTGACGTCAAGCTGGTGGCACCGCTTAATCTCTTCATGGAACGCGCGCCGGCTCTTCTCTAATACGTCCTCTTTTGGCGATCCCAAATTGATCAAGTAGCTGTCGTGCACCATGATCGTGTCAAGGCCGGTCTCAGCGCGCGTTTTGAACCAAAGATCCAGCTCTTTTTTTGTGTAGGTCTTTCCCTTCCATTGCTTCTGGTTGCTGGAAAAGAGCTGAATTGTGGTCGCCCCAATCTTCTGACCCTCCAAAAGAGCGTTGTAAGCCCCTCCGGCTGCCGATGTATGGGCGCCGATCAAGTATTTCTTTTCCGCCATAGACATGATTCCTTGTTCCCGGATGAATGGATATCATACCGAAAACAGCGAAAAAGGGAAAGGATGGAGGCGATCGCCAAACGGATCAAGTGGGGTTTTTAACCGTCAGCTGTTCTCTCAGTTCATAAGGAAAGCCGGCAGGTCCGTCGAACTGGATCACAGGGGGTTTGGAGTGGCTCTTTAAAGCTCGGATCAAATTTTGGCAATACTCTTCGTCCCCTTCGCGAAACTCAGATACCGTCAAAATGATTTTATTTAACTTCGGCAAATCAAACAGCGCCTTCCAATCTTCACTGCTCGCTGTCGAGCAGGGCCCCACTTCTAACACTCTGAGATGTCCAAAGGTGCTCGCTAGCAAGCGAAGCTCTTCTGATCCGGGGAAAAATTGCGGATGGTAACATCTTAGCTTTCTAACCGGACGAAGGCTGTTGATGGCAGAGAGCTTCCGAAGGGTTTTTGGGGTTGACCGGTCGCGGCAGACAACCTCGGAGCGACTGTCATAAATCTTGATGTCGAAATTGGCCGCCCGATTGTGAAACAGAAAAAGCCCCTCATCGACAAGGGCCGGCGACGCCCCCAATTCTTTAAGAGCCTCCAGAAACAACAGCGCCTTGCCTTCCCCAAAGCCGTAAAAAGCGGGACGCCTCCCTTCTTCGATCAATTGGTAGAGAGTCTCGACGATTTCAGGCGGGAAGTTGACCTCCATCCGAACGATCGAAGCGCTCTGTTTTTGACGGAAAGCGGCGAGTTGATGCGCCAGGCAAAGGGAGTGAAACACAAAAACATCCTTTCCCGCCATGATTTCAGTGAAGAGTTCATGCTCCGGGATTATGCCGGTGGCCGTTTTTGCCAAGGCTTGGACCATGTCTAAAGTGTAGTGCCCTTCAATGGCAAAAGTTTCGATTTGACGATAGAGCTCCCGCAAACGATCGCGGTGCAACACTAAAGATCCTATGGTGCTTGCGCCCCGGACAAATCCCGCCATCGCCTCTATCGGGTCGTCGCCTCCTCTTGTCCCGTGAAGAACGTCTCGACAAATCAGATCAATTTTGAGCTGATGGCGATCAATCCTTTGGTCGATGTCGTGGACAAGTGCTTGATGCGCTCGTCTTACGTTCGCCTGTTTTTCTTGATGGCCGAGACAGATCCACTCCAAATACGAAGAGAGTCGCACAAGAGGCGTCTTGTATTCAGCGTAGATTTTTTTTGCCTCACGTTTTTTATTTTCCAACTGGATGATCCGGCTTTTGCACCCTGTGAGTGTGGCGTTCTGGTAGGACAGGCCGTCAAAGACCTCGAGACTTTCGCGCAATTTTTCAAGCTTTTGACAGGCCGCGCTTGCTTTATCGTGTGCGATCGCTAAGGGCGGCTGCTGATTTAACGAGGTGTTTGGCATCATATCTCCTCTCCATCTTTCAGAAATACCCTCGATAGGATAAATTGATCTCCATGACCGACACTATGCATACGATTGCCGCTTCAGCAAGACAATTTTTCAGCGGCACGCTGCTCAGCCGTTTTTCAGGTTTTTTGCGCGATGTTGCCACCGCGGCCGCTTTTGGCACCTCTCCGGAAATTGCGGCTTTCATGCTGGCATTTCGGCTGTCCCAATTGATGAGGCGGCTTTTTGGCGAGGGGGCGCTGCAAACCGCCTTCATCCCGCAATTTGAAAAAGCGCGCGCAGAAAACCCTGCAAAAGGGATGCAGTTTTATATGGATCTGTGGGTCGCTCTCACGCTGCTGTTGAGTGTTTTGATCGGCGTCGGCATGGGCCTGCTCTCTTTTTTATCGCCCAGCTTTTCTCCGGAAAACAGACAAATTGCCGATCTGACGATCGCGATGCTGCCAAGCCTTTTGTTTATCTGTCTTTATGGACTGAATACAGCGCTCCTTCAGTGCAACAAACACTACTTCATCTCGAGCCTGGCCCCCCTCTTTTTCAATCTGACATGGATGGCCGCATTATCCCTTTCTTCCTCGGTCTATACGCTCGCCATCATGATCAATGCGGCATGCTGTCTGCAGTGGCTTGCGACAATGCCCCAAACGATGCAGATGCTCTCTCCCTTTTGGAGCAAGATTCATTGGAGATGGCAGCCGATGAAAATCGCTTCGTTTTACAAGCCTTTTGCCTTTTCTTTCATTGGCGTGATGGCCGTTCAGGTCAACAGCGCTGTCGATTTTTTCTTTGCACGGGCCGCCGATCCTTCGGGGCCTGCTCTGCTTTGGTACGCCATCCGGCTGCAACAGCTTCCATTAGCTCTTTTCGGCATCGCAGCGTCCAGCGCTTTGCTCCCTCCCCTTGCGCGCGCGGCAGAGCGGCAAGATTTCACAAAGCTTCATTTCTTTTTTTGGAACGCTTTTAAAAGATGTTGCGCTTGGGCTCTGCCCTGCACGCTGCTTTTAATGCTATTTGGATCCGATTTGGTCCGGATTGTGTATCAGCGGGGCGATTTTAGCGAAGCGGCTGTGATGGCAACGACATGGTGTCTTTGGGGATACGCTCTTGGACTTTTTCCCTCGGCGGCGATTTTGCTTGTGGCCCCTGTCTTTTACGCCCAAAAAAATTATCAGCTTCCCATGGCGGCTTCACTTGTTTCCATCGGATCGAATATCGCCCTTAACTCCCTGTTTATCATCGGATTTGGCTTTGGTCCTGCCAGTGTCGCCCTTGCGACAAGCCTCTCTGCCGGATTGAATCTGATCGTATTGGGGAAGAACCTCGCCATAAAAAAAGTCCCACCCGAGCAGGTCGGGTAGGACTTTTTTGTGAGGAAAATGAAAATTAGTTCGTATGCGCCAAGAAGTCGCAGATTTCTGCGAGGTCGACTTCGATCGGC
>CAZVSU010000113.1:0-5727 GCA_964629645.1 uncultured bacterium | reverse complement strand
AAAAAAGAAAATGAGTTTTGCAGAGGGATTAATAGCCACAGTAATTGGGATTGCTATTGTTAGCATAGTGCCTAAATTATATAAAATAATTAAAGCCAAAATAAAGGGCGAACAAATAGAGGAGTTTGAAAAGTTAGGCGAGATGAATTCTTTAGGTTTCCAAAAATATAGACAATGGTATATTAAATCAATTAAAAACCAAATAAAACAATTTCAATTACATAAGCACGAACTATTCGAGAATTTCCACGAGCCGGATTTAATTAGGAGAATGTTAATTAATAAGAATAGAGAACTGATTAGGAAGTATCAAATATCGGAAGGTGATTTGTTTTGATTAGACTTAAAACTATAACCCCTGAACAAGCATTTGAATTAATAGATAAAGAAGTTTATTCTATTGAAGAAGAAATTAATAATGGTTATAGGATTGAAGATGACCAAGACGCTTACCTTCAAGACTTACTAAGTATTACTTCTAAAGAAATAAAGAACGCAATAGAAGTTCTAACTGATAAAGAGAAAAAATATTACCGAGACTTATCAGACATAGCAGAGATTGAAAGGGCTTCAGAGGAATTATATAAACACTCTCGAAAGATACGAGAGCAAATGGAATTGAAGTTGTATTATAACGAAAGGAATTCTTACTATGTAAAAAAACTAAGAGAAATTTACAAGAATAAAAAACTAAATAAGAAGTTTCCTAAATTTGATTTAGAAAAATATCTGAAGTTACTACAAAATCCCTTAACTGAAATTAAAAACTTTAACGGACAAGTGGTTAGGTATGACCCCTTTGTTGTTAATAAATATATGATTGCAATTAATCAAATGATATTTGATGAAATGGATTTTTACATTATTAATAATGGTCCAGAGGGTGCTGGTAAGTCGTGCCATAGTTCACAAATAATACTTTGGTTTTATACAACTCTAACGGAGGTAGGATTAATTGATTACGCTTATGATATAACTAAGATGTTTTTCTCTGATATATTATCTATGTTGCAAGAACAAGCAGACCAACAAAACAACGACTACTTCAGAATTATGAACTTAGACGAAGGTAATGATTTGAATAAACAAAACTATGCTTCACCAGACGCAATGGATTTCAGATATTCTATGAGAACAACACGAAGGAACTTACGAATAGTTATAATTAATATTCAGCAAATAGGAGAACTAGATAACGCAATATCATTAAGTAGGGCTAACTTCATATTTGATTGCCAGTTAGACTCAAACAGAACAACTGGAACACTAAATAAAGGAACTGTTGATATGTATATATTGCCAAGAGGCCAAACAATATACTCTCCGTTCTGGAGAAAGAACTTTACTCGTAATGATGTAAAGAATGCTTTTGCTAAGAAACTCGAGAAGAAAAAAGATTATTATATTTCAATGCCAAAAGAATTTCTTATCCACAGATATAAATTTGATGAGGCTTGGGGATTTGATAAAGGAAAGTATGATGAGTATATCAAGAATGAAATCAGAAAGCACAGTTATGCTAAAGGTTTCAAGACAACAGAACTTATAGGTTACATTCTTGACAGTAAACTACCTAAACTAAAAGATTGGGGAACTTGGGATTTGAAAGATAAGTCCGAGAAAGCAATGTATGACAGTTTAGGCAAGTGGTTAAGAAATATCAAAAAGTATTTCGAATTGTATCCAGAGAAACGGACAAGATACCAAACAAGTTATAGGAGGCGAAAAGATGATTAAAAAACCAAAAAATTTAAATATATTAGGCACTATGTATTATTTTATGAATAACAATAACATTCAATCAAAAGGACAGGGGGTGATTTAAATGGCAGGAATAGGATTACCAAATGGTATGAAAATGTTGTTAACTCTTGTAGGTCTTTGGATTGGATTTAATATGTCCTTCTTTATCGGTCAATTACTTGTAGGTGCAACTGCATACCAAGCAACAGCAGGAAACATTGATGTTGTATCTTCAATAAATAGTTCTATCAATACTTCTGCAACTAACTTATCAACACAAGCAACTTACTTCCAAACTGGAGTAAACTTCGTTTTAGGTTTAGTTACATTAGTTGTATTGATTAGTGTATTTAAGGAATATATACCATCTTTGAAGTCTGGCTCAAAAAAAGGCGGAATGGTTTAAATTTCGTTAGGGGATTTATTCCCCAATTCTTTTTACAATGAATTTCTACCTTAAAATCACATTGGCGACATTAATTCTAAGTTTATCTTATTCAATAATTCCTATTCTTTTTCAAGATTATTGTTTACAAGAGTATGAATTAGATTACATCAACGACAAATTTAATACTTACAAAGTCTGCTTTTATTCTCGAGAACAAATGTTGTTTTATTATAATTTTAAATCAAATAAATTATACGAGAATTTTTATAAACACTATTATTTTAATAGAACTGAAAAAGAATTAGATGAAGACTCGCTTTATATGTCGAAGTCTTTACTATCATCGTCTAACTTATCATCATCTTTATCTAAGTCATCATAATCTTTATCTTCATCTTCATCTTTTATTCCTAACTTATCTAATATTTGGTCTAACTTATCATTCAATTCGTCAAACCTTTCGTCAATATATTCTTTAGTTTGCCATTCCATTTTGATAGTCATAAAGCGAAAAGTATTTAAATAATTTTTCATTTAATTGTTATAGAAATGAATTTAGAAAGATTTCCAGATGACTTAGACACAAGTCAGAACAGATTAGAAAGCAAGACCTTTGAGATACAAAAATTAATATCTGAATTTGAGTTTAGATTGTTAGGTTACGAATGGAAATCGAGCGGAGACTCAATGAGTTTCACAGGTAATCCTTTGCAGGGCAACGAAGTAATACAAAAGATTATGGTTATGCTTCACAGTTTTTCTAAAGAAATAATATTGATTGCTAATATAGATAAGTTTTCTTGGGCAAGACAAAAAAGAAGATTATCTAAAAAAGTGAATGCTTTATTGTATAAAGGATTAGAAAGTCCAGCAGACAATTACCAAGAAGTATTCCAAGCATTTTTCGAACTTCTAACTAACATAGGTTATATTATTGTTTCAAACAATTCCCAAAACTTCCTAAAGAGTTATTGGAACACAGACCCAGAAACAAAAGAAGACAGAGGAGGAAACAAACAAGATGATAAACTTTATTAAAAATGCTTTCTCGAAAAACGATAAAGACGAACAAGACAAAAACCAAGTAACAAACAAAGTCAGAGTTAGAATTTTAAGACTCGACAATGACACTCCGGTTGAGAGTTATGAGACAGTTACTAACATTATTAAAGATGAGAATGGTAACAGAATAATTAAAGATGATGATTTGCAACTAAAAGAGGAAATTAGTTACTCGAGACACGCTTTAGTTAGTGATGTCTTATTCAAAGTCAAACATAGATTAGACTCTAAAGAAAAACAAATAGAGAAAATAAACGAAGCGATAAAGAAACAAGAAGACTTAGTTAATTCAATCCGTGATGGTAAAATAGAAATCAGCAAGAAAAAAGAAACCGAGAACGACCCACTGCTTAAAGAAGACATAGACTTAGATGAAGTTAATATCAAAAATAATAAAATAAAAGTCAATGTTATTAGTGAGAAAGTTAAACTCAATGTGCTAAAGGTATCTAAATATACTCTAGAAAATGAAGGTGCAGGAAGTTTTAGTCGTGTTGGCTCAGATGGAATTAGAGTCTTAGAGTATGTTTTAGAAGATGGAGACCTGAAGCCAATATTTTTCAAATCCTCTAAAATAGAAAATGAACCTATTAAATTATATGTCGACCAAGCACAGAAAAAGAAATACTATAAAGAAGCCGACAATATGATTGAAGATGATTACTTGGCTCAAACCAATTCGCCATTTAGAGGAATAGCACAAATAATATTAATAGGTTTATTCGTGGCTTTGTTTTTAGGTAACATTTGGTGGACTTTAGATAATAATGCAAGAAGTAAAGAACTAGACGAACAGTATTCTACTTCGGCAGTTGCTAATATATTAAGAGATGTCGAAAGTGTTAATAAACAATGTGCAGTTATTATGGGTCAAATAGTAGAAGAACAAAGACCTTTAGTTGATTATGCTAAAGAACAAATTAATAAGACTCAAAATAATTCAGAGCCTATTAAAATTTAAAAAGATTTAAATATCTTTTTAACATTCAATTTATAAAAGATGTCTTTTGAAAGCCTAAGTGTAGATATTCAAAACTTGATGGTTGTAAATTATCAATATACTGCTAAGTGGTTTTTGTTTATTCTTTTTACATTTCTAGCAATACTTTATGCGAGTTATATTTTTCCCCAAAGAAGGAAAACAACAAGCATTATTTCTTTATTATATCGTTTAGTTTTCTTTTCGGTTAGTTGGTCTTGGATATTTGCAAGTCCATTAGCATTCATATTATTAGACCCTGGAGCAAGTCTTTGGGCATTGTATGAAATACCATTAACATTATATTTAGTCTTAGGTATAATATTTCTATTTGGTTTTTTTCTTAAATTATTCAAAGATGGTTTACTTGGAATATTATTATTTATGGGCATAGACACAGGGGACACAGAGGTAAAAGAAACTTTATGTAAGATACAAAATGCTTTTGGGGGTTTTAGAAATGGCAGATAGTTTTTCTAAAATTGCAGGAAGCATATTTATATTTAGTTTCGTGTCAATTATTTTTTTATTTATTGCAGGAATTCTAGTCGCTTCATCTAATAATTATATTTTTTTAAAGATACATAATGTATCTGAGGAATTGGTTTCTAACAATCTATTATTCAATGCAACATCTAATAGTATCGCTTCAGGTATTGAGAACTTCCAAGATGGAATTAAGTGGTTTGATTACTTTTGGTTGTTGAGTTTTATTTCTATGGTTTTAAGTTCTTTTTATATATCTTATAATTCAAGTCGTGAGGGTTACTTCGGCATTTTATCTTTCATAGTTTTCGGTAGTTTTATTTTGTTGTTTGTTGGTGGAATATTTTTAGAGTTAACTACTTGGTTTCAAGAAGAGATATTTAGTTCTATTCCAACAATACTAGACCAACTAGATATGTTTAATTTCTATTTAAGAAACTTAGGATTAATTAATTTAATCTTATTAGGAATAAACATAATACTTAATTTCGTTGATTTGGATTTTGAGAAATTCAACCAAAGAAAAAACACTGGTGGAGATTTAGAACTATGAAGAAACTTAAATTACAAACTTTAGTTTTTGAAATGGAGTTTTTCCCTTCAAGACGGAAAGTTATATCTTGGGTAATTAAGAACGGTTACACGATAGATAAAAGAAAAAAACAACCAATATTAAAATATGAAAAGACTTACAGATGTCGTCAAAGGAATTGCGATTGGTTTAATAAAAACACGTTTAAACAAAAAAAACTTTGTAATGGAGTAAAAGGAATATATGGTTATATGAAATGAAACTAAAGAATTTATTAATTTTCGGACTTGTATTTATGTTTATGCTTAGTTTTGTTAGTTCGGCAACTTCTGAATTAGGTTTATTTGTTGGTGTTGGTATTTCAGGTCAAACAGTATGGAGTGACGATGGTAAAACATGGACTAATTCAGGAACAATAGGAAGTAATAGTTTATATGGTGTAGCTTGGTCACCTGAATTAGGTTTATTTGTTGGTGTTGGTGATTCAGGTCAAACAGTATGGAGTGACGATGGTAAAACATGGACTAATTCAGGAAC
>CAZVSU010000112.1:0-5794 GCA_964629645.1 uncultured bacterium | reverse complement strand
AAAGCTCTATCCAGAATTAAAAATTCAATTATAAACTTTCTTGACAGAGTACTAGGAGGAGAGGCCATATTAGTCAAATATAGCCCCTCCTCCTAGCGCGCCCTCCTAAGAGAAAAGAACTCAAATTAAGTTGATTCCAAATTTGAAGACGTCCCCTAATTGAGCGCTCGTTTATTGATAGTTTTCTTTGACGACAGCAAATCCCCGTTTGTAAGTGGTGCCATGTTTTCCGATGGGGAGGCTTCCGTTGAAGAAGTCTTGGTAAACTTTCAGCCCCTGCTCTGCCGTCTGGATGCAGTAGAAGCAGTTGCTGATCCATTCCGACCCTTGAATTGTTCCTGTCTCGAGATTAATTTTGTAGCGGCTCGTCACTTTTTCTTTCCAGTACTCTTCGCTGCCGAAGAGGAGGACCGGCGTCGGAAAGCCCATTCCTACTTTTCGCTTCACTTCTTCGAGCGCATATTCAAAGTCGGTGCCGATGCCGCCCATCAAAAAGATCGGGAGGTCCAAATTGAATTCGGCCTGCCTTTCGACAAGTTTGTCGAGTCGGTAGGTCATTTTGGCTTCGATATAAGGGTTTTGTTTTTGTTCGTTGACGATGCTTTGATCTTTCTGCCTAAAATCGACAATGTTGGCGCAGGAGAGAATTCCCACATCTTTTGCGATGCGGTTGCCAAGCGACATGGCGCCGGGGCCTCCTCCTGTGACAAGGGCAAGGGGGGTCTTCGGGCTCAGCATTTCGTGGTGGCAATGCTTTCTTTTTTCGATCAGCCCCTCGAGGAGGGTTTTGATTTCGTCGTCGAAATGCCCTTCGACAAGGTTCGACCCGTAGATGCCGAGGACGAGAGAGTCTAAAAATTCTTGGACCCTTTCGAGAGGGACAAACATTCCTGTGTCTCTGCCTGCTTTTTGGACATACTTGAGGATTTTGCCTGTGAGCTCGTCGACCCAATAGACCGGGAGGCCGAATTTTTCCAGATCATTCAAAAGGGCCCGATCTTCTGCGGAGAAGTACCACCTCGTACTTCGCGACGGATATTTAAAGTAGAGTCCTTTGACACATTGCAGAACGTGGTTGCCAAGGAGCATGCGCTTAAGAAGAGGAGAGGGGAAGTAGCGGGTCAATAGGATGCCTTGACTTGTGATGACGTTGTCGTCAATGGCTTCTAAAAAGGGGGTGGCCGCTTGTTGTTCGATGTATCTTTCGGCCAAAAGGGCTTGGCGGTCGCTTTGGATAACGCCCGGAAATTCGGTCATGCGCGTTTCGCGGACGATCCAATCAGCCGGGGATAAGTCGAGCAGCTGCTCTCCTTTGACCACAAAGGTCGCGGCGCGCGCTTCGTTTGGAGGAGGGGCGGTGTCAAAAGCATTGAACAGCGCTTTGGGATTATCGAGGCAGCTTTGCAGCTGATCGCGGTCGGAAAAAAAGACATACTCCCGGTAGGGGTCGAGGGTATAGAACTCCAGCGGAATGTCGGTGATCTCCATCTCGCTTTTTCCAAACAGCTCGTAAACATTTCCCGACTGGCTCGTGTCGGGTTGCAAGACGGATGCTGTGGTATGGTGGAAGTTAGGGGGCAGCAACTCGTCAACCACACGGGCGAATACTGTGCGAATGTGAAGCGGCTGCGTCTGCACTAACAGAATTTGGTCTTTCTCTACAGAGCGCTGCTCGTCAGGCGTCCATTTTTGGTGCAGCTCCACCCACTGTCTCAGCGACTCATTCTTGATCAATGCTTTGGTAAAAGAGGGGAGGAAGTGATAGATCTGATCGTCATAACTCAACGTTCCCTTGAGCAGAGTCAAATAGGCGATGGTCCGGCCGTCGACTTTGTCGAGGATTAGTTCTCGGCTGCCGTGCAGGCCGCCGAGAGACAGCAAGGGGCTTCCCTTCCGATCTGATCGGCTGAACATACGGGAGAGGTAATGGGGGTCGCGGACGATCCGCCGGTCGTCGGCGGCGAATAACTTTCCGATATAGGCGCCCACGGGCATCAGCTTCAGCAGCGATTCGGCGACCGGGCCATATGCGCGAAATTCGACTTCTACCCGTGCCGATGATTCGCGGGAGTTCAGTTCAATCCCGCGTCCATAACCGTTCAATCCCAGCTGGGCGAGCGCGCTTTTCATGTTAAAAAATGTGAGTTCGGGATCAATTTCGTACCCTTTGAAGAGGGGATCGATTTCCTTGATTTCCACGATGCCGCGCGCCGATGCGTCATCCACCACTTCATAATCGATGAGAATTCCATCGGGAGTGACCAAGTCATGTTGTTGGCAGCGAATCAAGTTAGGCATACCTGAATGGTATCCGATGGACTCCAATGGCTTCAAGGTAAATCTAAAAGGCAAAGTCCAAGAGGGATAAGAAAAATTGCCCCGATAAAACCGCGCTTGTGACATAATCCCACCTTACCCATGAACGATGAGACACCCCAAATCACCAGAAGTTTTGGAACTCACAGCGGGAGCTTTCACGCAGATGAGGTGACGGCCTGTGCGCTTCTTTTACTCTTTGATCTGATCGACCGCGATAAAATCGTCCGCACGCGAGACCCCGCGGTTCTCGCCCGGTGCGAGTATGTGTGCGACGTTGGGGGCGTGTATGACCCATCGAAAAAGCTCTTCGATCATCACCAGCACGAATATGAAGGCCCTTTAAGCAGCGCCGGGATGATTCTTCTCTACTTAAAAGAAGAAGGGAAGCTCTCATCCAAAGCCTACACCTATGCCCACCGATCTCTCGTCCATGGCATCGATCTTCACGACAATGGAGAAGAGCCTCAAATCTTTGGTTACTGCACGTTTTCTCATGTCGTGGCCAACTTTAATTCGATAGAGCACGGGGTGTCTTCAAGTAAACAGGACCTTTGTTTTTTCAGCGCTCTTGATTTTGTCTTAGGACACTTGACGCGGCTGATGAAACGCTTTGAGTACATTGACGCCTGCCGAGACGATGTGAAAAAAGCGATGGAGACCCAAGAGACCCTTTTGGTGTTTAAACGTCCTGTCGCCTGGCTTGAGCCTTTTTTTGAGATGGGAGGCGACTCTCATCCGGCGCAATTCCTGATTATGCCGACAGGGCAGCATTGGAAACTGAGATCTCTGCCTCCCACGTATGAAGATCGAATGAACGTCCGCACGCCTCTTCCCGAAGCATGGGCGGGGCTGCAACACGACGAGTTAAAAGAGGCTTCGGGAATCGAGGGTGCGATCTTTTGCCATAAAGGGCGCTTTATTTCTGTTTGGGAAACCATCGACGATGCAAAAAAAGCCTTCGATCTTGTCATGAAAAAGGAGACTAAAAATGGCTGAGAAATCAATTTTTTCAAAAATCATCGACAAGGAAGCGGAAGCGGACATTGTCTTTGAAAATGATCACGTCATTGCGATCAAAGACATTGCCCCCAAAGCGCCGGTCCACCTTCTGATCATCCCGAAAAAAGAGATTCGCGACATTCAGTCTGTCGATGCCGCCGATGCGGCCTTGATCAGCGAGTGTGTCAAGGCAGCGCAAAAGCTAGCTAAAGAATTTAAGGTAGACAACGGCTACCGCCTTCTGACAAACTGTGGGCCGAGCGCCGGGCAGTCTGTGTTTCATTTGCATTTTCATCTGCTCGGCGGCCGTCCACTGGGAGCTATGGGATAGACAATGGAATCGTGTTTTTTTCTCGACCCGCAAAAGGCCGGGATCATGGTCATCGATGTGCAAGAAAAATTATTTCCGCTTGTGGATCACGCGGAAGAAACGCTCTGCGGTATGCTCAAGATCTTGACGGGCTGCCGTCTTTTGGGACTGCCGGCCGTCGTCACAGAGCAATATCCCAAAGGGCTCGGCCCGACTTTAGGCAGTGTCCTCCACCAACTTCCCGACAGCCGGGCGACCTTTGAAAAGACCACATTTTCTGCATTGAAAAATGATGCGGTGCTGGGGCATGTCAAAGAGTCTTTCGTCCAGCAGTGGATCCTGGTCGGGATCGAAGCGCATGTTTGCGTCCAGCAGACGGCAAAGGCCCTTGCGCTTTACGGCAAGGAAGTGGTCGTGATCAATGACGCCATCTCGTCCCGCTCCATTTTTGACTTTTCTACGGCCATTGCCGAGATGAAAGAGTGGGCGCGGGTGACCTCGTCTGAATCTGCGCTTTTTGAATTGATCGGCGATGCATCGACTCCGGAATTCAAAGCGTGTCTTGAGCTGATCAAAGGGGAGCCGAAGAGATGCTGCTCAGGCTAGCGGGGCTTGTCGCTTGTCTCTTTGCTGCGGCCTGCCTGAACGGAGATGAAACGACAGTTCTAAGGCGCGTTCAGTCCCATCTTTTAATACGGGACCTCGAATCGGCAAAAGGTGAGGCGGCCGCCGGGCTTTCGCATTACCCTGCCTCTCGGCTTCTTTTGGAAAAACAAATTGAAGTGCTCGCAGAAGTCGGTGACGAGCGGGCGATGATGCACTTTTGGGATCGTTACGCCCGGCAGTATCCCGAACCGTTTGCTCAATCGAATCTCCTGGAAGCGATGAGCTGGGGCGTCATCAAAAAGGGGTTTGCAACAGCCTCTCCTCTCACAAGGGCGATTGCTCTTGTCGCCGCTAATTTAAGCCAGTCGGCGCAAGGGGTCGACTTGCTCGTTCAGGGGACGAAAGACCCCAATGCCGCTGTGAGAGCGGTGGCTTTGGAACTGTCGGTCATGAACAGAGATGCCAGGCTGCAAGAAAGGGCTCTTGACCTTCTCCAACACGAGACTTCGTGGCCTGCAAAGGCGGCGGCAATGAAAGCTGTCGGGGGAATGAAGGTCCAAAAGGCAAAGCCTGTTCTCAGGCAGATACTCGAAAGCCGGTTGTCCACCGATGAGGAAAGGGGCATCGCTGCCGAGGCGCTGGCTATGATCTCGGAAAAACCGACGAGGGAAACGCTTGAGCGAATGGCTGGGAGCTCTAGGATGGGGCTTCGGCTGCTCGCCTGCGAGCTGTCGGCTTTGTTTGATCTTGCCGATGACATCGATGTGATCGCGCCCCTTTTACATGATTTTTCTCCTCAGATTCGAAAAGCGGCCTTGCAGGTTGCGGGGGTCTTGCGCATCAGCGATGTGAAAGGAACCTCAATTCGCACTCTCGTCGCCCCGATGACCCAAGACGCAGACCCTGCTGTCGCTGCAATCGCCGGTTGGGTGTTGATGCTCGACGAAGACCCGCGCGGGCAAGAGACCCTTCGCCGCTGCCTGCAAGATGACAAGCAGGAAGTGCGATGTTTTGCCGCAGCGTGCCTTAAAGGTGGGGGGAGATATGCCCACCCTCTCCTTGAAGAAACATTTCATCAGGCGCGCGACCCTTACGTTAGGATGACCTGTGCAATAGGGCTGATCGGCCAACGGCTCAATGTTCAAAGCGCCTGCGCGGCCCTTTATGAGGAGCTCAACGCGAGCAGCGCCCGCTGGATGTGGCTCGAGGAGGGAGTTTTCAAAGGACTTGCCCCCAGCAAACATCGCCACAGGCCCGATATTCCGCAATTTCCCGAGGTGGCCAATCAGCTTGTCAGGCTGGAGCTTTTGCAGATGCTCGCCTTTTTAGACTACCCCCAAACTCAAGGAGCGCTTAAGCGGTTCCTAAAAGAAAAAACGGTCGGAATCACCGGAGTGGTGGTGGCTCTGCTCCTTTCGGAAGGGGAAGAGGAGGCGCTCGATCTGATCAGACCTTTAGCAAGCGATCCCGATCCCGAAGTGAGGGCTCAGGCCGCTTTGATTTTGGCTGTCTGGGGGCGGGAAGAGACCGTGATCAAAGAGCTTGAAGACATTTATATGT
>CAZVSU010000111.1:0-5923 GCA_964629645.1 uncultured bacterium | reverse complement strand
GGCGTTTTTTTACGAACAGCTGAAAAACAGTCTTGACGGAGAAAACCCGCAAATTACCCCTGACGAACTAGTCGCTCGAGCGAGAAAAAAAAAACGGTTCCGAAAAAACCCCAGCTTACAAAACGACGTCGCGCTCAAAGTCGCTCAACTCTCTTTTGCTAAATTTGTCCGCTATCCAATCCTTTCGCCGACACAATTTGTCTCTGATCAACTCAGCGGCAGATTTCAATTTGAAGACATTTATTATCCCATCCATACGATCGAAGTTGAAAGAGCGAAAAAATATGACGATCTTTCTTTTCTCCGATCCGAATTGAACACCCATCGTTTTTTTGACGGTCACAAAATGTCGTACGACCCCATATTCGACGTTCTTCGTTTAGACTACGAGCAATGGTTGAATGAAAATAGTCCGGTTCTTTTTCCCGCTTTATCGAACGAATATAAGATTTGTTGGACAATGCCGGCCGACACCCCCCACTCTTTTTGGATTGATGCGTTTGGCGATGTGCGGATCTTGTCTTATCGCCCTGAACTCCATTTCCATATTCAAAGCGAAGAAGAGACGCTGACGATTGCTTTTAAACTCGACGCATGCGTTAAATTTTCAGAGGAAATGAAGCGCATTCAAGCGAGTTATCTGTTGGTCGTCGGCGATTTTTTATCTCCGATTAACGACTGCGACAGCCGCCACGTCAAAATAATGGATCAACTGATTTGTGATCTGAGTCAATGGAGGGCTGCTGTTCAAAAGATCAATCTTCAACGCAGAAGAACCGTTTTGATCAAAATGTCTCGTTTGAACCTTAAGGACGAAGATCTTCCCGAAAAAAAATCGGGACGCTTGTCGCCTCGGCTGGCGAAAAAATTATGGGGCGCGCATCCTAAGAAAAAATCGAGTCACTCTCAGCCCGTAAAAACGAATAGCCAACCTTTTTTGAGAAAAAAAACGTCTTTAGGGCGCATGTTTATGTTCTCCGATACGCAGCAGGATGCCCAGACGCCTTCCCACCCGTTAATTGTGTCAAAATCCGATGGCAATCGATTAAAAAAAAAGAGCGTGTACACAGGGGGTGAAAGAAATCCGGAAGATTTAGAGCGGCGGGTGAAGGCCATCCTTCCGGAACTTGTGAAAACATTTGATCGAGAAGAGGCGGTCATACACAAAATTATGTGTGCGAAGCTTCAGGAAGATCCCTCCACTCGCGATGTGCCAAAGGATGCATCACTGATCGAAAAAGGGGTGCAAACGGCCAAGGAGAACGCCGATCTTGCACGCATGGTCAAATGGGTTGAGGGTCAGTTTGAATACTGTGATACCGATGATCATCAGCTTGTTCGGATCTGTCAGATGCATCCCCCGGAACTTTGGGACCACCCCGTTTTTACTGAAGTTTTACGGTCGCCGGCAACAAAAAAGAAGTTTCTCGACCGCGCCGTCTCCGACACCTGTCAACTCGATGAAAAGCAGCGCCTCCTGAAGCAGATCTTTTCAAAGATTTATACGGCCGGATATCCCGATCCTGTTTTGAGACATCTCAACAAAACGGATCTCAATCCCGAGGAAATTGACATGCTGGCGGAGCTTCAAGCCTTCCGCTTTATCAAAAAGCAATACGATCCGATTCAGTATTTTGTTTATCCTGTTGTTTTGCCAATGAAAATGGCAGCGGCGCGGTACGAAGAGCTCTTTCCCCATATCAACCAATTTTTCAAAACACTCTCTCACGAGACAGATTCCTCGGACGCTGCGGCCGATTCTGAAAAATACTCCGTTTCGTCCCGTTTTTCGACTCTTTTGCCTCAAATTCGCATCATGTGGAAGTGGGATTATTTTGATATCGTCAGGAGTATGGAGACCTCTTTAATTCTTAAAGGGGACAAAAAAGCGTTTGGACAGTTAACCCTCGAGGAGACCCTGGTCGGGACAAAAACAGAGTGGTACCGCGTCATTCGCATCCGTCACATCGAATTTTTCCGAAATACCGACATCGATCTTGTTCGGTATGTCGTGGAAAAATTGTTTGAATCGGGCAGTCTCAGACAAACTAAAGACGCCCATTAAGTGCTGGCTTTCAGTCGTTCCTTCACTTGAATCGACGTCACTTTTCTTTAACTATTCCTGAAATTTAGGGTGTTGTATAGTTAAGGGTATGATAACGACGAGAGAAAAAAAGCCTAAATGCCTCGAAGTGCGAAATTTAGAGAAGAGTTATGGCGGTCGAAAAGTTGTCAACGGCCTTTCCTTTTCAGTAGAGCCCGGCGAGGTTGTGGGTTTGCTGGGACCCAATGGAGCCGGCAAGACCACAGCGTTTTACATGACAGTAGGCCTGATTCGTCCCGACGGGGGCCAAGTCTTTTTCGGTCATCAAGATGTGACCCATGCCCCCATCCATATTCGCGCGCAGATGGGGATGGGGTATCTGTCTCAAGAACCTTCCGTATTTAGAAGTTTAACCGTTGAAGACAACATTCTTTGCATTTTAGAGAATATGTCTTTGACAAAAGCTCAACGAAAGCAACGTCTTGAGGAGCTATTAGCCGAACTTCACCTTGAGCCGCTTGCCAAGAAAAAAGCAGGTGCTTTATCTGGTGGAGAAAGGCGGCGTCTCGAAATTACGAGGGCTCTCATCACCAACCCTTCATTTTTGCTTTTGGATGAGCCGTTTGCCAATATTGATCCTATTTCGATTCATGAACTGAAAGAGATGATTGGCCACCTTTCAGAAAAAAATATCAGTATCCTGATCACAGATCACAACGCACGCGAAATTTTTTCATTTGTTCATAGAAGCTACTTGGTATCGGAAGGAAAGGTATTCAGTTCCGGCTCGGTCGATTCTTTGATCAATGATCATGAAGTGCGGCGCACCTACCTCGGCGAAGGGTTTCACTTGTAATTGTTAAAAAGATTCCGTCACGGATCGTAATATTTCCATTTACTCAAGGAAATATTCATGTATAATGGCCGGGAAAAATTTAGGAATTCAATGGAATCGTCAAGCCCCGAAAAATACTCCTATGCTCCTCGAAGCCGTCCTGATCTTTGGATCAAGAAGAGTTTCTTTTCTTTTTTGAAGACGTCTTTTCACGATCAGGCCGGTCAAATTCATGAGCTGTCGACAGACAAAGTTGTGCAGCAGTTTCTTGCCACTTGCGACGCTGATTTACAAGACGAAGACGTTCATGAATTAGAACTGATTTGCCACGTCAAACTTCGAGAAAGGCAGCTTCGGTCCATTCCGCCAATTGAAGAGCGGTTTGTTCCTGAAAAGCTGAAAGATGCCGAAAGGCTCGATCGACACTTTCACCCCCGGTCTGTGAGCCGTGCCATCTTCAAACTGAAGCGGTCGGAGCCTCAGATGGACCCCTCTTATCATGAGCTTTGGTACGAGCTTGAAGCGTATCGCTTTTTTTCCGGTCACGAGTCGCACTCTATTCAAGAATTGTCGATCTTAAAAAAAGACTACGCCGACTGGCTGTCGGGTCGAATCCGGTATATTTTTTCCAATACTGTTCGCTTGGGCTTGGTGCCGAGAGTTCAGAAGTGCATCTCTGACACCTTCAACAGTGCAACAGAGGAAAATGAACCGGTTCCTGAAGAGTTTCATCTTTTTGAAAGCGACGATTGCGTGAGGGTGAGTTATGAGCCCGCTTTCAATATTATGTTCTCCGACTTGAAGGGCCTTGTCGCAAAACCGAAAGTATCATTAGAAACGGCAGCCATTCGAGACATAAGAACAGGCAGCGTCGACTTTCAGGTCGGAATGCTGGTTTCCAGCGTTTTCGTTAACTATAAAAGATCTCCCGAAATGATCGTCTGTGCCTTAGATACGTTGCTCAGAGACATCCGGCAAAGGGTTGTCCACCTGAAACAGTTCAAAGAGCGCGAAGCCTTTTTTCTCTCGGAACCAAGTTTCTTGACTGAGCGCAGCTTCGAAAAGGCCATTCCGGAGAAGAAGGAAAACGTCGCGTTTCAAGACGAACGCAAAGCTCAGTCGAGTCCGGTCCAGAAAAGTCCAAGGGGGGGGATTTTGACAACGAGCGCAGCTATGCTCATCGGTAAAATTGGTGGCGGAGCGGAAAAGCAGCAATCTCTTGCGAGAAGACAGTCTCAATCCGACCGGAAACTGAAGGATGAAAACAGTTCGCTTCTCCTCTCCAAAGTGCGCAGCTGGAAGTTCAAAAATATTTCGAAAAAGAAAAAACAAGAGGCGTTAGAGGAGCAAATCGATTTTATCCTTCCCGCTCTTTTGCATCTTTTTCCCAAAGAAAAAAAGATTAAGGCGCTGTTGTTAAGAAAGCTTTGCGATAGCGTGTCAGCTGCAAAAAAAACGTCTTTTGAGCCTCTCGTCGATGCCAAAATCAAAAATGCAGCAGACATTCATGATTGGCCGTCTGACTTTTCAACTCTCTTTGAAAAATTTTGCTATGTCGAATGCAACGGTTTATCCCTTGCCTTTACCGAGAGTTTGCTCGGGGACGCTTTGATTCGTGACACAATATTCAATCAAATGCTTTACAGCGACCGGAATTGCCGTCAGTTGATCGGCGTCAACCACATCAAACTTTCCCAAGAGAAAAAACAGCTCGCTCTTCTCAATGGTCTTTTCTACAAAATTTACTCTGCCGGCTACCACGAGCCTCAATTTGGGAGGCGGCACCCTAAAAACGAATGCAAGTGGTTGGCAGAGCTTCGGGCCCGCAAGCTGATTTCGGGTCGCGATGAATCCATACAACAGTTTCTTTATCCGATGCTGACAGGTTCTGAATGGGCAGAGAGTGTCTTTGCACAAATTTTTTCTCCGATTCGGGCAGCAGATCCAAACACAGGGTCGGATGCGGCCGGCAGCTGCGATGGTGACTTTTGTGACTATGAGATCGAATTTGCCGCTGAAAAGGAATTGAGCAGCTCTGTTGTCTCCGGGAAGAAATCGTTTGCTGTCGAAAAGGAGTATCAATTCGAGCTTAAGCTCAAGGGGCGTGAATTTCCCTTTGCCGTCGCGTCGGTTTGTGACCATATTTCAAAACAAATTGCGCAGGCTCAGGGGTGTTGGATCAAAAGAAAGTCCTCGTCAGAGGGTGAATCAGAAGAATTGGCGGAAGTGGACCGTCTCGATGAGATCAGCGACATGATCAAGAAGAAAAAGGATAAGTGGCTGCGGAAGTTGACGATAACAAGACTGCGTTTTGTGGAGGGGTGTCCTTTAGAACTAGCCAAGCACACCCTCAACCTTATGGTTGAGAGTGCAGAATCCAATGGATGCCTTAAGCTCTGACCCTTTCAAAAATTTCGTTGGGTGCAAAAAAATAATCGATTTCAAAACGGGCGGTTTCAGGGGCGTCAGACCCGTGGACGGCATTTTCATCGATTGTTTCTGCCAGGTCGGCCCGGATCGTTCCCGGCGCAGCTTCTTGGGGATTTGTCGCTCCCATGATTTCGCGATTTTTTGCGATCGCGTTTTCTCCTTCCAAAACCATGACAAGGACGGGTCCCGAAATCATAAAAGAGACCAGATCGTTGAAAAAGGGGCGCTCTTTATGGACAGCGTAAAACCCTTCGGCATCTTCTTTCGAGAGGTGCTTCATTTTGGCCGCCGCAATCTTCAGGCCTGCCTTTTCAAAACGGTTGATGATAGTGCCGATGTGGTTTTTTCCCACTGCATCGGGCTTAATGATGGATAAAGTTTGTTCATGCGCCATAATTGTGTCTCCTTTTGGGGATTAGGCACTTTATCATAATGAAAAACCCGTTTTTCGTCGAGCCTCGCGCTTCCCTCTGTGAAGGCAACGTGATCATGTTCTCCCTAAAATTATTGTTAAATGTCCCAAAATCATGTCTCTCAAGGCTCCAGTCCAGCTTAAAAGCGTTGACACGATAAAGGGAACATCTTAATCTCTTCTGAAAAAACGCCCTCTGAGG
>CAZVSU010000110.1:0-5973 GCA_964629645.1 uncultured bacterium | reverse complement strand
ACAGAGCTCTTAAGGCGTCGTCCCGCTGCCACCCTTCGATTAAAATAAAAATATCCATATCTCTCACTTTCAATGAGTTAAAAATATTTAGATCCCCTTAAAAAAATTTGTGATTTATGTGCCTTCTCTTTAGGGTTCAAGTTAGAGGGGCAGGGCCCTTGGATGACGATCAATTCTATAAGAAATAGGAGAGTGGTATGGACACCAATCAACTTAAAGGAAACTGGGACTTTATCAAAGGGAAGATCAAAGAGAAGTGGGGCGAACTCACTGATGATGACCTCACTGAAATCGGCGGAAAAAAAGATCAGCTCGTCGGCAAGATCGAACATCGATATGGCGTGGCAAAAGAAGAAGCGGAAAAACAAGTCGACGAATTCGAAGACTATTTCAACTCCTAATAACGCCGAAGATGTCGTCTACATACATGACGACACTTATCATTTTTCGCCGAAAGGCTTCCTCATTCATGCGGGGTCTTTCGGCAAGAGATAATATAAATCTAATTAAGAGGTCGAAAGATCTCGTCAATATCGTCTCGAGAAAGATCTAATGATTGAGTTCCGTGCTCTTCACTCAACACACTGGCGAGAGTTTTTTTTCGCTGTTGGAGATCTAAAATTTTTTCTTCGATCGATCCGTTGACAATCAATTTATAAATAAAGACTTTTTTCGTTTGACCGATTCTATGAGCCCGATCTGTTGCCTGATTCTCGACGGCAGGATTCCACCAAGGATCGTAATGGATGACAGTATCAGCCTCAGTCAGATTCAGGCCGACGCCGCCGGCTTTTAGGCTCAGAAGCATCAGGGGCACTTGCCTATTCTGAAACCGGGCGACTTGTTCTTGGCGGTTTATGGTTTGACCGGTTAAAATCGAATATTCGATTCCTTCCGCATGAAGTTCCGCTTCAATCAATTCTAGCATGCTCGTAAATTGAGAGAACAGCAGAACACGGCTGCCGCCCTCGATAAGCTGTGGGATCATACCCATCAGATGTTCAAGCTTAGCTGATTTCGCCCCTTGTTTTTTTTGCTTTGTCTTTAAAAGCCTTGGGTCGCAACAAACCTGTCTGAGCTTGAGGATGGCGTCAAGAATGGCTATTTTGCTCGCATTGATCCCCTTTTTTTGAAACTCCTGCAAGAGATTATCGTAGACTCTGATGCGGACCATTTCATACAAATCTCTTTGATGTTCGTCAAATTCGACCCGTTCAATGATTTCCGTTTTAGGTGGAAGATCTTTTGCCACAAGTTCTTTATTTCGGCGCAAGAAGATGGGAGAGAGCCGTTGATTCAGATTTTTCTTTTGTTTTTCGCTGCCGTTTTTCTCAATCGGAGTCCTGAAAACCTGATTGAACACCTTTTGCTTGCCGAGATAACCGGGCATCAAAAAGTTGACGATACTCCAAAGTTCCCCAAGATGGTTTTCGATCGGCGTTCCACTTAGACAGAGGCGATGGTCGGCTTTTAGCAGCTGCAAGGCTGCGTAGGTCTGCGTTTTAGAATTTTTAATGTTTTGAGCCTCATCCAGCACGAGCATATAAAAATGGTGCTGGAGGAGCTTTTCTTTATCCTTAGCTAAGAGTGAATACGTGATGAAAGCCACATCGTAACCGGATAAATTTTCATACAAACCCTTTCTTGAATCACCGTGAAGAATCACATAGCTCAATGAGGGAGCGTGTTTTTTGATTTCGTTGACCCAATTGAATATGAGTGATTTTGGAACGATGACCAAGATGGGTGCAATTTTTTTTTCACTTTCAATCACGCTCTGGATGTAAGAAAGAACCTGAATGGTTTTTCCAAGCCCCATATCATCGGCCAAAATTCCGGATAAGCGGTTTTTTCTTAAAAAATGCAACCAGTCTAATCCTTCCCTCTGATAGGGGCGCAAGTTTGTCTCAAGGTTTTTCGGGGGACGTGTTTTTTCTATGGGGTTGCCATGATTAAACTGTTTGGCTAACTGAAGAAATTTCTGATCTCCAAACCAACGGAAATTTGCTGCCTCATCAGCCAGCTTGGCATCATTCAAAAGCTGGAGATTCCATTCGGATATTTTGAGCTTGTCTCCGCTGTTAGTTTTGAATTCCAACGAAAAAGCATCAATGAGCTTCTTGATCCGTTCAGCAGGAACTTTGATCGCGATGCCATCTTCTGTGGTCAAGATAAAAAACGGAGTGTTTAAGAAATTTCGATCCGTATTCCTATCAAGCTGACTGGTAATCTGTTCGATTAATGGTATGAGATTATGGCGGACGCCGTTGATTTCAATTCCCATCTCAAAACTCAGCCAACCGTTATCCTCTTGTTGTGTTTCGACGTACCAATCATCTGCTTCATGAAATTCTTTTACGGAAAAGTCCGAGTGGAGATCAATTTTCCATCCTGATTTTGTTAAGAAGTCAGAGTGTTTTTCCAAGAATTTTTTAAGCACACTGTTTTTGCATGTGCCGCAATGATGCCCATCGAGAAAAATCTTCCCGAAAAATGGGCGCGCCTCATATTTGGAGAGAGTGCGGACCATTTTGTCTTCGAATTCAAAGTCCCGCTGAATCACACTGCACTCTTCCTGATTAGCGATAAGTGTTGTCTTTGGCCGCTCAAACGAATATGCGAGTTTGTGGGTCTCATACTGGAAGTGAGGGGCGGCAGCGATACGACACCTCTTAAAATGCGCGTATCCTTCTTCCACAGGCTCCAGCAATAGATGGGCCGTTGGTTTTGTTTGGATCACGTTTTGCTTGATCTTTTTAGGTTTATAGGAATTGGGACAAGATGCCTCCTTTTCCATATAGTCCAAGACATCATTGACCTGCTCGATGGGAATTGGGGGGGCCTGAAGGAGTTTGGGAATCATATCCGGGTCTTCTTTAAGGAGGACAGGCCCTAGTCTATTTTTTTCGATATCGACGTAAAAAAGGCGCGATTTTATTGCGATGCATCCGAAAGCGGGAGGAGTCGTCCGGCAAACAAGCCGTTGCACCAGCATTTCCGGAAAGGGCTCCCACTCAAAGTTTCCGGGTCTTTCGTCTCCCCAATGCATGAGACTCCCGTTCCATAACTCAAAGTGCAGCCGTCCCGTATCGGCAATTTTCTTTAAAAATAAATCGACATTATCAATATCTTTAAGTCTTATCTCTGTATGTCCCGCTGCACCGCTCCGAATGGCATGACTGATAATGCCCCAATCCTCTTCAGTAAAGAAGGCAGCCGCCTGGTTGCCGCCTACGAGTAAATTGTCAAGTCTTAAAGCATTCGGGATTGTTTTGCTGGGGGAGCCGTCTTTTTTTAATGACTGAAGCTGAATATCAATTTTTAGATGAAAAGGGGATGTTCGCAGGATAAAGATCACTTGTTTTTTTGCAGTTTGCTTTTGTGTTTCGATCTGCTGAAGCTGCGTCGGCCTGCGAAGACTGGCTATCCAATTTTTAATTTCGCTTGGAATAGAGAGTTTGTTTTCAGCAGCGACACCATCAGCCCCAGCGCCTAATCCTTGCTTATATTCCAAAACACCTTCCAAATAAAAAAGTACGGCGCCGATGTGCTTGCAATTATAGCCGACAGGACAGCTGCAGGAGGCAAAACATTGACCGTCTTCCTCAGTGATATGGAGTGAATAGGCCTGCCTTTTTGAGCCGGCAACACTTGCTTGGCATCTGAGAGGATTGAAACTGTATTCAATCGAATTGATTTTCCCCTTCAAATAGTAGTCCTCAGCCCTATCCAACGTTCTGTCGTCCAACTCGTCGATGAATCGATCTAACGTGTCAAAGCTTGAAGAAACAAGATGATTCATAAATCCCTCACACACTTATTTTTAAGAAAAATTATAGATGATCCAAGACTTATGAATCAAATCAAAAAATGACCCGACGGATTCAGAATGTGCATATAAGAGGCGGTTTTTGGCTGATTGTTCGCTTGTCGGCGTCGATTTTACCGGCGAGAGCACTTTTTATGGGCCGGACAGCTCAAAAGGTGATCATTCACCATGCCAACTGCCTGCATGAAGGCGTAGATGATTTTTGTCCCCACAAACGACATCCCTCTTCTTTTTAAATCTTTTGATAGCGCGTCGCTGACGTCTGTCTCGCATGGCACCTCTTCCCATGTTTTCCAGCGATTGATTCGAGGCTTATGATCGACGAGACGCCAAAGATAGGCGTCGAAAGTGCCAAACTCTTTTTGGATTTTGAGAAACACCTGAGCATTTTGCCGCACGCTGTAGACTTTGAGGCGATTCCGAATGATCGCCGGATCTTTTAAAATGGTGTCGAGCTCTGCATCCGACATTTTGGCGACCAGTTTTGGGTCGAACCGATGAAAAAGTCGGCGGTAAGCGCCCCGTTTCTTCAGCACCGTTTCCCAACTTAGGCCCGCCTGCGCTCCCTCTAAAGAGAGCATTTCAAAAAGATGCTGATCGTCGTGGACGGGAACGCCCCATTCATGGTCGTGATAGTCGGCATAGACCTCTTTGCCCGGGCCATTGCCAAAACAGCGCATGTCTTTGTTTTTTTCCATGGGAAAATTTTACGCGGTCTGAAACGGGAATGTCAAGTCAATGACGCCATATCGATCACAAAGCGATATTTAACATCGGATTTCAAGACTCTTTCATAGGCTTCATTGACTTCCTGAATCGGAATGACCTCGACATCAGCTGTGATATGATGCTCGCCGCAAAAGTCGAGCATTTCCTGCGTTTCTGCGATCCCTCCAATCAAAGAACCGGACAACATTTTGCGTCCAAAAATCAATTTGAAAGGAGAAAATTGAAGCGGCTTCGGCGCTGCGCCCACGAGCGTAAGACAGCCATCCCTTTTGAGCAAGTCCAAGTAGGGATCCAGGCTATGGGGCGCCGAAACGGTATCGATGACAAAATCGAAACTGTTTTCCTGTTTTTTCATCTCGTCATTGTTTTTTGAGACGATAAACTCATCGGCGCCGAGTTTGAGCGCATCCTCTTTTTTTCCGGGAGACGTAGAAAAAACCACGACCTCCGCGCCGAAAGCCTTTCCCAGCTTCACAGCCATATGCCCAAGACCTCCAAGGCCCACAACTCCCACTTTTTGTCCTTTCGACACATTCCAGCGGCGCATTGGCGAATAGGTTGTGATTCCCGCACACAGCAGCGGAGCCGTTCCTGCGAGATCGAGAGTGCTCGGCACCTTAAGGACAAAGTCTTGATCGACCACAATGCTTTTCGAATAGCCGCCGTAGGTGACGCCGCCGAGGTGGGCATCGTCGGAATTGAAGGTGAGGACCATATTCGGGCAGTACTGCTCGAGCCCGTCTTGACAGTGCCGGCAAGTGCGGTCGGAATCGACCATGCAGCCCACAGCCACGGTATCGCCCGGCTTGACTGTTTTGACCTCAGAACCCACTTCGAGAACCCGTCCTACAATTTCGTGGCCTGGGACGATCGGGTAAACTGTCGGCATATGCTCCCACTCATCTCTCACCTGATGGATGTCGGAATGGCAAATGCCGCAATAGAGGATGTCGATTCTGACATCCTGTAGACCTGTTTCTCTCCGCTCGATGGTATCCCGCTCGAGCGGCGACGTGGCGCTTTTAGCCGAAAATGCTTGAACCTGAGACATATCTTTCACCTGAAATAGCGGTTCACTCACTCAACTTTTAGGCATATAACAAGCGCTAGAATTTGTAAAACGTCGTTTCGGTCTCACTCATTTTCAGGAGGTTTGAAGACGTCCCCTAGGCCGAAAGCTTGGGAAGCGAGTCGAAAAAACGGCGGTTAGGCCCCTCTTCACGGAAGCAGCCGCCAAAACCGCATGTACGGGTGATCGTATCCCGATCTTGAACGCCGCGCATGCTGACGCAAAGGTGCTTTGCGTCGATCACGACCGCAACGTCGGGCGTCTGCAATAACTCTTCGAGCTTTTTTTGAATCTGCACCGTCATCCGCTCCTGCACCTGAGGCCTTTTTGCAAAGTGGTGCGCCAC
>CAZVSU010000109.1:0-6108 GCA_964629645.1 uncultured bacterium | reverse complement strand
TAACAATATAGAGCAGATTAAGATCGGCTCATCGCGGCGCTTATAATGCCGAATTTGATCAAAAACTTTGTTAACTAAGTACTAGCCACCGCCCATGATCAGGCTGTTCCAATATATTTGATTGCCTTCGCTGAGGCTCGCCGCGATACCGGTGGTGTTGGGTACAGGGCGCCAATAGTCCTCAAAATCGACAATGTAGAGATACCCATCTTCACAAAAAGGGACGTTCGAGGGGTTCATGTCGTGGAAACGCATGATTGTTATGATGTGAAAGAGCTCGTCCAGATGGTGTTTTGTGACCGCTTCACTTTTCCACAACAATAGATTCTCTTCTTGAGGCAGCGGCCGGACATCTTCGGCGACAATCATAAAATGTTTCCTCTTATACCGCCTCGAGCGAGGAAAGGGCTCAGCCAAAAGGAGCGGATAGGCCCACATGGCCGGCGCTTTCACGCATGTCAACCCTTGGTTGGCGATGATCTCTTGAACGAGTCTGGCACCGACAAGGCGCGTTCCAAGACGCACGATATCGGACACCTCCTTTTGGTCGTCGAGATGCGCTTTCACTACATATCCCGGCAAAGCCGGATGTTTTGCCACAACAACTTGAGCTCCCTGAACCCTGGTCAAACAAAAGCCCGCATCTAAAAAATGCTCAAGATCAAGAGTGGCCCTGGTTTCACTGAAGATCTGATCGAGAACAATGCGTGCGGGATGATCGGCAGGCAGAACAAACTGTTGAAAAAGCTCTATTTGCTCCGGTGTCAGCAAAGGATCATCTTCCCAGCGGCCATGAACAAAGTCTTGGTCAATCCACTGGGAAAACAGTCCGGGATCACAAAAAACGGGAACAAAAAAACATCCTAAAAGAGAGGCAAAAAAGTGAGCTCTTATCAAAGTTCGACCAAATTCTTAAGGTGTCAAATGAGCCTCATTATATCCGGTAGAACCATTACTTGACCACCATTGAGTCGCTTGGTAGTATTGTAGGGCGTTTGCATTCAACCCGGTATCATCATGAAGGTGTCGCAATTTTTCAAGGAGACGGCCACCTACGGTTTTGGAGAAGTGCTCAACAAGTTTTTTGGCTTTCTCCTCATTCCCCTGTTCACCCGCTGCCTGACGCCGGAAGACTATGGCATCAACTCGATCTTAATGATGATCATCACCATCTTGCAGCCGATAACGCTCATGGGACTCGGCTCTTCTTCGACGCTCTGTTATTTCGGAGAAAATGATCGAGAGGGAAAATCTGAGATCATCTGGACCTGCTTTGCCACCCTTTTGATCAGCACGGCGGTCCCGCTTGCCGCTTTAGGGTGTTGTGCCCCTTCACTGTCGACGCTTTTTTTCAAATCTCCCCAGTTTTCTTCCCTCATTTTTTTGACTCTGCTCACGTGTCTTTTGACCAACATCACCTCACCGTTTATCTGGGTGTTAAAATTTGAAAACCGCGCCACGAGATTTGTGATCCTTTCCGCCCTTTCGGTCGTGACCACTTTATCGCTTAACCTTATTTTTGTCGTTCTTCTCGGAAAAGGGATCTATGGATGGGTCGCAGCAGGAACCGTTTCGGCATTTATTTCCTTGGGCCTTTTCATCGTAGGGAGCCTTGCTGACATCCCCAAGGTGTCATTTTCTCTCACGCGATGCAAAGAACTGATAAGGCTTGGGGCTCCCATGATTTTGAGTTTGGCCTTTGTTGTCATCATGCAACACAGCAACCGCTATTTGCTGAGTGAACTGAAGGGGCTCGAAGATTTGGGCCGATTTACTGTCGGATACAATTTCGGTATGATACTCAACTTAATCGTCACCGCGGTCTGTTCTGCCTGGCCCCCTTTTTTCATGCGCTTTTCTGATCACCCAGAAAGCGGCGCAAAAAATTTCTCTCAAATTTTCACCCTTTACACAGCTTTTTTGGGATCGCTCGCCTTTGCTCTTTTTCTTTTTGCAAAACCCGTCGTCGCGCTTATGACTCCATTTGAGTTTCATGAGGCCTCTTCAGCTGTCGGCCCGGCGGCTCTGTCGAGCTTTTTTTTCGGCTTGTTCCACCTTTTTCTTCCCGGTGTTTATTACGCCAAAAAAATCTATCTCACCCTGATTCCTCAAGCTTTCTCCGCCTGCTTCTGCATCGCAGCGGGATGGTGGCTGATTCCCGTTTGGGGCGTGACCGGAGCGGCGGTAGCGCTTATGCTGGCAAATAGTGTCCTTTGCATCGCCCAATTTTCCCTGAATGTCATAGGCGGGTTTTTCCAGCCCGCCTACGATTGGACCTTTGCAGGCGGCATGACCGCCCTTTTTATCGTTTCACTCGCGCTCCATACGCTATGGTCCCCTTATGCGGCGACAGCCGCTTACATCGCCGGCATTTGGTTGTTAACCCGGAAAAAAACTCCGGCATTCGTGAGGCAGCAAACCGCATGAAAATACTTGTCCTCCATAGAAAGGAGCCCGAAACCAGAAAATCAATTGACGATCACCTCTACAGCTTCAGGCGGTATGCCAAAAACGCCTGTTTTTTCTACTGCGACGTTAAGGATACGGTCCCCTTTTTCTTAACCTGGCTCAAGTGGGATGGCATCATCGTTCACTACACCCTTCTTGCAGAAAAGTTTGCCCTCAACCATAAACATTCGCCCTACCGCCACTTGCCCAAACGGCTCCGGGTCATGGAAGGATATAAAGTCGCCCTACCGCAAGACGAATACTTTCATACTGAGGCAGTGATCCGTTTTTTTAAATCATCGGGTATTCAAACTGTGTTCACCTGCCTTCCCGAAAGCGAACACGAAAAAGTCTATCCGTTGCAAAAGACAGGACTGAAGCACCGCATCACTACGCTGACGGGATTTGTCGACGAGGCGTCGCTGGCACAATTTCGAGGGGCAACACACGACAAAAGGCCCATCGACCTCGGTTACCGCGCGAGACACCTCTCCTATTGGTTCGGGCGGCACGCACAGCTCAAACATGACATTGCTCGGCTCAAGTTCGCATCGCTTAAGTGCGACATCTCGACACGCCCCGAAGACACGTTTTACGGCGACGCTTGGATCGACTTTATCCGCTCCTGCCGCGCTATGCTGGGGTGCGAAGGAGGCGTGAGCCTTTTACACAGAGACGATCGCATCAAAGTGGCGACAGAGTCCTACCTCAAGACGCACCCCGAAGCCTCTTTTGATGAAGTGGAGCAAAACTGCTTTCCAAATACCGACGGAAATCTCCGCTTATTCACATTAGGACCGCGGCACTTTGAATGCGCTATGGCCAAAACGTGCCAAGTGCTTGTCGAAGGGGAGTACCAGGGCGTGTTTCAACCCGGCCTCCACTACATTGAACTAAAGCGCGACTTCAGCAACTTAGGCGATGTCGAAAGCCAGCTGCAAGACGTTCGCCACTGCGAAGCCATCGCGGAACGTGCCTACCGCGATATTGTCGCTTCAGGACACTATTCCTATAGGAAATTTGCCTGCGATGTTGTGGAGCACATCAAAGAAAACGGCGCGCCGCCCCCAAGGGGTCAACGGCTGCTGTCCCTTTTGGTCAGAGTCTTACTGATGATGCACACATGTTTTCGCTTGCTGCTCAACAAAATGAGAAAAATAAAACGAAAATGGGTTTCCGAGTGAAAATTGTCACAGTGATCGGTGCAAGGCCTCAATTTATCAAAGCGTCCGTTTTATCCCACGCTCTCAGAAAAGAGCCAAGATGCCAAGAGGTCATCGTCCACACAGGGCAGCATTACGACCCTTCCATGTCCCGTATTTTTTTTGAAGAGCTTGACCTCCCAAAACCCGCTTATCAGTTGAACGTGACCGAAAAACACCACGGCGCCATGACAGGCCGCATGATGGCTGACATCGAAACTGTCTTGCTCAAAGAAAATCCCGATGCCGTCGTGGTCTACGGCGATACCAACTCGACTTTAGCAGGGGCCCTTGCAGCGGTCAAACATCACATTCCCATCGCCCATGTCGAGGCGGGACTTCGCTCTTTTAACCGAAGGATGCCCGAAGAGATCAATCGGATACTCACCGATCAATGTTCGTCGCTTCTGTTCACCCCAACTCATAAAGCGACAAACCAACTTCTTAGAGAAGGATTTTCGCAGGATCAGATAGTTGAAGTGGGCGACATAATGTACGATTGCGCCCTCCGCTTCTCAGTAAAATCGTCGATTTTAAACGACCTTAAGCTCGTTCCCAAGGAATACGTGATCGCAACCCTTCACCGCGCCGAAAACACCGACGACCCGTCGCGGCTCCGCGGCTATCTGGCGGGCCTTCAAGCCATCGCAGAGGAAATTCCGGTTGTGATGCCTCTTCATCCCAGAACAAAAAAAGCGTTGACGAATGCAGACCTCTCCCCGAATGACGCTTTGCGAATGATCGCCCCAGTCGGGTACCAAGACATGCTGGCCCTTGAAAAAGGAGCCAAAGCGATCCTCACCGATTCGGGCGGGGTGCAAAAGGAAGCCTATTTCTTTCAGGTTCCTTGCCTGACGCTTCGCGACGAGACAGAGTGGGGTGAATTGCTCGAAAGTGGAGCCAACCGCTTAGTCCCTGCCGACCCTGAAAAAATTGTACAGGCCTATCGTGAGATTCAAGACATTGAGTGGGTGGAAGGGCTCTTCGGTGACGGCAGAGCAGCCCTGCACATAACCCGCCACCTGCTGGCGTTCATAGAAAAGCGCCGTATTTTAAAATGATGACACCCTTACAGGGGTAATTTAAAGGATCTATGGAAATGAAAGTAACGAAGCGTCTCTTTTTTCTCACAGTACTACTCTCCGTATGTTTCGGAATTAGCTTCCGTCACTACGCTCCAAAAATGATCAGAGAAGCGGCTCGTATAAGAGCAAGTGCGACAAAACTAACAGCTGGAGTCCCCATAAAGTTTCTTGACGCATCTCACGACAAGGAGCGATCAACAACTGAAGAGTATTGGGGGGAGCACACTGTCAATTCGATTCCACACAAAACAGCTGAAGCCTCTTTGGAGTATTTGGACTGGAGGTCTCGCCACTATCCGCTTTTCCATGAACTCATGAATCACTACGGCAACCATGACGATGAAGTTGTTTTAGATTACGGATGCGGGCCTGGCAATGATGTGGTGGGTTTCTTAGCTCATACCAATGCCGAAAAAATCATCGGCATGGATATTTCCAAAAAAGCCTTGACTCTTGCCAGCCATCGCCTTTCACTCCATCACAATTTTGATCTCAATCGTGTCGAGTTGATCCAAGTCGACGATAAGGTACCGACGATTCCTCTTCCGGATGGCTCGGTGGATTTTATTTATTCAGAAGGGGTCCTCCACCATACAAGTCATCCCGGTGACATCATAAAAGAATTTTATCGTGTTTTAAAACCGACAGGCAAGATCGCCATCATGGTATACAATGCAAATAGCCTTTGGAAACATCTTTACGTCGCTTACGATCGTCAAATTTTAAACGGTCAATTTTCAACGATGAGCATCGATGAGGCTTTTTCGCGATCGACAGATGGTGAAGAGTGTCCGATTGCCCATAACTACACTCCGGCGCAGTTCTCGGAAATATGCGAACAAGCCGGTTTTCAAACGACCTTCACCGGCGGTTTTTTTTCTGCACTGGAGCTTGATCTTTACACCTCACTTCTCGATCAAGCCCTTAAAGAGGAGCGTCTCCCGTCCGAAAGTCGCAATTTCCTAGAAGCGCTGAAGAGCGACGCGGCTATCCTACCTATCAGGGAAAACATGCGGGAGTAGGAGGAGTCTACCTTCTTAAGAAAGCGTTATGAAACAAAACTCAAGTGCCGTCAACAAAATAAGAGAGGCTCTGTCAAAAAATTGTCGACGCGATCTAAGCAAGAGTGCGGAAGTGGTCTTTTAGCATTTGGTGGAAGGAGCGGCGGCCGTCAACGAGAGCATCTCCCGGCGTCAAAAGGGGCTGGCTACTCGCCATCATTTCGGCATGGATCGCCTCTCCCTCTTTCAAAACCGATGCGATGAGGTCCGAAGGGGGAACAACGAGTGAAACCGACCCTTGATGCAAAAGGCCGTGGCGGGTGCGCCTTTGGGCCGCCCCGCCCACTTTTTTATCAATGACAACATCATACT
>CAZVSU010000108.1:0-6306 GCA_964629645.1 uncultured bacterium | reverse complement strand
AAGATCCGGTGTATATTGCCTATCAAAAATATTTGCAATCGGTGATCTCAATCGGCATGTTCGTTGTTGCTCCCCTGACAATTGCTTATTCCCTCAGCGATAACAGTGTGAGATATTTCAGGCTTGATTATTATCCCGGTCACTCTGTTGCTTTTCTGGTTGGTTTGTTAATGATTCTCTCTCTTCCTATGAACAATTATTTCACCTACCTGAACGGACAACTTGATTTGCCCGAAGCATTTTCTGGTGTACAGACGTATATGGAAGATAAAGAAAACAGAGCGCAGCAGGTTTTTGAAAGATTCTTAAATGTGAGCGGAATATGGCCATTGCTTATAAACATCCTGGTTATTGGCATCATTCCTGCCATTGGTGAAGAATTGCTATTCCGCGGGGTATTACAGAAGATATTTATTAAATGGACAAGCAATATATTCCTGGGTGTATTAATAACTTCACTTGCATTTGCCATTTTGCATTTTCAATTTTTATCTGTGCTGCCTCGATTTGTTCTGGGAATGATCCTGGGGTATATTTTCGTATGGACTCGCTCACTATGGATGCCCATAATAGCTCATTTTGTCAATAATTCTCTCGCAGTAGTTTATTACCATTTGATGTATAATGATAAGATAGGAGAAGGAATAGAGAACGTGGGCAAACCTGAAAATGATCCGGTTTATGCCATTTTGAGCATAGCTATAGTGGCGGTATTACTTTTTGTGATACGAAGAATCATGATTGAACGATCTAGCTGATGTCGACATGCAACTTATTCAAAACATCAAACTGATTCAGTTCATTCTTGCGGAAGACGTAAACAACCCCATATTCTGAGGCTTTATTGCGTTTTAATTCCTCGGGAAGATCCTTAAATGTGTCTTCCACTTCATTCCATAATTGCTGGATGATCATATCAGCTTCTTTTCTTTTTTCGCTGAGATCTTCCTGTGCCCGTTTTACTCTTTTGACAAGGTTAGACTGAAAATTACAGCTGTCTTTGAATTTGTCGGAATGCACTTTCACTACGGCAATAGTAGGATTGGTAATGGGGCTCATTCCTTTCATCATTCTTTTTTGCTCGCCTTCCATAAGTTTTTCGCTCCAGTAAAGGATATCTTTTTCGGAGTTGAGCGGAGGTAATTTTTTTTCTCCTTCCGGAAGACCAAAGAAACTGCGAAGATCCTGATTCATTTCTCCCCTTTGAATAGACATGTTAATTACCTGGATGAAATGGGAAATGTAGGTCTTTGCCTTTTTCATCGCTTTATGGTAATCTTTGTTTTTCTCAATCTGTAAATTGTAGGCTGTTTTGTGTTCTGACAGTGCATTCTCGTATGAAGGAAGAAGAGCTTGGACCCTGGTTAAAGTACTCTGGGTAAATGCTAGTTTAAAAGGAGGAATCTCCTTACCTTTGTCGAGAGCCTTTCTTAATGATTTTAGTCTGGCGTTGTCAGTGTTGGGTAGTCGACGATAAGGCATGTTGAAAAAATGTTAACAGATTGTTAATAATGTCAATTACAAATGCGAATATATTAATTATAATAGAAAGAACAATAGTATTCGCAATTCTTTGACCAAAATGCAGCAAGTTTTTTTAATTATTGATTATGAAATATATATAACATAGTTTATTATGTTAGGCAGCATAAGGCATATAAGAAAGTTTGAGATTATAAAGAATCATTTTAAATTAGAGAATTATTTTTCAAATCTGTAAAAATCACAAATATGTTTGATCCAGAAGTTTATTCCCAACGAAGAAAATCATTAAAAGAAAAACTGAATAATGGCATATTGTTATTTCCCGGAAATGATGAGAGTCCGATGAATTATCCTTCCAATACATTTCACTATCGTCAGGACAGTAGTTTTTTATATTTTTTCGGACTTGATTCCCCTGGCTTGAATGCCTTAATTGATCTTGATAATGACCTTGAAATTATCTATGGAGATGATTTAACCATTGATGATATAATCTGGATGGGCGATCAGCCGTCGCTAAAAGAGCGTGCTGAAAATGCCGGTATTATAGAGGTGAGAGGAAGTGCTAAACTTGAAAAGGATATTTCGAAAGCCATAAGTGAAGGTAGAAAAATTCATTTGCTGCCTTCATACAGGGGAGAAACCAAGATATTTCTTGCAGATCTTTTGAACACTTCAGCAGGAAATTTGCTGAATTTTGTTTCGGAAGATTTTATTAAAGCTGTCGTCTCACTTAGAGAGATAAAGGATGAGCTCGAAGTTCAGCAGATTGAGTTCGCTGTCGATATTGCGTATAAAATGCATACTACAGCCATGAAAATGGCGCATCCCGGCACATGGGAAAGAGAAGTCGCAGGTATGGTAGAAGGTGTATCCCTGGCAAATGGCAAACCTGTATCATTCCCGGTTATACTAAGTATGGACGGCCAGACACTGCATAATCACAGTCACAGCAATCTTTTAAAAGAAGGGCGTTTAATGGTAACTGATGCAGGTTCTGAGTCCCCTTTGCATTATGCAAGTGATATTACCAGGACAGTTCCGGTAGGAGGAAAATTCAGTCTCAGGCAAAAAGAGATCTACGAACTCGTATTAAAAGCTAACCAGGAAACCATTGAAGCTACGCGTCCGGGAATAAGTAATAAGGAATTGCATTTAATGGCCGCTGAAATAATAACCGGTGGACTTAAAGATCTCGGATTAATGAAAGGTGATGTGAAAGAAGCGGTTTCGAAAGGGGCTCATGCACTTTTCTTCCCTCATGGTCTGGGCCATATGATGGGACTGGATGTTCATGATATGGAGGGACTGGGAGAAAATTATGTGGGTTACGATGAAAATATCAGGAGGAGTGATCAATTTGGTCTTGGAAATCTCCGGCTGGGAAAAGAGCTGAAGCCCGGATTTGTGTTTACCATTGAACCTGGTATTTATTTCATCCCCGCGCTCATCGACCTCTGGAAGAGTGAGAAAAAACATGAAGAATTCATTAATTACGATAAACTTGACTCGTATAAAGAATTCGGCGGAATAAGAGTTGAAGATGATATACTCGTAACAGAAGATTCAAAAAAGGTGCTGGGAAAGCCTATACCAAAGACCATTGAAGAGATTGAGGAGATGATGAGTGAATAAAAAAACACTTCTAATCAGACCCCGAGGGTTTTCGAAAACCCTCGGGGTCTGATTAGAAGTGTTTTTTTATTCACTCATCATCTCCTCAATCTCTTCAATGGTCTTTGGTATAGGCTTTCCCAGCACCTTTTTTGAATCTTCTGTTACGAGTATATCATCTTCAACTCTTATTCCGCCGAATTCTTTATACGAGTCAAGTTTATCGTAATTAATGAATTCTTCATGTTTTTTCTCACTCTTCCAGAGGTCGATGAGCGCGGGGATGAAATAAATACCAGGTTCAATGGTAAACACAAATCCGGGCTTCAGCTCTTTTCCCAGCCGGAGATTTCCAAGACCAAATTGATCACTCCTCCTGATATTTTCATCGTAACCCACATAATTTTCTCCCAGTCCCTCCATATCATGAACATCCAGTCCCATCATATGGCCCAGACCATGAGGGAAGAAAAGTGCATGAGCCCCTTTCGAAACCGCTTCTTTCACATCACCTTTCATTAATCCGAGATCTTTAAGTCCACCGGTTATTATTTCAGCGGCCATTAAATGCAATTCCTTATTACTTATTCCCGGACGCGTAGCTTCAATGGTTTCCTGGTTAGCTTTTAATACGAGTTCGTAGATCTCTTTTTGCCTGAGACTGAATTTTCCTCCTACCGGAACTGTCCTGGTAATATCACTTGCATAATGCAAAGGGGACTCAGAACCTGCATCAGTTACCATTAAACGCCCTTCTTTTAAAAGATTGCTGTGACTGTGATTATGCAGTGTCTGGCCGTCCATACTTAGTATAACCGGGAATGATACAGGTTTGCCATTTGCCAGGGATACACCTTCTACCATACCTGCGACTTCTCTTTCCCATGTGCCGGGATGCGCCATTTTCATGGCTGTAGTATGCATTTTATACGCAATATCGACAGCGAACTCAATCTGCTGAACTTCGAGCTCATCCTTTATCTCTCTAAGTGAGACGACAGCTTTAATAAAATCTTCCGAAACAAAATTCAGCAAATTTCCTGCTGAAGTGTTCAAAAGATCTGCAAGAAATATCTTGGTTTCTCCCCTGTATGAAGGCAGCAAATGAATTTTTCTACCTTCACTTATGGCTTTCGAAATATCCTTTTCAAGTTTAGCACTTCCTCTCACCTCTATAATACCGGCATTTTCAGCACGCTCTTTTAGCGACGGCTGATCGCCCATCCAGATTATATCATCAATGGTTAAATCATCTCCATAGATAATTTCAAGGTCATTATCAAGATCAATTAAGGCATTCAAGCCAGGGGAATCAAGTCCGAAAAAATATAAAAAACTACTGTCCTGACGATAGTGAAATGTATTGGAAGGATAATTCATCGGACTCTCATCATTTCCGGGAAATAACAATATGCCATTATTCAGTTTTTCTTTTAATGATTTTCTTCGTTGGGAATAAACTTCTGGATCAAACATATTTGTGATTTTTACAGATTTGAAAAATAATTCTCTAATTTAAAATGATTCTTTATAATCTCAAACTTTCTTATATGCCTTATGCTGCCTAACATAATAAACTATGTTATATATATTTCATAATCAATAATTAAAAAAACTTGCTGCATTTTGGTCAAAGAATTGCGAATACTATTGTTCTTTCTATTATAATTAATATATTCGCATTTGTAATTGACATTATTAACAATCTGTTAACATTTTTTCAACATGCCTTATCGTCGACTACCCAACACTGACAACGCCAGACTAAAATCATTAAGAAAGGCTCTCGACAAAGGTAAGGAGATTCCTCCTTTTAAACTAGCATTTACCCAGAGTACTTTAACCAGGGTCCAAGCTCTTCTTCCTTCATACGAGAATGCACTGTCAGAACACAAAACAGCCTACAATTTACAGATTGAGAAAAACAAAGATTACCATAAAGCGATGAAAAAGGCAAAGACCTACATTTCCCATTTCATCCAGGTAATTAACATGTCTATTCAAAGGGGAGAAATGAATCAGGATCTTCGCAGTTTCTTTGGTCTTCCGGAAGGAGAAAAAAAATTACCTCCGCTCAACTCCGAAAAAGATATCCTTTACTGGAGCGAAAAACTTATGGAAGGCGAGCAAAAAAGAATGATGAAAGGAATGAGCCCCATTACCAATCCTACTATTGCCGTAGTGAAAGTGCATTCCGACAAATTCAAAGACAGCTGTAATTTTCAGTCTAACCTTGTCAAAAGAGTAAAACGGGCACAGGAAGATCTCAGCGAAAAAAGAAAAGAAGCTGATATGATCATCCAGCAATTATGGAATGAAGTGGAAGACACATTTAAGGATCTTCCCGAGGAATTAAAACGCAATAAAGCCTCAGAATATGGGGTTGTTTACGTCTTCCGCAAGAATGAACTGAATCAGTTTGATGTTTTGAATAAGTTGCATGTCGACATCAGCTAGATCGTTCAATCATGATTCTTCGTATCACAAAAAGTAATACCGCCACTATAGCTATGCTCAAAATGGCATAAACCGGATCATTTTCAGGTTTGCCCACGTTCTCTATTCCTTCTCCTATCTTATCATTATACATCAAATGGTAATAAACTACTGCGAGAGAATTATTGACAAAATGAGCTATTATGGGCATCCATAGTGAGCGAGTCCATACGAAAATATACCCCAGGATCATTCCCAGAACAAATCGAGGCAGCACAGATAAAAATTGAAAATGCAAAATGGCAAATGCAAGTGAAGTTATTAATACACCCAGGAATATATTGCTTGTCCATTTAATAAATATCTTCTGTAATACCCCGCGGAATAGCAATTCTTCACCAATGGCAGGAATGATGCCAATAACCAGGATGTTTATAAGCAATGGCCATATTCCGCTCACATTTAAGAATCTTTCAAAAACCTGCTGCGCTCTGTTTTCTTTATCTTCCATATACGTCTGTACACCAGAAAATGCTTCGGGCAAATCAAGTTGTCCGTTCAGGTAGGTGAAATAATTGTTCATAGGAAGAGAGAGAATCATTAACAAACCAACCAGAAAAGCAACAGAGTGACCGGGATAATAATCAAGCCTGAAATATCTCACACTGTTATCGCTGAGGGAATAAGCAATTGTCAGGGGAGCAACAACGAACATGCCGATTGAGATCACCGATTGCAAATATTTTTGATAGGCAATATACACCGGATCTT
>CAZVSU010000107.1:0-6589 GCA_964629645.1 uncultured bacterium | reverse complement strand
CGGAGGGTTTCGTCGGTGACGAGCTCTTCGATTTTTTTGGCTAAAATTTCCGATGTCAGCGTTTTTTCTTGAAAGAGGACCGCCCCGTCTGTTTCTCTGATGAACGATCGGGCATTTTTTGTTTGGTGGTCGTCGGCGGCATAAGGGTAGGGAATCAAAATACCCGGGACGGCAAAGGCCTTTTGCTCTGCGATCGACCCGGCCCCGGCCCGACTGATCACAAGGTCGGCGGCGGTCCACGCGAAAGGCATATGCGATTCAAACGGTTTGACGACGGCGGGAATCTTCTGAGCCTGATAGGCCCGGTGGAATCGATCGGGATCGGCAGAAGATCCCGTGAAGTGAAGCACTTGAATCGGGAGGTGAGAAAGGGCGGGCAGTGCTTTTAAGATGAGTTCGTTGAGGAATTGCGCCCCTTGAGAGCCCCCAAAAATCAGGAGGGTGACACGATCTAAGGACAGGCCGTACGCGGCGAGCGCTTCGTTACGGGCGGGGCTTTTTAAAGAGGGGCGGCGTGGAAATGCGCAGAGCGCTGTCTTTCCCTTCAGGTAACGTTTTGATTCGGGAAACGTGATCGCCGTGAGGGCCGCATAAGGAGAAAAAAAACGGTTCACTTTTCCGGGAACGGCATTGGCTTCGTGCAAAAGGATCGGGACACTCATCATCTTTGCGGCCAAAAGGGGCGGCAACGTCTGAAAGCTCCCAAAGCCTATCACCACCTCGGGTCGGAAGCGTTTGAGCGCCTCTCGGCTTTTTGCGACTCCTTTCATAATGCGAAACAGCGCTGCGGTGGCCTTCTGAGGCCGTTTCAGCGCGATGGTGGCGCTTGGAATGTCGAGATAAGAAAATCGGCTCCGATCAAAATAAGGAGTATCGCTTAAGCCGCTGCCGAGAAACAAAACATCGCATCCCTTTTCTATGAGCGTCTCAGCTAAAGCTTGCGCGGGGAAAAGATGGCCTCCTGACCCTCCGGCGCTGATGACAATTTTTTGCTTCATATCTGTTTTCCGTCTTCACGTTCAGAATCAATGATAGGCCCATAATATTTGCAATGAGCGAGGTTCCCCCTTGACTGAAGAAAGGGAGATTAAGGCCTGTGCTTGGCAACAGGCCTGAAACCACACCCAAGTTCATAAAGGCTTGAAATGCGATCAAAAACATGGCGGCCCCCGCCATCAGAGCCTCCTCTTTGTGAATGGCGCGAAACGACTGAACCATCCCAAAATAGATGATGGCAAGATAAAGAAATATCAACAAGCTCATTCCACAAAAACCAAACTCTTCGGCGTAAATGGCGGCAATGTAATCGTTTTGCGCTTCGGGCAAGTAGCTCAGTTTTTGCAAGCTTCTTCCGGGCCCTTTTCCCAAAAACCTTCCCGATCCCGCTGCAATTTTAGCTTGCAGGGGCTGATGCCCTTTCCCCCGTATGTCGAGGTCAGGGTTCAAATAGACGGCGATGCGGCTTCTGACGTATGGGAGCTGCAGGGCGCATCCTCCGGCGAGAGCGGCGATGATAAGCAAGGGCAGCGCCCAAGTCTTCATCGGAATTTCCATCAGAAAACAGAGGGCGACAACCGCGGCGAGGATCACGCCGACAGTTCCGTTGTTGGGCTCGATAAAAATCAGGAAAATAGGGAGGGCGATCAGAATGAACGTCGCGGCGTGATAGGCTTTTGACCTCTTTTCAGGGGTCGACATTCGGAGGATGAAAAATGCCGGAATCACATATTTCACAAACTCGGAGGGCTGAAAGGAAAGGCCGCCGATAGCGACCCACCGCCTCGATCCATTCACCGCTTTTCCGAGGCCCGGAACAAAACAAAGCGCAAGGGCCAATGTGAGCAGTCCTAAGAAAAGAGGGCTGTAGCGGACGAATCGCCTCACTCCTATCTTCATGATAAAGTGTGCGCATCCGAGGCCGAGGCCCGCGTACGCCATTTGTTTGAACATGGCAATATGGGGACTTCGCTCTAAGCTTAAGTCCATAATTTCGGCAGAATTAGTATTGAAAATCATGACCAGCCCCAACGAAAACAGAACGCTGGTCAAGATGATCAAAGCCGTCCGGCTATTGGCCATCACTTGATCCTGATTTTATCGCCGGGCTTTAGACTTTTGGCTCTCGATTCATTGAGGTCGTTCAGCTCGATGATGCTGTCGTAGCTGACATGGAATTTTTTCGCTACTTTCCAAGGGTTGTCTCCGCTTTTTAACTCATAATACATTGAGCCATCGGGAGATAAAGGCGACTCGTCCTTTACTTCGGCAACTTCGGAGGGAGCGGGAAGCGGGATTTTTAGCACTTGGCCAATGCGGAGGCGATCTGTTTTTAACTCGTTAAGTTCCTTGATGGTGCGAATCGTTGTCTTGTTGGCGCGCGCAATTTTATCTAACGAGTCTCCCCTTTTCACAGTCACTTCAACGGTCTGTTTGTCAACGGGAGCGGACTGCGGCTCGGGAGGCGTGTCATCTTTTTGGCGTTTGGCATAGGCCTTAAGCACTTGGTCCACTTCGTCTCGGGGCGCCTCTTCAGAGGGGACGAGTTGGAAAAAGTCCTCTTGATCGTCGTTTTGCACTCTCTCGGCCACAAATGTTTGTGTCTCATCTTTTTGTGGGGCACTCTCTTCGTCAAAACTCATGGCTGTGATAAAAAGAATTGTCAGGAGTCCCACGTTCATCAGAACGGCGATTAGTATGGTATCTTTGCGGTTGATTGACATGTACACGCTCCATTTTTATACGATTATAACTTGCATCTATGAACTTATAATGACCTATTCAACATATTACCTATAAAGTCAATTAAATTATTGACAAATTATCGACCAGCCGCCGGAACTCTTCTCCCCTTTCTTCGTAAGAAGAAAATTGGTCGAAGCTCGAGCATCCGGGCGACAGAAGCACGCAGTCGCCCGGCCGGGCTTTTTCAACGCTGTGGTCGAAGGCCTTCTGCAGCGTCCCGCAGTGGGTCACGGGTACGCTTCGCCCCAGATCGCGTGCAATTTTTTCGGCAGCCTCGCCGATTAACGACACGCATTTCACCTTCTCCAAAAACAAATCGCCCCATGCAGCGTATGACTCCCCTTTGTCTTTTCCTCCGGCGATGAGGCAAATGGGCCCTTTAAGCGCTGAGACCGCCTTGGCAACAGCGTCCACGTTAGTCCCCTTGCTGTCGTTGTAAAAGCGGACTCCCCCTTTTTCCCCTAAGAACTCCAGGCGGTGGGGGGGCTTTCGATAAGAGGCGACCGCCGCCTCGAAAGAAGGAGCCGTCACGCCAAAAGGGCGGACAAGGGAATAGACGGCGTGGAGATTTTCTTCTTCGAAGGTTCGGGGCTCCTGCATCTCGGAAGAGAAATAAGGGCGGCACTGCTCTCTCATCAAAGTGGGATGAACAAAGAGCTCCCCCCCTTTCAAACAGTTCCCAATCCGAAATTTTGTGTCTGTGTAAGCGCCGATTGTTTTGTAACGATCGAGGTGATCGGGGCTTATATTGAGAAGCGCGGCAAAGTCCAACGTTTTGGCCCTCATGGTTTCTAACATGTAAGAACTGAGCTCCACGACAGCGACTGTTTGATCGTCTTCTAAAAGCGCCCACTCTGTGACCGGCACTCCAATGTTGCCGACAGCTTTGGCGGGGATGCCCGATTGAGCCAAAACGTGGGCCGTCATGCTCGTGACTGTCGTCTTTCCGTTTGTTCCTGTGATGCCGATGACCGGCGCGTGCAGATGGCGCAGGCCGAGCTCGGCCTCTCCTATAATCGGACACTGCATGGACATGGCCTTTTGGTAAAAAGGATGGCGCGGAGAAATCCCCGGGCTGACAACGAGAAGGTCGCAAGGGCCGTCATAGTCTTTTTTGGCAGTCCCGCCTGCGCTGCTTTGATCGTCGAGAGGGATCACGTTGGCTTTTTTTGTTTCGAGAAAGCGGACGGCTGACCGGCCGCTTACGCCCAAACCAAGAACCACAACATGTTGATTTTCGAGAGTCATATTTATTGAAATTTCAATGAGGCGATTCCTATGATGCCAAGCATTAATCCGATGATCCAAAAACGGGTGACAACTTTTGTTTCGTGCCACCCTTTATACTCAAAATGGTGATGCAGCGGCGCACAAAGAAACACTCTTTTTTTGTTGCGCAGTTTGTAACTGCCCACCTGTAAAATGACCGAGAGGGCTTCGACAACGAAAATCCCTCCGATGATGGCCAGCAGCAGCTCCCGTTTCAGCAAAACGGCCGCAAGGCCCACAATGCCGCCGAGAGCAAGCGATCCTGTATCCCCCATGAACACCTGGGCAGGATGGGAATTGTACCACAAAAACCCGAGGCACGCCCCCGAAAAAGCGGAGAGATAAACCGCCACTTCGCCGCTTCCTTCAATGTAGAGGATGTTGAGGTAACGGGCGATGTCGATGTTATTGGAGACAAAGGCGATCAACGCGAGCGCGACGGCCACCATGATCAAACATCCCGATGCGAGGCCATCGAGACCGTCGGTCAAATTGACAGCGTTGGAAGCGCCGATGACAACAAAAAAGGTCAACAGTATCGCAAAGAAAACTCCCAAAAATAAAAGCGGCTCTTTGAAAAACGGAAGATAAATGCGTGACGAATATTCGCTTAAAGTTAAAGGAGCATCGCCCAAGAGAAGGTCTTTTGCAACCGGAGGTGTGAACCAGCGCCCCCACTGAAACCACTCTGTGAAAGGGGGGTAGAACACATAAAGAGCGACTGCGCCGGCGATGGCCACCTGAAAGAGCAATTTTTTTCTCGCTGTCAGCCCTTTTGTGTTTTTCTTTTTAATTTTGAGCCAATCGTCGACGCCGCCGACAATGCCAAGACTCGATGTGACAAAAAAAAGGAGCAGCGTAAAAGAACTGGTCAGGTCCATCCAGAGGATCATCGAAACCAAAATCGAAAAGAGAATCAAAACCCCGCCCATGGTCGGCGTGTTTTCTTTTTTTGAGTGAAGCTCGCCGAGAAGTGGACACTCTTCTTTTCGGATCGACTGCCCTATTTTCATCTCGTACAGCATCTTGATGAAGCGGGGCCCTAAAAAAATGCAGAGCAAAAGAGAGGTTAAGGCTGCAAGCATCATGCGCGTCGATGTGTAGCTGAGCACAAGAGGCACTCTCACACCTAACTCTGTTTGTAGAAGGCGCATCAGAAGAAAGATCAAAGCGCCTCCAGCAGTTCCCAAAGGCGGCAGGAGTTCGATCCTTTGATCAAAACGACGTCGCCCGGCTCAATGGACGCTTTCAGTGCGTCGAGTGTTTCGCTTCTCGAGTCGTACCAATCTGCTCGCCTCCCCTTCTTGACCCAAAGGTCTGCCATCACCTTTGCTTCGGGGCCGTATCCAATTAACAGGTCCAATTTATCGAGGGCATACGATCCGACGCTTAAGTGCGCCTCTTCGGAGAACTTGCCGAGCTCCTTCATTTCACCTAAGACCGCGATTTTTTTTCCGGAAGCCTTCGGCAGCGCATTCAACGCTGCTTTGACCGCTTCGGGGCTCGCGTTATAAGAATCGTCGACGTAGAGAACGCCCCCCTTTTCAAGGAGGGTGCCCCGTCCCTTTGGGACTTGAAGAAGCGGAAAGCGGGGTAAAATTTGCTCGGGCGTTAAGCCGAGCTCAAGACAAACGGTAGCGGCGATAAGGGCGTTATGTTGATGATGGCGCGGCAGAGAAAGAGAGGCGAGTGCCGCGATGCAAGGAGCGCTGCTTTCCTCTTGTTTGTCGAGCGAGACGACTTTCTTTTTGCAAGTCCCTTTACTTTGAAGCACGGGATGGTCGGGTATTAAGCCCAGTTTTGTTTCGGGATGACAGAGAATCTCTCCTTTAGCATGGGCGATCCCGTCGAGCGAATCGAAATTTTCCGCATGGACCAAAGTGATGGCTGTGACCACTGCGATGTGAGGTGGGGCAATGTCGACTAAACGGGAAATTTCTCCCGGCTTCGACATGCCCATTTCTAAGATGACAACATCTTCGCCCCATCCGCAGTGATTGAGGATCGTCAAAGGAAGAGAAACCTGCGAATTTTGATTGTCCGGCGAAAAAGACACTTCGCGAGTCCCCTCAAGAAGGCGGACTAAAAACTCTTTGCATGTGGTCTTTCCGACTGTGCCGGTCACACCGACGATCGGTTTTCGGATGTCGGCGATTTTTTCCCGCGCCAGATCTTGCAGCGTCGTTAAAGGACACTCGACATAGTGGAGTTCCATGCCGAAATCGGATCCTTGATACCCTTTTTGAACAACCGCTGCTCTTGCCCCTCTTTTCGCGGCGTCGCCTAAAAAGGAATGACCATCGGTTTTCTCTCCATTGAGAGCAAAGAAAAGATCCCCTTGCCGGCAAAGGCGGGAATCGGCGGCATAGCCTGAGTAAAAGAGACGTTTTCCACACATGTTTTGAGGCGTCATATGCCCATTAGATTAACGGCCGTGCAGATAAAAATAAATAGTTTTGGCTTGATTCTTTCGCCCTGATGGGATAAGATCAACCGTTCTAGAGGGTGGCATAGCCAAGTGGTAAGGCAGAAGCCTGCAAAGCTTCCATTCCCCAGTTCGAATCTGGGTGCCACCTTT
>CAZVSU010000106.1:0-6628 GCA_964629645.1 uncultured bacterium | reverse complement strand
TATTATAATAAAAAAGACTACAGAGGTTTTTATTGAAAAATTTTATTTATGAAGAAAAAAAATAAAAAATATAAAAAATTGTGCTGGCATGCCAGAAAAACCAAGGAAGTTTTAAAATCCTTAAAGGCTGACGGCAAGAAAGGATTAACAGAAAAAAAAGCAAAAAAAAGACTGGAAAAGTACGGACTAAACCAGCTGCCCAAGAAAGAGAGTTTTTCCCGCCTAAAAACTTTTTTGAAGCAATTCAACAGCCCTTTGGTTTATATTTTAATAGTGGCTGGGATTGTAATGGCAGCGGTTAAAGAATGGGCGGATGTAATTATTATTTTTTCCGCTGTTTTAATTAATTCCCTGTTTGGTTATTGGCAAGAAAGGAAAACACTGGGAATTTTAGAAAAACTTAAAAAAAGCCTTAACTCAAAAGCGGTAGTTATCAGGGATGGCAAAAAAAGGGAAATTTTGCAAAAAAATGTAACCGTAGGCGACATAGTGGCCTTGGGACCAGGCGATAAAATTCCCGCTGACGGAAGAATACTCGCTGCCAATAATTTAAGTATTTCCCAGGCTGCCTTAACCGGAGAATGGATAGCAGAAAATAAAAAAAGCCTAAAAATAAAGGAAAATACAGGTTTAGCTGATCGCAATAATATGGCTTATTCCGGATGCTTAGTGGAAAATGGAATCGGGAAAATGGTAATTACCGGAATAGGTTCAGATACAGAAATTGGCAAGATTGCTTCCATGGTAGGCAAAACAGAAAAGGAGGTCTCTCCTTTAAAAAGAAAAATCTCTAAATTTGCCAAAAAAATCGGAATAGCTATTGGCATTATTGCTGTATTAATTATTGTGGGAGGGCTTTTGCGCGGAGATTCCTTTATTAAAATTTTTGAAACAGCGGTAGCCGTAGCAGTAGGCGGAGTGCCAGAGGCTTTGCCGGTGGTAGTGACGGTAATTTTAGCTATCGGCATGGACCGGCTCCTGAAAAAGAAAGGGCTAGTCAGAAAACTGTCTTCCGTGGAGACTCTTAGCTCCACTTCCATTATTTGTTTCGATAAAACCAAGACTTTAACTGAAGGAAAAATGCAGCGTGGCGCTTTGCTGGCGGATGATGAAAAACTGGCCCTCAAGATTTGTGTTTTGGCTAATGAAGCTTTTGTGGAAAATCCAGAGGCAAATAAAAAGAAGTGGAAAGTGCGGGGAAGTGCCACAGACCGCGCTTTGTTTTTTGCCGGAGAAAAAGAGGGCATTACCAAGCCAAACTTGGAAGGGAAAGGCTTCAAGGAAATTTCCAAACTGCCCTTTGATGCTAATATAAAATACCAGGCTAGCCTGCGAACCGATCATGCTAAGAATGAGATGTTAATTACCGGCGCGCCGGAAACTCTTTTGAAAAAGGCGGTTAATTCAGATGGATGGCTGGAAGAAATAAAGAAAATGGCGAATGAAGGCTATCGAGTGGTAGGCTTGGGATATAAAGCTTTAAGCAAAGAAAAGAAAAAAATAGATTATTCGGATGTCGAAAAAATTGAATTTGTCGGCTTAATTGGCTTCAAAGATCCATTGAGAAGAGGGATTAAAAATACTATTAGAAATATCCGCAAAGCCGGCTTGAAACCAATTATAATCACCGGTGATTATCGGAAAACTGCGGTAACGATTGCTGAAAGGGCGGGGATAAAGATAAAAGAAGAAGAAATCATAGAAGGCAGTGAACTGGAACAGCTCAGTGAAGATGAGCTAGTTAGGAATGTGGATAAATATAAACTATATGCCCGGACAGAACCGCGGCAAAAAATAAAAATTGTCGAAGCCTGGCAAAAAAAGGGACGGGCAGTGGCAATGGTGGGAGACGGAGTGAACGATTCACCTGCCATCAAGGGAGCGGATATCGGCATTGCCCTAGGCTCAGGCACGGAAGCAGCCAAGCAAGCCGCTGACTTGGTTTTACTAAACGATAGTTTTAATATTATTGTGAAGGCTATTAAGGAAAGCCGGATTATTTTGGATAATATGAAAAAATCTATCTCTTATGTCCTAGCAGATTCCTTTACTTCAGTGATCTTAGTCGGGACTTCCAAAATAATTTTTGGCTGGCCGCTTCCTATTCTGCCAGTGCAGATTTTGTGGAATAATATTATTGAAGATACTTTGCCGGTTATTTCTTATGCCTTTGAACCCGGAGAAAAAGGTGTTCTTAAAAGAAAGCCCATTCCTCTTAAAAAGGATTTGCTGGACAAGAAAATGAAAATTTTAATATTTGGTACCGGGTTCATTGATCAGCTTTTTACGCTTTTGCTTTTCTATTATTTATATTTTATGCTCAATTTGAATTTGGATTATGTTCGGACTATGATTTTCGGTGCCATTTGCCTGGACACCGCTTTCGTAATTTATGCTTATAAGAATTTCAGTAAAAATATTTGGAAAATCAATTTGTTTAACAATAAAATGCTGGTCTGGTCGTCTATTTCAGTTTTCGTTGGCTTTTCTGCCGCTATTTATATTCCCTTTTTGCAGAAAATTTTGCATACTGTGCCGTTGAGATTTTTTGATTGGATCATTTTAATTTTAGTTGCCCTTTCTAGTCTCGCTCTGATTGAATTGACGAAATGGTTTTTTATTGTTAGAAAAAAGTGGAAATTTTAGTTTTGTGCTTACGACCTCTTAGCAGTTTAATCGTTTTAAAGCAAGTAAGCCGTATTTTATAAATGTATGAAAAAAGAAAACAAAACTCCTTTAGCTGATCAAATGCGTCCTCGAAAATTAGAGGATTTTTTTGGCCAGGAAGAATTGGTTGGCTCGAATACTTTTCTGAAGAAAGCCATAGAAAACGATAATGTGCCTTCAATGATTCTCTGGGGTCCGCCAGGCAGCGGCAAAACTACTTTGGCTTCCATTATTGCCAATCAAACTGGTGCGGATTTTGTTTTGCTAAGTGCAGTGAGCAGTGGGAAGAAGGATTTAATAAAAATCATTAATCGGGCAGAGGAAAATCAGAAATATCAGAGGAAAACCATTTTATTTATTGATGAAATTCACCGCTGGAACAAGGCCCAGCAAGATGCCTTATTGCCTCATGTGGAAAAAGGCGTTTTAATTTTGATTGGCGCTACTACGGAAAATCCCAGCTTTGAAGTGAATTCAGCCCTAGTTTCTCGTAGTCGGGTATTTGTGTTAAAAAAATTAAAAGCAGCCGACATTAAAAAAATAATCCGCCGGGCTCTCAAAAATAAAGAAGCCGGACTAGGGAAGCTAAAAATAAAAAAAGAAGTGGTTGATTTTTTGGCCCAAATGGCTAATGGAGATGCCCGGATGGCTTTGAATACTTTGGAAGCGGCGACGGAAACTTCAACAAAAAAAGTTAAAAATGTTTCTATTGATGGAATAAAACAAATTTTACAAAAACAACACTTGCTTTATGACAAAACCGGAGAAGAACATCATAATATTATTTCTGCTTTGCATAAATCAATGCGAGGCGGCGATGCTGATGCGGCAGTCTATTGGCTGGCAAGAATGGTGGAGGGCGGGGAGGATCCCCTCTATATTGCCCGGCGCTTGGTACGCTTTGCCAGTGAAGACGTGGGCTTGGCGGATCGGCACGCTTTGATTTTGGCCAATTCAGTGTTTGATGCTTGCCACAAGCTGGGCTATCCAGAGTGTAATGTCCATTTAGCCCAATGCGTAATCTATCTTTCCAAGACCAGAAAAAGCATTCTAGCCTATGAAGCCTATAATAAAGCCAAAAAAGACGTGGAGAGATTTGGCAATTTGCCAGTACCCTTGCATATTTGCAATTCACCGACCAAGTTGATGAAAAATTTAGGATATGGTAAAGGTTATAAATATACCCCCAAAGAAGATAGTAGTGATCAAGAATACTTACCGGATAAATTGAAAGGAAGAAAGTATATATAGTAGATGAAATCTTAAATTCTAATATCTAAATTCTAAATAAATCACAAATAACAATTTTAGAAATCCAAGGCTTTTGTTTTTCAAAATTTTAATGTTTAAACTTTAATTATTTGTTTAGTATTTAGTGCTTAGAAATTAGGTTTTTAATTTATTGGGGCCTATAGTTAAATGGTATAACAGGGCATTCGCATTGCCCAGTTCCGGGTTCGATTCCCGGTAGGTCCACTGTATTTTTTGAATTAATACTTAGGTTTCCGCCAAAGGCGGACCAGCCTTAGGCTGGCGATTCCCGGTATGTCCACTGAAATTGTTAAATGATTTATTACTTAACAAATTACGTAACAAAAAACTGCAACAATAAGTTGCATTTTTATAAAATAAAACCACCTCTTAATCCCCTCCTTAAATAAGGAGGGGGCATATAGAGGAGGTTATTGAATTAAAATTTTATCCAAACATCAGCCATTCGGGCTTGAGAATCAGCAGAATGCCGATTATCAGCATCAGGATGCCGCCTATTAGGCGGGAATATCTGGCATATTTAGTAGTGACGCCGGTCATCTCCAAGGTAATCATGGCCACAAAAAAGACAAATAAATCATCCAGCATAAAAAAGAAAATATATAAGAAAATATAGAGGTAATATTGCCAGGTAGCCAAGTCGTTTATAGCTAAAATTTGGGTATAGATGGCCGGCAGACCGGCGGAGCAAATAAGTTCCACTAAGTTGACCATAAAAGCCAGAACTATAATCCCTCCCAAAGCCAACCAAAGGCTTTTTTGATAGGTTACGGCTTTTAATTTTTCAAAAACTTTCTGCCGTTTTTCCGTGCCAGTCACTTTGCAGCCACCGCCTTTATTAGTGAAAAACTCTTTTATGCTATAGCCGCCGCCAAATAAAGCTAAAGCGCCGATGCCCCAACGCACCCAGATAATTAATCCCAAAAATAGCATTAAATTGAGCCAAGCGGACATAAATAAAAAATAGACAGCAGCGGAAGCGACAATAAAGGTGACGCCCAGCGTCCACATTCTTCGACGGTTTTTCATTCCCAAAAGCAAACTAATCAAAAATAACAAGGTCCACATCGCACAAGGATTGAATCCGTCCAAACCGCCCATTATCACCGTCAGCACCGGCAGAGAGAATTTATAAATATCAGTTTCACCTAAAAACGGCAATTTTACAGTTTGTTTTTCCTCGGAATTTTTATGTTCTTCAGTATTTTTTTTATCATTCTGTTTTTTTTCTTCAGAGTTATCATCAGTTTTAGCCGCAGTGGCCTCTTCCAGTAAAGGCGCTACTGAATCCGGGCAAGCTTGTTCCAGGCATTCGCTGGTTTGGCGTTCAATTTTATTGGAGGTAATGCCATCAGCATAGCCGATGATTACTTCATCCCCAATAACCAAAAAAGGCACTCCGCTGACTTCCGTATCCAGTTCTTTGGCTACTTTCTCTAAAAACAAAGCATTTGCTTTGTGATGGTAGATTTCAAAAATTTTTATCTCCAGACCAGGGTGCTGCTGTTTTAAGGCCTTTAAAAATTGCTCTTCCTGGGTGCAATGCGGGCAGCCTTTGCCGTAAAAGAAATAGGCAGTGGTATCCTCTTTTGCTTTTGTTTGTTGGAGAGAGAAAACAAAAAACAGCAATAGAAAAAATAGAATATATTTTACGCAAAATTTTCTCATAGTTTTATTTATTTTTATTTTCGTTAAGTATTTCTTGTAATTTTTTCTTGTCAATTTCGCCGGTAAGGCGCAAAAATTCGTTGTCTTTTTTGTCCAGAAAAACAAAAACTGGCAATTTTTCATCAATGTTGTATTTTTTGACTGTTTCCTTGTCTTTGTCAAAATCATAATATTCTGTTTCCAGCCAGGGGTTTTCCTTTTCCAGTTCTTCCCAGCGTGGTTTCATCACCAAACATCCCGGGCACCAAACAGCGCCAAATTTTAAAACTTTCATATTTTAAACTTTAATTTTTATCTCTTTAATAAAGTTTAGCGATATTTATTATTTTGTAAAGTTTTTAGGCCCTACGAATTGACGAATCCTTTCACAAATATACAAATAGCTTTTTAAACCTCTTGCTTTCCCTATTTTCTTTATAGATTTTTAGTCGAGTTGCAACTTTGTGAAAGACATTCAGGATTACAAGAGTATTTTATTTTTTAGGACAAGTCTTAATAAAAAACAGGAAACTTGCAAGTTTTTCCTTTATGAATATAAACCCATAATTTTTTATCCGCCTTTCGCAGAAGATCCTGGGCGCCCGCCTGCAACGCTATGCGTTAGCATTTCGGGCAGGCCCGTCTGCCGACGAGGCAGGTAAGTCCAGGGATGAACGCAGGGTTTAATCTTCTGCTTCGGCGGATTTCACTCCGCCGAAGAAACAAGAGATGCCGCGGGTGTAAACTTGCGGAGATTTATTGTCAACTACCCTTTATTTTAATAATACACAACTTGATTTTTTTGAGAATATACGAAAAGATAAGGTTAGGAGTTATATTTATTGCAATTGTCCTTGTAGCTCAGCGGATAGAGCGTCGGCCTCCGGAGCCGAAAGTCGGAGGTTCAAATCCTCCCAAGGACACCTGTTTTGGAGAGGTGCCAGAGTGGTCGAATGGGGCGGTTTCGAAAACCGCTGTCCCGAGTTCTCGGGACCGGGGGTTCAAATCCCTCCCTCTCCGCCAAAAAATTTTTTGGCTTTGC
>CAZVSU010000105.1:0-6694 GCA_964629645.1 uncultured bacterium | reverse complement strand
CGATCCGCACAACATCGAGCGTGAACGCACCTTTGTCGACTAAGGATTTGACCTGGGCGCGCGTTCCACCAGTTTTTTCTAAAAGCTCGGTCAAGAGCAGCCCTTTTTTCACAGAGAGCATCGCCTCGATCAGATCGGCTTGCTTCGGCGACTTTGCTCGAACAGCGATGCAAAGTTCACGAAGCTCTTCGCGGGTCATGGCGCGCAGCACATACTGCTGTTGTTTTTCTTTTTTTTCATTGCGGACAGGGGAAGGGAGAATGACTTTAAAAACTTTTCTTAAAGGGGCGCCATAATAGCGGCTCATCCAAAGAGCCAAAGTCAATAGATCTCTTTCAACGACGACCTCGGTGTGGAGCTTGGCAATAGGCTGGACGCGGGGAAAAGAGGGAGCCTCTTTGATCTCGACGATGTATCCCGGTTTGATTTGACCTCGAACCGGCACCGACACTTTCATCCCTCTTTTGGCTTGGCCGGCAAACGGCTCCGGGATGGCGTAGTCCAATGTTTGATTGACCGCAATTTCCAAGGCGACTGATGCAAAACGTTCCGATCCCATGACCACCCAGTCTAACACACCGCCCATTAATTATTCGAAGGGGGAGCTAACGCCCAAGCGCTCCCGTACGGAAGCGCTTAAGTGGGGCGCACCGCTTATAGCGAGCGAGAGGATGCCGCGCTTTGCGGTAGGATTAAGTCACAAATAATAGTGCCATGATTATTAATGACGTTAAACCGAAATGTTTTCATGTTTCTTATTCGCTCAATTTCATTTGAAACTAAATACTCCTTGACCGCGTTCCATTTTTCCTTCCATTCGTCAATCGAAGACATGTGCTCTCTAAGTTTTTCTTGAAAATTCTCCCTCTCCTTTATTATTTGCGAATCACAATACTGCTTCAGACCGAGATCATTTGCCTGGTCTTTGGCATTGCTATACCTTGCACGTTCCTTTAAGGATCGGTCAAGTTCTAAATCTTTTAAGCGTTCTAATTTTTTCACTTTCAAGGAGCCGAGTTCCAAAAACTCTTTTAATGTTTTGGAGATGTAGCCGTGTTTTTCCAGTTCATCAAAGCGGAAGTCCTGGTTTTTTTGACCGAGTTTAAAATTGTAGATGAATGTTTTTACGCGCTCCTCAGTATCCTCTTGTGTAAAGTTTTTATAGCTTGCGAGCTTGCTGAGCATAAAGAGGCAGCCTACGGCAGCTTTCACAGAGACCATGATGGTGAGCAGCTGATCCAACTTTCCATTTGGAAGAGAAACGCGGCCCACGAGTGATCCAATCATACTTCCTGAGCAGACGACAGCCGCTACGGTTCCAAGAGCGCCAAATGCTCCCAGGATAGGACCGAACAAATATAAGTTCCTTCGATTGCGCGATAGCTCGTTTTGGTCAAATTTGTGATAGTCTTCTTTTAGATTCTCCCTAAATCTGGGGCCATCGAGACAAAACTCGGGTGGTGGCGTCTTCATATCAAATCTCCTATTATGATCAATAAAAATTCTTTAAAATCATATTATCTTTTACTAAAAAAGTCAACTTAAATATTGAGGTGGGCGCAAAGAGACTTCCAAAGGACGCGCTTTAACACGACGTCAGTCTGGTAAAGATGGGTCTCCTCGGTGGCAATCACAGGGAGGGCCGTGATGGTCTTTTTCAGGGTTCTTGGGACCAGAGCCAAATCAAAATTTGACGCTTCCGACTCGAAACGTTCAAAATCGCTCAGGTCGATGAGCGAGGTCTCGACATTCCGGCTCTCTAAAGCATCGGCCACTTTTTCCCAAAAAGGGCTGGAATCGGACAGAATCGCCACTTTTTTGGGGTCTGCAGGCCCCGGGATCTCTTCGATGATGCCGAGGCTGGGGCACACCTTGCGCAGCGTTTCTAGTTGGGAGAGGAGGTTGACAGGAGAGGTCTTTTCGCTTTTTTTTACCGCGATCGGTTCCGGCGGAGCCGCTTCCTCACCAGTGTCCGACTCAGCTTTTTCGATCGGCAACTCACGTGGCGGCGGAGCTTTTTTGGTGATCGTCTTAACCTGCGGCGGCGGGGTCAGGGCTCGAGGCTTTAGTTTTTCAGCAGCCGATGGCTTTTTGGCGAGTCCGCGAAAAAATGCTACATGTTCAGCGTCTGTCGCTAGCCATTCATCGGGGGCAAAATTGTCTTCGAGATAGCGCCTCGTGAGTTTGATGAGGTCGACAAGATCATTCATTTGACCGCAGCCTGTTTCATGAGGGTGGGAAGTTCTGCCACCAGGTGATCAAAGCCCCTTGCCTTGAGCTTTCGTTTGAGGTCAGACTCTGCTTTGCTCGCTCCAAAGGGATAAAGCCTGTCGATAGTTTCACGAAAAAAGCTGCGGCCGATGTGGGATGAGATCTCTTTTTGGTGGCGCAGCAGGAAAAGGGCGACGTTTTCATCTTTTCCTGAAAATTGGAGGACAGTTGACAGCGATTGTGCAATTTTTTTTATCTGGTCGTAGAGAGCGGAAAGACTGAGCTGCACCTGAGCGGGTTCGATCGAATCGAGAAAAATCGTCGACTGGCGATTCCATAGCTGGAGGAGACGGAGAAAGTTTTTGATAGTGACGCGGGCTGAAAGGACATCTTGATAAAGAGTGTAATAGGTGGGGTTGCTTCTTTCGATATTGAGAACGAGGAGGTAGCTGTAGTCTTCGAGTTTTTCAAGCTTGCCTTGCTGGCGGTTCCAGGGGGTGGTGAAAAAGGGGCGTTTGAGCGGGCCGCCGATTTCTAAGACAGAGTGTTTGATTGTTTCAAGTATCGGCACAATATTTTGCTGGTGCCATTCTTTTTTCAACTCTTTTTTGAGCAGCCTTAGCGTCGGTTTCATAATGCGGCAGATGCTGATGTATTCCGATAGGATGAGCTGCATGAGGATCGCTTCGTCGCTTAAGTAGTTTTTAGGGGGGAGGTACGGCATAAACCGAGTCTACCCATTTTCTCTTTTTTATCGATAATATTTTCCCTTAAGACCCCGATTGCCGGCGCGCCCGCATCAGAGATCCAAGCGGTTAATTCAATCCTTCCACGCTGAGACCCAGAAGAAGTTGATCCTCCGAGCCGCTCCGTTTTTTGCGGCGCGGAGGGTGTTTTTTTGCCTGTCCGGGTTCAAATGCGCTTTTGCGGTTTGCATTTTGTTCGAGGTGATCCAAGATCTCCGCGGAGCGCTCGAGGACCCAATGGGGCATGCCTGCCAGTTTCGCCACATGGATGCCGTAGCTCTTATCAGTTCCTCCCTGGATGATTTTGTGGAGAAAAAGAACCTGATTGTCGCACTCTTGAACGGCGACATGGTAGTTTTTGGCCCCGAGGCCTCTATCTTCAAGTTTTGTCAGCTCCCAATAGTGGGTTGCAAAGAGGGTTTTCGCTTGTTTTCCCTCAGCGGTGAGAAGATATTCGGCCACCGCCCAAGCGATCGAAATCCCGTCGTAGGTACTAGTGCCGCGTCCAATCTCATCCAAAATCACTAGGGAGCGGTCGGTCGCATTGTTCAAGATGTTGGCTGTCTCGGCCATTTCTACCATGAAGGTGGACTGGCCTCTGGAAAGGTCGTCGCTCGCGCCGATCCTTGTGAAAACTTTGTCAACGATGCCCAGTTTGCCGGCGCGGGCGGGAATAAAAGAACCCATCTGCGCCATGATGGCGATAAGAGCGACCTGTCTGATATAGGTCGACTTACCCGACATATTAGGTCCGGTAATCAAAAAAAGTCTGTCGGTTTCTCGGTTCATGAACGTATCATTGGGAACAAAGGATGTGCCACCAAGGGAGAGCTCGATGACCGGGTGGCGCCCCTCTTCAATTGAAAAATCGTACGAGGTGTCCATCTGCGGCCGGCAATATCCATTTTCAAGGGCCGCCTCCGCCAGGCTGCGGAGGCAGTCTAAAACCGCGACGGCTTTAGAGACCTCGGAGGCTTTCGGTGCATAGGTTGCGACCTCTTTTTTGATCTGCGAAAAAAGTTCGCTCTCGATCGCGCCAATTTTATCTTCGGCAGTCAGAACCTTTGTTTCGTACGATTTGAGCTCAGGGCTGATATAGCGCTCGGAATTGACAAGGGTTTGTCTTCGGACGAAGTGATCGGGCATCTTGTCGGTTTGCCCTTTGCTCACCTCAATGTAATAACCGAACATTCGGTTGAAGCCGACTTTAAGCGTCTTGATCCCAAGCTGCTCTCTTAGCTCTGTTTGATAATTGGCAATCCAGGTTTTATTGTCCTGGCAAAGTGCCTTGAGCTCGTCTAGCTCTTGATGAAACCCTTCCCTGATCACGGAGCCGTCGCTGACGCGAAGCGGAGGCTCGTCGACGAGGGCCCGCTCAATCAAACCGGTCATATCGGGCAGAGAATGCAGCGAGCGTGCCAATTCAAGGATAAGAGGGTCTCCAAGAAGAGGCTCCAACAATGCCTTAACTTTTGGAATAGCCTCAAAAGAGGCTCCGATCGCCTTGAGGTCTTTGGGAGAGCCGCTTTGGCTGCTGATTTTTGCGATCAGCCGCTCGATATCGCGAACCGATTTTAGGGTCTCTTTCAGTTTAAGAGTCAGGCTTCTTTCACGCACAAGAAGAGCGATGGTATCTTGCCGTTTTTTGATTTCGGCAAGAGACAGAAGGGGTTGTTTGATCCAGTTTCTGAGTTTTCGACCACCCATCGGGGTGACCGTATGATCGAGTATGCTGAGAAGAGTCTTTCCCTGGTGCAAGGCCTCGGTGAGCTCTAAGTTTTTCTGTGTTATGACGTCGAGCGTCATGAAATGGGAGGGGGAGTAGGGGGAGATGTCAAGAATATGGCCGCAGGGCTGCAGCAGTGTTTCTTTAAGGTAGGAAAGAAGCGCCCCGGCGGCATTGATCGCGGCTACTTTGCCTTTGAGGCCGTATCCGTCCAATGTATTCACGCCGAAATGGTTGGTCAGCTGTCCATAAGAGAATTGGTGCTCAAACTTCCACTCTTCTTCTGTGGTGATCAGAAATGGATACGAAGATTTCAGCTCAGCGAGGCATGCGTCATTTTTTTTGCGGAACTTTTTGGACGTCAGAATTTCTGCGGGACGGAGGCGGTACAGTTCGTTCAAGAGCTCGCCTTCGGACTCGAACTCGCTTATGGCGCATTCTCCCGTGGATAGATCGACGAAGGCAAGGCCGAAGAGGGTTCCGACTTGGCAAAGAGACGCAAAAAAATTGTTCGCTTTTTCTTCGATTAAAGAGGAATCGATGACAGAACCTGGCGTTACGATGCGCACCACTTCCCGGTTCACGAGCCCTTTTGTTTTTGAAGGATCTTCTGTCTGCTCGGCGATGGCAACGCGATGGCCTTTGCTCACGAGCCGGTCGATGTAGCTGTCGCATGTGTGGAGGGGCACCCCCGCCATCGGAATCTCTTGACGTTTCGTCAGCGTCAGGTCGAGAACTTCGGCTAATTTGACAGCATCGTCATAGAACGCTTCGTAAAAATCCCCCATTTGAAAGAGGAGGAGGGCGCCTGCAGCCTGCTTTTTGCAGGCGTGCCACTGCGCCATCATGGGAGTAGGAGTGTCTGTGGGCTTTGTCATCGTCATCCTTAATTTGAGGCATGATTCTAACAAGCTTAAGGCGTGTCCGTCAAGGATTGCGCTTGACTCATTAACGACAGATCGATAAAAAAGGAGGCATGATTGCGTTTTTCAATGCACTGCGCCCCAAGTGGGGGGCTGCACCAGTGCCAAAAACCTGTCCGGTTTCCAAGGAATTGGCGGACCGCGTACGGCGCTTAGAGGAGAGAATGAACCTGCAAGAGGCGAGAGGACCGCGCCCTCTTTACGGTCTGCACTTGCCTGTTGGGCCCTTGCTTTTGAGCCCGCTTATCCCGATGATCGGGTATCATTTTTTCATTAAAACATCCCATTTGAAGTGTGAAGATGAAGGCGACCGCGCACGTTGCTGCGAGCGTTATGCTGCCTCCTCCGATCAGCTTTAGTCTCTTACTTGTTGAAATGGCGCGCTTTATTTATGAAATCGGTCTTTTTGTTCGCACAGCTATTTTTCATGCCGCTGCTATTGTCAGCTCCTCTCTATTGGTGGGAGCCGGGTGAAGGGGACGGCTCTAAAAATTTTGGCGACGACCTCTCTGTCGTGATTACGGAAAAGCTCCTTGGCCGCCAGGTTGAAAAAGCCGCCATCGACGAATGCGGGAAAGTGCTTGCGATTGGGTCCATCCTACAATTTGCAAGACAAGGCGATACGGTGTGGGGGTCGGGAATCAATGGAAAGCATCCCAGGATTAACGAGTACCGAGCGGATGCTCTGGACGTGCGCGCTGTGAGGGGCCCCCTGACTCGTTTTTTTCTTCAAATAATGGGCATCGAAGTGCCGGAAGTGTACGGCGATCCCGCATCACTGCTTCCTTTGCTTTTTCCGGAATTCAAAAAACCGCCTCACCCGGCCCGCCCCTATCTTGTGATCCCCCATATCTCGGAGCTTCACTTGTTTCCAGACGACCCCTTGCTCGCCTCTCCGCTCGAGCCTTGGGAAGCGATCGTCGACAAAATCCTCGATAGCGCGCTTGTCATCTCGAGTTCTCTGCACGGGCTGATTGTTGCGGAGGCTTTTGGAATCCCGGCAAGGCTACTCAGAGTGACGCGCAACGAACCAATGTTTAAATATTGCGATTATTACTACGCGACAGGACGAAGGGAATTTAAGCTAG
>CAZVSU010000104.1:6422-6766 GCA_964629645.1 uncultured bacterium | reverse complement strand
TGGGCGTGAGGGTTCAAGTCCCTCTTCCTGCATCAGCTTCAATTACAACCGAAAGGATGAATGATGTGTAAAGTTGAGAAAGTTGAGAAAGTTGAGAAGATTGAGAAAGGCGACAAAGTACGTGTTTTGCCTCTTGGAAAACGGTTTTATACACCCGGATCAATCGGTGAAATTTTAGCGACTTCAATCGCAGGAGACTACGTATTGGTAAAGTTTGAAAACAAGCTAAGATTAGCTTTAAAGCCCGATGAAATCGAGAAGGTTGATGAACAAAATGTGCAATAAATTGCACCGATTTATGATCGAGGGCTTCTTAGGTCGAATATTTTGTATTGCCTTGTAAC
>CAZVSU010000104.1:0-6412 GCA_964629645.1 uncultured bacterium | reverse complement strand
TAACCTATTGATAACATTGAAGGTATGGGGATAATCATTTCATCACAAGGTAATCGAATATTCGTTTTGATGGCAAACCCGGAACCGGTACTTTTGAAGTTGCGTTTTTATATGTGGAAAATGGGGTGCAATATTGCACACAAAACCAGTAAACATGAAGGAATAAACAATGAAAAAACATTTCAAAGAAGTCGAGTTGAGGTTTGACAATATTGAAAAAAGTTCGCGGGCGGCGACGCTTGTCCGCTTTTATGATCGCAGGATTTGGGTGCCCGATTCATTGATATCAGTCCTTGATGTAAATCGGGGCAAAATATCGGTGCCTTGGTGGTTTGTCAAGAAAAAAGAGCTAGAGATGTTTGTTATCTAAAGGAGGTACGAAAATGAATATGAAGCGTTATTTGTCTTCAAATAGGACACGGTTTTTGCCCAAGAGATTAATGAGTCGGACCGGCAAGGTACACTTATCAAAAATCTATATCTCTTTTGATTCCGATTATGATGATGGTATGATGATACTTGTTAAGCCCGTAACTTTTTGCGGTCTTGCATTTGAGGAAGTTGATATCAAAGATTCTTATAAGGGCGCCAAATCTCTGAGTAGAATGGAGGTCGTAAACATTCATCCTGATGATATGAGCAAACACGTGACTTGTAAAAATTGTCTCAAGGTTTATTACAAATTTTTAAAACAGTGCGCCAAAGCGGGGAGTGAGGCAACAAGATTTCGGATTGCAAAACACGGCGAATTGGTTACGGAGATCAATCGCGCCAAAGATACAGGAGTTCTTGACCGTGATTTTTTTCCCTCTACATAAAGAGAGCAATTTTCCAGATTCCGGCGCAAACTCCGGCGCAAATTCCCAATGATGGTAATAGTCATCAGTGACGATTTGTTTGTTGTGGTGATGTACGTTGCCGTTTTTCTTTTTGCGATATACACGGCGTACAGAGATCCGTGGAACAAGTGATGTCATGCACATAATACACTACAATTCCGGCGCACTTTTTCAAATTCCGGCGCACCTTCTCAAGGGATTAGCATAAAAGGTAGATAGAGAGATAGAGATAGAGAGAGAGATAGAGAAGAGATAGGGGAGTAGTTGTTTTGTTTTGTCTTGTCTTGTCTAATCTTTTATCGGCATCATCGGCATCAATCCCTTGGAATCCTTTGGAAATTTACTCTAATCCCTAGCGCCCCACACAGTGGTTTGGTTCCTGTTTTTTGTAGAACCTGGATAAGCTAGAGAATAGCGCAAGGAATTGTTTTTAATTAACTTTTTAGTGGCGCATATATAATGTGCATATCAAATATGCACTTGATTTTTGACTTGACTTTCCTTGTTGATTATGATATGATATTATAATAATAAATGAAGCAAACATGATGCAAGATCGACAAGATCAACAAGACCAAAAGGGAGGTAATGAACAATGACGGAGATGAATGTTATGAGAGAGGGGCGCCGGAACATGGTAAGTGAAGTGCGCCGTTTTTGCAAGTCCTACAGAGAGTATGCAATCACGGCGAAGAACTTCAGGCTGAAAAGAAAACCGCTCGAATTTTTGCAATCCTATTGGGAGTGGCGCAAGCGTCAAACTGATCGTCACCATCGCATCGTACCCCGTAAGGACTTTGCGCATCCTGATGATCCGCGCCCGATTATATGCCCGAGGTGCCGGGGAACGGGGCGCATCGTATCAAACAAAGTGATATTCCATCGGGACCCCCAGGGCCGTAATGTGTGCCCGCGTTGCTTTGGTAGCGGGAACTATTAACATATCAGATATCAAGAGAGGATATAGTTATGAAAACAACATTGACAGAAGAAGAGATGCTCGAAGAGGAATGCGAAGATTATTGCAATATGCAGAAGTTCGAGCTTGAACAAGAGATTGAAAAACTCAAAGAGGAACTGTATCAGATCAAAGCCCGAAATCGCCAAGCAATCCGGCACGAAAGAAAGCTGGAAAGATTGCAAAGCATGATTTGTGATACTTTACACAGTCACCGCCAGGAAGCGTTGAATGCAAAAATTCAGCTTATGGATACGGCCTATCGGTTGAAATTAGCCCGTGCAATATTGCACGGAGATGAGAACGGGGAGTAGGGTAGATGGAAAGACATCGAAAAAAGAAAGGGAAGAAAAAGAGCAGGAAGGACCCGACCGGGCGTATAGACAAAGAGAGAGCGGAACAGTGGCGGCAAAATAGACTCGAATGTCCCGAATGCGGCAACCCGGAGTGGTTAGGACCTAAAATAAAGTGTAATAATTGCGGTTATAAGTCCGAGGAGATACTCGACCGGGAGCCACAGCCTTTGAGAGAGGCGCTCAAAAAGAAGGGATTGATATAAGGTGATATAATGCCCAGGAATGAACAGAAAGCAAGTCGTCAATTAAAGCGCCATGCTCATCTCTTAGCGTGGTGCGCTTGTAAGATGCAGAATTGCCCTTATTGCGGCGAACCCTTATTGTCGAAAGCGCCGGAGGAACATCAAGAGCGCCCACGGGCCAAGGCCATCGAATCGGTGACGGTACATCATAGAGACGGCAATCATGACAACTGGTCGCCCGGAAACCTCGTTTTTATGCACAAATCATGTCACAAATCTTTTCACATGACCGGGCGCAGAAGAAGGATGGAAGCAGAAAGACGGATTGAGTCACACTTGCGGGAGCTAGAGGATGTTGCTTTATGATTGTTTTTGCCTCCCTTTTTATCGGTCAGGAACAGTTATCATCCTGAAAACCTAGCACCGTAAGTGCTGGCTCACTTTAAAATCGGGTCAGAGGTAGCTTCAGCCTCTGGCCCGATTATTTTGATCGCTACCGGCAATGGTCGCGGTTTTCTATTAGTATATATCAAAAATATTGATAAACATTGATCGAGATTTGATATTAGATTTTAATATATCATGATATCAATTTTTAAAATAGTATATATCAAAAATATTGATAAACATTGATCGGGATTTGATATTAGATTTTAATATATCATGATATCAAATTTTAAAATAGTATGACGGCCGGGATATCTAGTATTGCATTATGATAGCCTGCCCTGCCTGTGCCTGCCTGTGCCTGCCTGCCCTGCCTGTGCCTGCCTGTGCCTGCCTGTGCCTGCCTGTGCCTTGCCTGTGCCTGCCTGCCCTGCCTGTGCCTGCCTTTAACTCTAGTTTATTGCAATCGTGAATATTAAAAAAATTAATTTATTTTTAATCAAAATTTAACTTGACAATAATTTGATATTGTGATACTCTGATATCAGCTTTTTAGATAAAGCATAGTTCTTTCAAAAATCAGTAAGCCAAAGCGCGAGTAACTAGCTAGTAGTCCTAGCTAGCGAACCAGCGCAAAGCCCGGCCTTTAACTAGCCTTGCCGAAAAATCGGCAAGTCGGATTTTAGTTCTTTGAAAATTTAAAGTTACTCTTTATCGGTTTTTTACTAGTTCGCCCTATTTTTGTAAATCTCAAAAACAAAAAAGGGGAGCTAAGTTATGTCGAAAATAAACAAGACCGCAAAGACCGCAAAGACCGCAAAGACCGCAAAGACCGCAAAGACCGCAAAAGCGGAAAAAGCGGAAACGACCGGCGGCAAAAAGCGCACACCGCTTGCCGAGAAAAAAGCCGCGCTCGGACGTGTTCGGCTTTTCGACGTGCCGACGGGCATATTCATCGGCCCGCTGCTCGGAGATATCCGGAAACAGCTCGGATTTTATATTAAAATGCTCCGGAAGTCACACGCCGACGGGGAGGAATGCCTCTATCAGTTCGCGGAATTGCCCGCAGACTCTCCTGAGGACACTCAACTCAACATCGAGATTGAGATGTCCGGTGACTTCAAGTCCGTATACAAAAAGCATGGGGTCAAAGTCATATCTCATAAAGATATGACTGAGCGCGCCATGAGCGCCGGTTTCCATGTCGGCGCGCCCAAAGATATTAAAGAAAGGGCGCTGGCTGACGCGGAAAAAGTCAAGTCCGAAAAGAAAACCAAAGCGAAAAAAGCGGAAACCAAAGCGGAAACCAGCGGCAAAAAGACCGGCGGTAAAAAGACCGGCACAAAGACCAAAGCCAAGACCGGCAAAAAGACCGCATCCGGAAAATCAGTCAAAAAGGAGGCCACCGCCTAACCACCTAGCCTCTAATTATTGATCGGAAACCACAGGAGGGCGGACTAGTGATAAGCCGATAAAGAGAAAAACAAGCAAAAAACTTTATTTGTTATTATTTGCCCGGCCCTTTTGACCGAAAAAGGGGGACACATGAGAAAATTAACAGACGCAGAAAAAGTAAAATGGGTAGAGATGATTCTGGACGAAATCACCACTCTCGAAGAGAGAGCGGACAAGCGGATCGAGGAATACGAATCGGAACATGTTTTGAACAATCATCAAGATAACACTCGCGACCGCGATTTTGAAGCAGGTCGCCTTTCCATTCTCGGCTATGTCAGGCGTGTTTTACACATCGCGCTAAACGGCCCTGATATGGGGCTGGTGAACGGCACCGACGGCACGTTGACATATATCAAGAAAGGGGATGAGTAAATGCTGCTTATCCGAGACCTTTACGGCCAGCCGCAGAGGATAATTGACCCGGAGATAGATGATTTCCGGTATCTTGTCCGAAGCAAGAGCGGGGATTCCTGGTTGAGCTTTGATGAGCTTCTTTACGTAAATGTTGAAGTTGCGGCGGAAGTCGCAGACCACGAGAGGCTTTCATCCTTATAGATTTTAACCGGGCCGGGTAAGTAATAACCGATAAAGAGAAAACAAGTTTACTGTCAACCTTGCCTGGCTTGGGAAAGGGGGACAGAATGGGACAAATGAAAAATGTGGCCCTGGATATCAAACGTTGCCATAGCGAGCTTGCTTATCTTGAGCAACAGCACGAAGAGCAGGCGGCAGAGAGATTGAAGGGCATTAGTTCTGCAAATACTCCTACTGACAACAACGACAGGAATTTCGATTATGCTTACGGCATGGGACGTGCCGCAGGTTTGCGTGATGCACAGCAGAAGTTAAGCGAGATGTTCTCAGAGGTAATACCAGATATTGACGCGGTTCCTTCCGAGCCGGAAGTTGTTAATCCAATGAACGAGGAGAACATATAATAATCAAATAAGTCCAAGCCGGGTAAAGTTGACGGTAAACTAAAAAAGGAGGTATCGTTATGAAGATGCAAGATCATCCCGAATTTGCGAAGGTCCAAGAGCAAAAATTTCGCAAGCCGCGCAGTAAACTTCAAAGGCTTATGTTTCGAGCCAAAGTGAACAAGTCTAAGATTCGTGTTCATCAGGATGCTGATGATTACGAAAATCGGCGCAGAATTGTGCGCCCTAATCAGAAAGGGGGACAGGAGTGAAACCAGAGACCAAAAAGATCGTGTGGAACATGATGGATGCCAGCAACATTTCCGGTGTTTTAAAGACTTTTGTAGAAGAGGTTTTGCCGGAAATCGCCAAAGATACCGACAGGGACCAGGCGCAAATGCGTAGCCATCCGGCCATGATCGCATTTGTTGATAAAGTCCAGGAAATGTGTCTAGCAAATCGCGCCTACTGGACGCCCAAAGTGTTGTATGCCCTTGACTACTTACGAGAGGACATTACAATAGAAGAGTACAAGGCGCAATTCGATATCTCTGAAGTCAACCGCCGGTGGAGAGAACACGAGGTCTATAATTCAAAGGAGATAGCAAGATGAAATTCAATTACAATGAAGCGGTCATGTTTGGCAATCTCGTGAAAGAGTTTGTCTCACAAGGGAACCCTCCTGTAAAAGCGTGGAAACTTGCGTACAAGCGAATGATGGTTGTGAAGAACAACGAGAGTTTCGTCATGTGTGAGGAGAAACGGGCGGAGTAACCGGCGCCTCCGCGACCAAGTTATCCAAGGAGTTGTGTGCAATATTGCACACGCGCCGTCCCCATTAAGGCCAATCGGTGCCAGCACATCGGTTGGCCTTTTTTTATGCTTATATCATATACATGGACAAACGGCCAGTGTAGGAAAAACCCACCATAGCGCCACTTCCAGGAATTTTGCCGCAAAACAGGAATATTGCCATATACGGTAAAATCCAGGAAAACGGCGCAAAATCCCAATTTTTCCCAAAACCCAGGTACGGTAGGTGTATTTAGCATTATTTAGCATTATTCGGCATCACCAGGTATATACCCAGGAAAACGGCGCAACCCAACGGCGCACAGGTATGACAGATATATCACCCTATAGGCACGAGGAATGCTAAAGAATTATTATATATGATGAGGAACAGGCCGCTACACATCATTCACAAATTTTTTTTCTGGATAAAAAATTAGGATAAGCTATAGATATCTATTAATTAAATATCTCATTCACAAATTTTTTTTATTATTTTTATTTGTTTTCTGGATAAAAAATT
>CAZVSU010000103.1:0-6967 GCA_964629645.1 uncultured bacterium | reverse complement strand
ATCGCGGCGCTTATAATGCCGAATTTGATCAAAAACTTTTTTAACTAAGTACTAGGGGACGCCCCCTAGAGCTTATATCGCATCGTCGGGCTTTGCTTTAAAGTCCGTTGTGATCACAAATCGTTCCAAAAAGTCTTGGAAGACACTCGAATCGAAGTTATCGATTCTAGCAGCATAGATCACTGTATAGATGGAGCGGTTTGCGAAGATGGATTTTGCCTGAATTCGAATCTGCTGATTTTGTATGGCGAAATTTAACGCCTCGTGTCCTTGCCAATCCGTATTTTTAATGTCTCGCAGAGTGTTGTCCCTTCCGGCATTGAGGATTTTGTTCATTGTCTCGTTGAGCTGAAAGCCGACGTCCTTGATGGTATAATCGTCAGGAAATCTCAATACTTTCACCATAAGGGTTGATTGGTCAGGCATTTCGGCGACAAAGACATTCAAGCCCGCTTTCAGAGTGTCTTCGCCGGCGATACTGACCGCCTGGGCGTCTGTTTTCGGTTGATTGGGGAAATAAGCTTGGAAATGTGTCAATTTTGATCGGTATTCCACCCATTTTGAAGGATCATGCAGCTTAGCTTCCGATTCTTCGACGACGGGGGGCTCTTCAAAACCTGTTCTCATGATCTCCCTAGCAAAAAAAACAAGATAAAAAAGACCGAGAAACACAATAATGCCGACACCAAGCGTGATCAAATACTTATCTTTCATCCTGACTCCCGAAGTATAGTTCCGAAAATTCCCAATCCCCCGCTCAACACCTTTATAATCATCCAGATTTTTAATGACCAAGAGATTTTTTTTTGTGCATGCATCAGCTCCGAAGGGTCGATTAAGGAAGCTGCCCTTTCTAATTATGGTCAAAGTCATTTAGAATAAACAATTTTCAAAAAGCGGATATTTGAGCCCGAGTGACGTTAAGGAATTGACAGTTTTTCAGTAAATGTGGTTTCATTGAGTGCACCTAAATTGGCAATTTCGGAGGTTATCCTTTGAGAGCCGTTCACTATTTTTCTTTTCTTGTTGCGGTCATTTTTATTTTTTCTGCCTGCGAACGGCACGATTTACCGGAATCCAAGAGCACATTAAAAATCAATTTTTCATCGGAGCCTCCCACTCTGGACCACAGGAAAATCAATTATTCCATCGCAGCCAACATACTCCCTTTGCTCTACGACGGACTCATGCGCATTGGACCAGACGGGCAGCTCAGGCCTTCCCTAGCACGAAAAGTGACCATTTCCGATGATGGCAAACGATATGTTTTTTATCTTAGAAGATCGGCATGGTCAAATGGAGATCCGGTGACGGCCTACGATTTCGAGTATGCCTGGAAATGGGTGCTCGATCCCCAAAATCCCGCTCCCCTCGCCTCTCATCTTTATTGTCTGAAAAACGGACGTCTCGCAAAGGAGGGAAAGGTCGCTTTGTCTAAAGTGGGCGTTTCGGCTCTTGACTCGGAGACGCTTGTTGTTCATCTCGAAAACCCTCTGCCCCATTTTCTGGAATTGACCTCTCTTTATAATTTTTTTCCTATCAATCATAAAAGGGAGTCTTCAGACGATCATGTGATCGGAAACGGCCCTTTTAATTTGAAAGAGTGGGATCCGCAAAAACGAATCATTCTTGAAAAAAGCAGCACCTATTGGGATAGACAAAGCGTTAACATTGAGCAAGTTTCGGTGTCCTTCATCCAAGACCCCAATACCGAACTTCAGCTTTTCAACCACCATGAATTGGATTGGGCGGGGGCGCCAAATTCTACCGGCCTCCCCTTTAACGCTCTTGCCAGTTTGGCGTCCTTGGAAACCCATCCCTTTTTGGGCACCTATTTTTATGCAGTGAACACAGCGCGCCCTCCATTTAATAATAAAAAAGTGAGACAGGCGTTAAGCCAGGCGCTTGACCGCGAAGAAATCGTCACGCATATTACTCAAGGAGGAGAAACACCCGCCTATCGATTTGTCCCACCGGCAGCAAATTTTGTGACACATAATCCAAAACCGAAACCTGGCGAGACGCGCCGCCTGTTTAACGAAGGTTTGCGCGAAATCGGGATGAAAAGACGAAATCTGCGGCCGATACAGCTTAGCTACAATAAAAACGACATGCACCACGCAATCGCGCAAGCGGTCCAAAACACATGGAAAGAGCAGCTTGGTATTGAAGTTCAGCTTGTCAACCGCGATTGGAAAGCGCATTTAAGCGAAGTGAACGCCGGCAACTTTGACATTGCGCGTTTGACATGGAAAGGCTTGACCTCCGACCCGATCCACTTTTTAGAAATTTTTCAAAACCCCCGCCACCCAATGCACCATACCGAATGGACAAGCGAACGATTTCAGAAGAACTTAAATGGAGCTGTAAGCGCTCATGATCTCGATGAAAGGTTATTTTATTTAGCTGAGGCAGAAGATATTCTGACAGACGAAATGCCTGTCATTCCCCTTCACCATCTGACAATCTGTTATTTGAGAAACCCCCGCTTGAAGGGTTTCGTCATTAACCAGTTGGGAGCGATCGATTACAAGTGGGCATACTTCGAAGATGACGCGATTTCTCATTAACAAAATTTTATGCTCGATAGCGTCTCTTTTTGTCATGATCTCATTGATATTTTTGATGATGAAATCGTTGCCGGGCGATCCTTTCAGTGAAGAAAAAGCGCTGCCTGCCGAAGTCGTTCAGAGTTTGAGGCATCACTATGCTTTGGACACCCCGCTCAGCACGCAATATTTCCACTACTTAAAATCTGTGATCACATTAGATTTTGGCCCATCCATAGTCCATCCTTCCAAAACCGTCGGAAGTATCATTGCCACCTCTTTTCCTGTTTCGGCTGTCATCGGTTGTCAAGCCTTGATTTTGAGCTTAAGCATTGGTGTCACCTCCGGAATTGTCTCGGCGCACTATAACAAAAAATGGACGCAATCGCTTCTTAAAATATTAGGCGTCTTCCTGATTTCTGTTCCCAGTTTCATCCTCGCAACCGTTCTGCAATATGTCTTCGGTGTTTATCATCATTTTCTTCCTATCGCCAACTGGGGCACCTGGGAACATACCATTCTTCCGACAGTGGCTTTGGCTGTCTATCCCACGGCAGTGATTGCTCGACTTGTCAGATGTCAAATGGTCAAGATTATGAAACTCGACTATGTAAAAAATGCCAAAGCAAAAGGGTTGTCGCAGTGCGATGTCTTGATCTATCATGTGCTCCCTAATTCCCTTATTCCCACGATCGGTTATATGGGCCAACTGATATCATCAGTTCTTGTCGGAAGTTTCGTCGTGGAAAAAATCTTCGGCATACCAGGTCTTGGCCTTTGGTTCATCGCAAGCATTATGAATCGTGATTACCCCGTGATTATGGGGACAGCTCTTTTCTACAGCGCTCTTTTGACTCTTTTTATTTTTCTTTCCGACTGCCTTTACTGCCTGCTTGATCCTCGAATTGAACTGAAAGGATACGCTCGTGCCTGAAATCCCGTCCTCCCTATTTGCACCACTAGACGAGACGATCACTCCCGATCTTACGATCTTCGATGCTCCAAATTTTTGGTCTCGTTTTTCATCGAGCAAACTCACAATGACGTGTGCCCTGATTTTGCTGATAATAGCGCTTTTGGCATTACTCGGTCCTTTCTTATCCGGATATGCCTACGACAGAGCTCGTCTGCCCATGAAAAACCTCCCCCCTTCAACGACCTTCTGGTTCGGTACGGACGACCTTGGGCGCGACGTCTTTACACGAGTTTGCCATGGCGCGCGCCTCTCGCTTTTTATTGGTCTCTCCGCAGCTTTTATCGATCTTATTATTGGGGTGACTTGGGGAGCTGTCTCAGCTTTTTTTGGCGGACTGGTCGATCAAATGATGATGCGTCTTTGCGATCTGCTTGGATCTTTACCCAAGCTGCTTGTCGTGATGATGCTGACGCTTGTTTTAGGTTCAGGGCTCTTGCCCATTATCTTGGCGATCGCCCTGATCGGTTGGGTCCCTATGGCACGCATTGTGCGCGGGGAAGCCCTTTCGATCATGCAGCAAGACTATCTTCTTTCAGGAATCGCAGCAGGCGCCAGCGCCCCCAGACTCCTCTCAAGGTATTTAATCCCGAATATTGCAAGTGTCATCACGGTTGCGACAGCCTTGACCATACCTAAAGCTATTTTTCTCGAAGCATTTCTGAGTTTCCTGGGAATCGGCATCCAACCCCCTTACGCGAGCTGGGGGACAATGGCGCATGAGGCCCTGAATGGCATGCTGTATTATCCTTGGAGAATTTTTTTTCCTGCGGCTTTGATGAGCATCACGATCATGTGTTTTAACGTTATTGGCGACACGCTGCAAGAGGCGCTCGGAACAGAAGAGATGATTTAATTGATGCCGCTGCTTGAAATAAAAAATCTCCATGTCCGCTATGGCCTTACCTCAAGGCCTGTTCACGCTGTAAGAGGGGTCGATCTTACGATCAGCAAGGGAGAAATTGTCGGTCTTGTTGGTGAATCGGGCTGTGGTAAAAGCGCGGTTGCGCAATCTATTTTAAAGCTGGAACGGGATGCTAAGCTAGAAGGGGATATCTTTTTTAAATCAGATAACCTCATGAAAATGAGAGATAAAGATCTTTCGAAAGTTCGAGGCAGCCAAATTGCCATGATGTTCCAAGATTCCTACGCGGCCCTCAACCCGACCCAAAGCATTGGAGATCAGATGATTGAAAGCATGGTCAAATACGACGGGATTGAGAAAGATCGCGCTTTTCAAAAAGGAGTTCAGCTCTTATTCGATCTCGGCGTGAATCTTCCTGCTCTCCGAATGCGGCAATTTCCGCATCAGCTGAGCGGAGGCATTATGCAGCGCGTGATGATGGCGATCGCGATTGCTCGTCACCCCCAGCTACTCATCGCCGATGAACCCACAACATCCCTTGATGTGATCACGCAGGCTCAGATCCTTCAACTGCTGGCCCATCTTAATCTTTCGGTGTTGTTTATCACCCATGACCTGAGTCTCATCTCCCAAATTGCTGACCGCGTTTACGTGATGTACGCAGGAAAAATTCTTGAGGAAAATGCTCCCTCCGAACTGTTTTCAAGGCCTAGACATCCCTACACAAAGGCCCTTTTGGCATCGACACCTCATCTTAAACGGGAATCGTTTCCTCTGGAAGTCGTCCCAGGCTCCCCGCCTTCGCCGTTTCGCATTCCTTCGGGATGCTCTTTTCATCCTAGATGCCCCCACGCGATGAAAGTGTGTGCTGAACTTGATCCGGGCAAAGAGAGTGACCTGCCGACTCCCTGTTGGCTTTACCATCGATTCGCGGAGTCGCACCCCCTATGACTCTGATACAAATTCAACAGATATCAAAACAATTCCAAGGCGACCAGTTTCCTTTTTTCGCTTTGAAAAATGTCACGCTTGAAATGAATCGGGGAGAGACTTTAGGCCTTGTTGGCGCCAGCGGATCGGGAAAAACGACCCTGGGAAAAATCATATTAGGCCTATTGAAACCCACAGAGGGAACAGTCACGACCTATTTTGATGCGCCAAATCCGCGGAAGGCTATGCAGATGGTCTTTCAAAATCCTCATCGCTCCCTTAATCCTCAAATGAATGTTTTACAGCTTGTCAGCGAACCCATGGTGATTCACCGTTTGGCCCCCAAACATAAGATCCAAGACCGAGTGGTCGATCTGTTGAGAAAAGTGGAACTTGATCCTTCATTTCTTTATCGGTATCCCCATCAGTTGAGTGGAGGGCAAAAGCAAAGGGTCGCGATTGCGCGGGCTCTTAGCCCTGAACCGGAATTTCTTGTTTTCGATGAGGCCGTTTCCTCGCTGGATGCCTCCTTGCAAGCGCAAATCATTCATTTGCTCGAGCGATTAAGACAGGAGTATGCACTCACGTTTTTGTTTATTTCGCACGATTTGTCTGTTGTGAGGATGTTATGTGACCGCGTTGCTGTTTTGCACACGGGGCAAGTCGTTGAGGAGGGAACAACGGAAGAAATTTTTAAAAATCCCGGCCATTACTATACAGAAGAACTTTTGAATTCCTCCCGGTTGATGTCTCGATCTGTGCGTCCGACGATTTTAGCCTCTGACCTGTATGAAGATTTTACAGGATGTCCCTACTATAGCCACTGCCCAATGGCCAGTTTAAAATGCCGCCGCGAAGCGCCAGGGTACACAGAACTGTCTCCAAGGCATTGGGTGGCCTGCCATCAAGCTCCCGGCACTTGCTGATAGTAGATATCGGCGGAGCCCCAAGCAAAGCGGCCCTTAAACTTTTTGATCAATGTCAACCCTTCTATTGGAAAGCTTGTTGTGATGACCTTTGTTCCTTTTTTGCACGCATAAAGGCGAGATGAAAGAATGTCCACCTGCTCAAGGCTCAGGCAGGACCCATAGAGGTAGATGACAGTCGCTCCCTCAAGATCAGTCTTCATATAATCGTCTAAGCGAAAGCGTATCCTTTTGAGCTGCAGATTATGAACAAGTCTTTGTGCAAGATGGACAAAATCAGGGACCGCTTCGACTCCTATGACTTCGCAGCCCAGACAAACGTTCATCCAAAAACAAGCCCGTCCACGCCCTGCCCCCATCTCGATGACGGTATCTCGATCTGTTATTTCGCATTGTCTGCAGATCATTTCCATTGTCGAAAGGGGTGTTTCACCATAAGGATGATCGCCAGCGCTTAATTGCGCCGCAAAAAATTGCCGGCTCATTCGAAAAGGGTTTTTGAAGAGGTAGCAGCGGAGCAATGCTAAATCAACCCGAGCAAAACGCAAATTTCGATAGTATTTCAATGCTGTGATCAGATTGTCCCACCATAGAAACCCTTTTGTTTTGATGGCGGTCCAAACAATCATATAAACAAGTGGCTAACGAGATAGGTAATGAAAATAAAGATCCATGCGGACATCACGTCATTAAAAGCTGTTACAATCGGGCCGGCAGCGACGGC
>CAZVSU010000102.1:0-7035 GCA_964629645.1 uncultured bacterium | reverse complement strand
GGGTGGTTGGCCATTTCGTCGATTTGCATCAAGCCGAGCACGGCCGTTCCCGCTAAAATGGCAGGAGCTAAAGAGCCTCCGCTCGATAGGGAACCGACGATTCCACCGGCGACGATGCCTCCTAAGTTCGCGGCATTGAACCATTTTTGCCGCCCCATGCGGTCAGCTATCTTTTGATACTCTTTTTGTCTTTCATCGCCTATTTTTTCGATTTCCTTTTCAAGCATCCTCATGGTGCTCACCATCGTCTCGGTTTCCCCTTTGAGACACGCCACCATGGCTTTGTAGTAAAGGACCATCGTCTTTTCGAAATTGAAAGTGTCGGGAAAATTTCTTTGATTCACGGCAATCAGCTCGTCGAGAACTTCCACAGCCTCTTTGCGGCTCGGCTTTAAAGGGAGAAGGTCGATCTCTTTGGCCATTTCAGCCGGCGTCTGACGGATCATTTTTGTCGGGACATCGGCCACGCCCGCAGGAGTTTTCCTCCCCGCTTTTTCAGGAGCGGGCGATGCCGGCAAAGAGACGTCGTCTTTAACAGGGTTTAAGCGGAATGTGTTGAGACGGACAGGCTCTATCATAAAAATTCTCCTGCTTTAGCGGATATTGCTTAATGGTTTTTTGTACATCTCGTGCAAAAGCCTTTCCATCGGTTTTGCCAGTTCGATGATAATGTTGCGGTCTTGGCTGTAGCGGGTCACGATCTGCATCTGCGTCGTGTTTCTCGTGTTCAAAATCTTACTGTAGGAGCGGATGTTTTCCATGATTCTGGTCACTTGATTTTTTGTGTACTTAATGCTCCCTTCGACAAGATTCTTCTCTTTGTCGATGATGTCGCAGGCCTGTAGGGCCGAGTGTATTTCATCGATTGAGTCTCTCAGCCATTTTATCTGCTTTTCCATTCGGTTGACGACCCTCTGATCAACATCGCCGCTCTCTTTTAACGCGATCAGTTCGCGCTCGAGGTTGTCGGCCTCTTCCATTCTCGATTCGGCTTCCTGCTTCAGTTTGAGCCCTTCTTCGACGAGCTCGTTAAATTCGGCTTTTGAAAGGCCCTCCGACTCATCGGAAAGTGATGAGTTCAGTTGACGCACATAGCGATCGAGATATTCGACACGCTTTTGCCTGTCATCGAAATATTTGACCTCGTCGCGCACTTTGCGATCAGAATCTTCCAGCCTTTCGTAAAGCAACATTCCTGTCAGCTTGTGAAGACCGTGCGCTTCTTCGCTTGATCCTGCATGGATCTTGGAAGCGGATTGTAAGTTGATAGACTCAGGCATAGCAAGCACCTCGCATTTTGGCTCGTTACATTTTATTTAAGCAACTGATTATTAATTTTATTTAAAGAGACAATTAAATTGCAAACAAGTCTCTCAAATCTGCATGAAGAAATTTTTTTACATTGAGGAATTTCCACACAAACTTTAACATTATTGAGACGAAATCAGGAGATCAGTTTGAAGAGAGGGTCTTGGAGTTCAAAAATCGGCTTTGTTTTTGCCGCCGCAGGATCTGCTGTCGGACTGGCCAACATATGGCGCTTTCCGTACGTTGTCGGCAGCAATGGCGGGGCCATTTTCGTCTGTATGTATCTCCTCTGCCTGCTCGCCATCGGATTTCCCGTTTTTATTTCCGAGGTTCTCATCGGACGCACAACGCAAAAGAATCCCTCTGAAGCATTTCAGATTTTGGGTCAAAGCCGCGTGTGGGGCGCAATCGGAACGATTACGATTGTCACAGGTTTTATCGTCAGCGCCTTTTACAGCGCCATTGCGGGGTGGATCCTCGGCTACCTGCTGGAGGCGTTGCAGGGGAATCTGACCCAATTCACAGGGCCCGGACAGGCGGCGCTCCATTTCGATACTTTGACCTCGTCTCCGATTTGGGGTGTTGGATTTCATTTTCTGTTTTTGCTCCTCTGCTGGTTTGTTTTGGCTAGCGGCGTGAGAGGGGGCATTGAAAAGGGGAATAAAGTGATCATGCCGATCCTTTATCTCGTTTTGATCGCTCTGATGATCAAAGGACTCACTCTTCCGGGCGGTTGGGAAGGGGCTCTTTACCTTTTCAAACCCGATTTAAGCGAGATCACGCCGCTGATGTTTTTGATCGCGCTCGGACAGTCGTTTTTCACCTTGAGCATCGGACAGGGGACGATGGTGACTTACGGAAGCTACCTCCAAAAAGATGACAACATTATGACAAGCTGCTTTCCCGTTGTCATCATGGACACGTTTGTCTCTCTTTTTTCCGCGATTACCGTGTTCACGATCGTTTTTTCAGTGGGGATGACCCCTGATGCCGGGGAAGGACTCTTATTTCAAACATTGCCGCTCGTGTTTAGCAAGCTGCCTGCGGGAAGCATCATGGCGGTCGCCTTCTTCTTTTTGGTCTTTTTAGCCGCCGTCACATCCCAGATATCGGCCATGGAGCCGACCATCGCTTTTCTTATCGACCGATTCCATTGGCCCAGGCGCCGAGCTGTGCTGGCCTGTACAATCGGGGTTTTTATTTTAGGCGTTCCCTGTGCCCTTTCGTCTAATTTATTAAAAGAGGCTCTTATTTTTGGCATGACCCCGCTTGAGTTGATGCTATTTAGCGCTTCGAGTATATTGATTCCTCTGGGGGGATTCTTTGCGATTCTCCTCGTGGGCTGGAAATGGGGAATTGAAAGCGCGGTCAAGGCTCTCCATAGAGGAATGTCTAAAGGCTTGAAAGAGAACAAGCTTTTCAATATTTATCTTTGGCTTTGTCTGAAATATATCGCCCCGGCCCTTATCGTGGTTGTGTTTTTGAATGCGTTAGGTGTCTTGTAAATGAGTGAAACCTTTATCGAATCGTCATTTTGCCAAGAGGATGAGACTTTTGAAAATCCTTTGCGCCCGCGGACTCTCGATGAATTCTCAGGGCAAGACTCGGTACGCGAACGACTTGCAGTGACCATTGCCGCAGCAAAACAACGCAGCGAACCGCTTGGCCACTGTCTGTTCAGCGGTCCCCCGGGGCTCGGTAAAACCACCCTCGCCAACATATTAGCGACAGAAATGGGAACAAATGTCGTCGTGACATCAGGTCCCGTGATTGAAAAAGCGGGCGATCTTGCCGGCCTTTTGACCAATTTGCAGGAAGGGGACATCCTTTTTATCGACGAAATTCATCAGCTTAACCGAGTCGTCGAAGAATACCTGTATCCGGCGATGGAAGACTTCACTCTCGATCTTCTCTTGGACAGCGGACCCAGCGCTCGTTCTGTGAAGGTCAACCTCTCCCGATTCACTCTTGCCGGCGCCACCACCCGCGTCGGGCATCTGACCGGTCCGCTGCGATCCCGTTTCTCTTTTGCCTGCCGTCTCGAGTATTACGACGCTGAGATTCTGAAAAAAATCGTCAAAAGAACAGCGTCTCTATTGGATGTTGCCCTGGATGACGAAGGGGCTATGGAGGTGGCGCGCCGCTCAAGGGGCACTCCTCGCATCGCCAACAACCTCTTGCGCTGGGTGAGGGATTACGCGCAGATCCGAGCCGGCAATAAGATCACAAAAGAGGTCGCGAAAGCTGCCCTCGAAATGCTTTCGATCGACGAACTGGGTCTTGACGAGCTGGACAAAAAAATATTGGATATCGTGATCGATCATTACAGCGGAGGACCTGTCGGCGTCAACACATTGTCAGTAGCTGTCGGCGAAGAGCCTCAAACGATCGAGGATGTCGTCGAACCATTTTTAATAGGACTCGGTTTTTTAAAGAGAACGCCGCGCGGACGCGTGGCCACGCAAAAAGCGTATCAACATTTAGGGAAATTTTAAGGAGAAGTGAGATGTTTATCAGACTTCTAATCGCGTTACTCATCTGTGCTGTATCGACAACCTCTTTGCAGGCAGGGATTTGGGACAGAATCAAAAGTGTGTTTGTGGCAAATGAAAAGCCCAAGCCAACGACCATTAAGGTGCGTTTAGTGCACGACGTCCCTTATGTGGACTTGGAAATAAAGGGATCTTACAACCTTTACGACCCTTACAAAAATCAACGGATTGCCACGCGTTTTGCTGCGAAAGGAGCCCGCATTCAGGCTCTGTCGCAAGGGTTGAAGTGGGGAGAAGAGTTTCCGGGAGTCTACCAACTCGAATTTGTTCCGGATGACAAAAACGTGTTTGTCAGCATAAATGGAAGAGACTACCGCGGGAAAATCACCGTTTATGATATCGGGGGAACGCTCAGTATCGTCAACGAAGTCGAGGTGGAAGATTACCTTGCGTCGACAATGCCGTCAAAGTTCAACCGCCCGATTTCAGAAGAGGCGCTCGCCGCTGCGACGATCACAGAAAGAACGCATTCTTACCACCTTTCGGAGTTCTCGGAGAATCCCTACTGGCATGTAAAAGCAGACGAAGTCGGGTACCGAGGGGTTGCAGTCGAAAACACAAATCCCATTGTGGCTAAGGCGCTTGGAAGTACTCGCTACATGGTGATGAGCAAGACAAGCGTTTATGAAGGAAGAGTCACTCCTTTTCCTGTCCATCTCGTGGCAGGAGGAAATGAGAACCTTTATTCCGGTATTCAAAAGCTTTCAGTCGATGACATTGAGCAGATGGCGCGAAATGGCGATAACGCCGCACAGATTCTTTCAAAATCTTTTCCGGGGACCAGCATCGAGCTGGGCCTAAGCGGTTATCAACAGGATCAGGTAGCAGAAGTCGAAGTCACAGACTACCAGCATCGCCGCTCTCGTTAACAGAACCTGATGGGGAGCGATACGCTCCCCATCCCTTTCACACCAATAAAAAAACATGGACCCAAAATTTGATTTATCGGCTTATCACTACGATTTGCCAAAAGAACTGATCGCCTCCCATCCGCTTCCGAAAAGAGACGACTCAAGATTGATGGTCATCCAGCGCGCCACCGGTTTGATTCGCGAGATGCGCTTCTATGAGCTCGCCGACTTTTTGAAAGAAGGTGACCAGCTGATCCTCAACGACTCCCGTGTGATCAAAGCGCGCATGATTGGCGCTAAGCCCTCAGGCGCTAAAATCGAGATCTTCTTGATTAAAGAGCTCAACGCCACGCAATGGGAAGTGATGGCAAAACCGGGGAGAAAACTCAAAGCGGGCGATGAGGTGGTCTTTGGCCCTGATTTTTCCTGCATTGTGAACGATACGCTTTCGACAGGCCATAAAAGTGTTCGCTTTGTTCACTCCGGTGATTTACACGCGATGTTTGACACCTACGGTGAAATGCCCCTTCCCCATTATATGGAACGGGGAGCCGACGCTTCCGATGAGGAGCGTTATCAGACCGTTTACAGCGAAAATCCGGGTTCTCTTGCAGCTCCCACAGCGGGACTTCACTTTACGCCGGAACTTTTAACCGCACTTGAAAATCGAGGTGTAGAAAAGCATGCCGTCACCCTCCACGTCGGCCTCGGCACGTTTAAACCGGTTCAAACAGAGGACATTCGCGACCACAAGATGCACAGCGAATCCTTTACTCTTTCAGAAGAGGTCGCAGACGCTGTCAATCACCCGAAAGGGCTGCAAATTTGCGTGGGCACCACCACTTGCCGCGTTCTTGAGACGTGCGCCAACGAGAAAGGACGGCTCACCCCGGGAATGGGTGAAACCGATGTCTATTTATATCCCGGGGTCAAGTTTAAATTTGTGAAAGGACTACTCACTAACTTCCATCTCCCCGGCTCATCTCTCATTATGCTCGTCGCAGCCTTTGGCGGGCACGAACTCATCATGGAAGCGTATCAAAAAGCCGTCAAAGACAAGTTCCGCTTCTACTCTTATGGAGACGCCATGCTGATTCTTTAATTTGTCCGAAGATCCACATGAGCAGATGTTCTGATGCTTGCTGGTACATCCGTTGCGGTAATTGGATTGTCTTCAAGATTTATAAAGAGGTGAGAATACCGCATAACCAAGTAACGCGCTCGCTCGTCGGAAATTTTTGCTATTTGGTTATTCCTTAGGTCGAAGAAACACGTACCGCAGTCTATACGGTCAATAAAATCGGGGATAGTCTCTAATCCTAAATCAACAAGTGTCATCCAATATAACTTGGTAAGATGACCCAAAGAGTCCGGGAGCTGACGTGTTTCGAGTTTAAGCTTTTGTAAGCTCAACCATTTCAGATTTTTACAGTTGCCCAATGACTCGGGAATCGAACGTATGGGGGAATTTTCGATCGTTAAGTACTTCAAATATATGAGCTCCCCGATAGAATCGGGTAATCGTGTGATTTTGGTGTCGATCAGGTGGATCATTGTGATTTGCTTGAGCTGCCCTAAATTGCTGGGGAAATAACGAATGTCGTAATGACAAAGAAAGATACTATCAATTGAAAGAGCTTCCTCTTCAGTAAAGGATTTTGGCAGGCGGGGGAGATTTCGAGCGCATTTTACATAATATTTATAAACCGCATCGGGGTCTGTTCTGTCATAGACGGAATTCCCGATGCGCTTTTTACCTTTTAATTGTCGATGCACTGAACGCTCAGTTTCTTTTTCAATTTGAGCAAGTTCTGAAAGAGTACTTTCTGATTCATTCTCTTCCCATCCAAAACATGAGCGGACGTACGAGACTATTTTTTTCACAAGTTGGATTAATTTTTGATAACAGCTTGACGCCTTCGCATGTTCTCTTTGTTGATCTTCAATGAACTTTCTTCCGATCTCTCTGTTCCGCTCAACATCATTATGCGTAGAAACCAGGGTATCTTTGAGATACTGAACTCTTTCAGGTGAAATGAGCTCTAGTGGTTCTCCTATACGATCTTTGATTATGCCGGAACACTTCTCGTTTAAAACTTTATCCACCATAGATAGGGATGCAATATCCTTATAGGATAGCGAACGACAAATCAAATTCAGGATATTCTCGTCTTGATACAGCTTCAGAAAGAAGTTTGTTTCGGTTTGCATGGATGTCTTTCCTTTCAGTTATTCCTTGGGTGCCCAATCGGTACGGACAGGGAACCCTGTGAGGTGGACCCCTAACGTAGGACAGGATTCAAGGACTTTTTAAGTTAAGTCCT
>CAZVSU010000101.1:0-7087 GCA_964629645.1 uncultured bacterium | reverse complement strand
GATCGGCTCATCGCGGCGCTTATAATGCCGAATTTGATCAAAAACTTTTTATAAGTTGTACTAGGTGTGAGGGTTCCGTTCAGAAAGGGTCTGGAGTTTGTCTACGGTGTCGATTTGATCGGCCAGCTCCCAATGATGTTTCAGCAAAACACCGCCGATGTGCTTTTCTTTGATCAACCTCATCACATAATCTAAGCTCTTGCCGGGCTGCCCTTCCAGCTCGGCTTTTGCAGCTGATGGATGAGGAGGGACAACAAAAAGCTGCCCAATTGTCTGATCTAAAGTCAACCCGGAAATCGTCATCAAAGACCCGAAAATGAAAAAGAAGGTCGAATCAATGGATGAGGCGCGATCCCCTTTTTTCCGTAATGTACCAAAAAAGCCATTCGAGCATCACGATAAAACGATTTCTGAACCCGACAAGAAATGTGATGTGAACAAGACTCCAAAGGAGCCAGGCGAAAAGTCCCGTAAAATGCTTGTCGCCAATAACAGCCACAGCTTTTGCTTTCCCAATGGTCGCCATGATTCCCCTATCTTTATAGCAGAAGGGCTTTCTTTTTTTATCGAGCCCCCGTGCTATCAGCTTTCCCACATATTGACCTTGCTGGATCGCAACAGGAGCAAGACCGGGAAGGATCGCCCCGCTTTCATCATCGACGTGGGCGGCATCGCCAATCACAAAAATCTCGGGATGACCTTGAATGGAAAGGTCCTCTTCGACAAGAACGCGCTTTTGTTGATCGAGCGGCGCTTTGAGATCCTCGAGCAATTTGGGCGCTTGATTTCCCGCTGCCCATATCACGTTTTCACTACAAATTTTTCCCTCTGATGTCTCTACGCCATCTTCGTGGATTTCATCGACAGCAGTGCCGGTTTTCACTGTCACACCCATTTGCTCGAGGTCCTTTTTGGCATGCTCTCCCAAGTCGGCAGGATAAGTGGGAAGGATGTGATCTTTCATTTCAATAAGATACACCTTCGTCCCTTTGGGATCGATATGCCGGAAATTTTTGCTCAATGTTTTTCTGGCAATCTCTGCGATGGCTCCCGCGAGTTCCACACCTGTTGTTCCGCCTCCAATCACGATAAACGTCAAAAGTTTTTCTATCTCTTTCGGGTCGGTCGAGACCTCCGCTTTTTCGTAGGCTTTCAAGATATTGTTTCTGATCACCTGGGCATCTTCGAGTGTTTTGAGACCCGGGGCAAAGGGTTTCCAGTCATCATGTCCAAAATAGGAAAAGTGGGCGCCGATCGCAACGATGAGAACGTCAAACTTTAATTCTCTGCCGGACTCAAAGTGGACGATTTTTTGATCGGGGTCAATCTTTACGGCTTCATCCATGATCACTTTCGTGTTGGACTGATGTTTTAAGATTTCGCGGATCGGAAAGGCGATATCGCGCGTTGAGAGAGCGCAAGTCGCAACTTGATAGAGGAGGGGCTGGAAAAGGTGATGGTTGGTTTTGTCGACTAGTGTGAGGTTGACTTCGGCATTTTTAAGCGCCCTGGCTGCTTTAAGGCCTCCGAATCCGCCACCGAGAATGAGCACTTCCGGTCGCTTCATGTCATGATCCTTTTCTTTTTATTATACTACGAGAAGCGCCGGATTCTCCATGTATTTTTTTACTGTTTTGAGAAAGGCGGCTGCGATAGCGCCGTCGACAACACGATGATCGGCAGAAATCGTCATATTCATGACTTTTCCGGCCAAAAGCTGCCCATTTTTGACAATTGGCTGATCGTTGATCCCTCCAATAGCGAGTATGGCGCTTTGAGGGGGGTTGATGACAGCGTGGAAGTGGGTAACGCCAAACATGCCTAGATTGGAAATGGTGAACGAGCCGCCCTGATACTCTTCCGGCTTCAGCTTTCCTTGTTTGGCTCTTCCGGCTAATTCTTTGACTTCAGCGGAAATTTCACCGACAGATTTATAATCGGCATAACGGATAATCGGTGTGATCAAGCCGTCATCGATATCGACTGCCACAGAAATGTCGATCGTTTTGAACCTGACGATGGATTCAGATTCCGAATTGTAGCCGCTATTGACGTTAGGATGTTCTTTTAATGCAAGGGCAACAGCGCGGATGATCAAATCGTTATAGGTGACTTTGAGCCCCCCTTCTTTCAACTGCTCGCGGATAGAGACGAGATTATCGGCGTCGACATCCAAACTGACATAATAATGAGGGATGAACGCTTTCGCTTCTTGCAATCTTTTTCCGATCACTTTCCGCATGGGTGACATGGGGATCTCTTCAAAGGATCCCGCGTCTTCTTTCGGTCTTTCTCTTTGTGAAAAGCGGACGACACTCCCCTTTTGAGCAAGCGACAAGTCGCGCTTCATGATACGCCCGCCGGGCCCGCTTCCTTTTACACTTGAGAGATCCAGCCCTTGTTCTTTCGCAATGGCTTTTGCAACAGGGGAGGCTTTCACTCTTTCGAGGGGTTCAGTGGGAAATTGAAACGAGCCACCCTCTAATGGGGGCGACGGCTTGAAAACAGGCTGCGCCATTTCCTTTTTTGCCGGTTGTTGTTCTTGTTTCTCCGTCTTTTTTTCAACAGGCTGTTCTTTTCCCTGCGGCGCCTTTTCAGGCGCAAACGGCTCTACTTTTTCCTCTTCGGTTTCGCCAAATAAAGCGACCGGCTGATTCACTTCTGCCACCTCTCCTTCAGCCACGATGATTTGCCTGAGCCATCCTTCATCTAACGCTTGATGCTCTACGGTGGCTTTGTCAGTCGACACCTCAAAGAGCAGATCGCCAGGCTCGACATGATCTCCCTCTTTGACGTGCCATTTCGCAATCACACCCTCTTCCATTGTCGGGGATAATTTTGGCATTGTGACAGTAATGGGCATAGTCTCTCCTATAAATCGACCGCGCACGCCTTTTCTGCGGCGTGGATGATCCTCTCCACGGTGGGCAGGGTCTCATGTTCTAAAACTTTTGAGTATGGCATCGGCGTTTCCTTTTGGCAGACTCTTTCGACGGGGGCGTCGAGATAATCAAAGCAATGCTCCATGATCTGGAACCCCACCTCCGAGGCAATCCCCCCAAAAAGATGCCCCTCCTCAACGCAGACGCAGCGATTCGTCCGTCTCACCGATTCAGCGACAGTGGCGATATCAAGCGGCCGTATTGATCGAAGGTCGATGATATCTGCTTGAATCCCCTTTTTGGCCAAAACATCCGCTGCCTCTATGACGCGTCTCAAGATATAGCCATGAGAGACTAACGTCACATCCTTTCCCCTTCTGAGCACTTTGGCTTCTCCAAAAGGGACCAGATATTCGTCGGTCGGGATCTCCATCTTGTCTCCGTACCCGAGCTCGGTTTCTAAATAAAGAACAGGGTTATTATCGCGAACAGCCGTTTTGAGAAGCCCCTTGGCATCGTAGGCGTTCGATGGCGAAACAATAATTAATCCGGGCAAATTGCCATAAATCGACTCCACGCAATGAGAGTGCTGGCTCGACACTTGCGCCGCCGACCCGTTGGGCCCTCGAAACACGATGGGAACGTTAAACCGTCCGCCAGACATATAGTGGATTTTAGGGGCGCTCGAGATGATCTGATCGGCTGCCACAAAGGAAAAGTTGAAGCTCATAAACTCGATAATGGGTCTAAGCCCGCACATGGCTGCTCCGATCCCCACGCCGGCAAAACCATTTTCTGCAATCGGAGTGTCGACAACTCTTTTGGGCCCCCATTTATCAAGCAGCCCTTTTGTCACTTTATAGGCGCCGTTGTATTCGGCAACCTCTTCCCCCATGATGAACACTCTTTCATCGCGCTCCATCTCTTCGTCGATCGCCTGCCGGATCGCGTCTCTTGTGGTCACTTCCTGCGTGTCGCTGTCAGTCGGCATAGACATCCTCCTCAAGGGTCACAGGATCGGGCCACGGCGAGGCATCGGCATATTTCATCGCTTCCACGACACTGTCTTTTTGCGCTTTGTCCATTTCTTTGAATGAATCGTCGTCAATCGCATCGATCTTTTCCAAATAGCCTCGTAAAATAAGAATGGGGTCTTTTTTCTTGGCGTCTGCAAGCTCTTCTTTTGAGCGGTAAAGCCCGGGGTCGGAAATGGAATGCCCTTTGAACCGCTCGCTGACCGCTTCCACTAAAACGGGACGACCTGTCCTCAACGTCTCTTCTTTGATATGCGAAAAGCCGGCGACACAGTTGACATAGTCCATTCCGTTGAGCGTATACCCTTTCATTTTATACATTGGGGCGACATCTTCAGCAAGACGGCCAAAACAAAGCGCTCGTTCAACAGATGTTCCCATGCCCCATTGATTGTTTTCGATCACGTAGATGCCCGGAAGATCCCAAAGTGACGCTAAGTTCATGGCTTCGTGGAAGGCCCCTTGCGCCATCGCGCCGTCGCCTAAGAAACAGATCGCCAGCTCATCTTTGATGTCCTGATATTTGAGAGCGAAAGAAGCCCCCACCGCAACCGGCACGTGGCTGCCGACAATCGCAAATCCCCCCAGCAATTTGTCAGTGTAAAGGTGCATGGAACCGCCGCGCCCCTTGGCATTGCCTGTCTCGCGGCCGTAAAGTTCTGCCATCACTTCCTTTGGCGTGGCGCCGAGCAAAAGGGCGAGCGCGTGGCAGCGATAGGTGCCGATCCACCAGTTATTGCGCCCGAAAACGTCAAGGGCTGCCGTTTGAATCGCCTCCTGTCCCGTGTAAGCATGAAAAAAACCGCCGATCTTCCCTTGCTGGTAGGCCGCTTCTGCGCGTGTTTCGAAGTTGCGGATGAGAAGCATGCGCTCAAGCGCTTTGAGCAGTTTATCTTTGCCCAGCTCTTTAATGACCTTTGTTTCATCGCAGGAAAAAAAGGTGCGCTCGGCTGTTTCTTTTTTCGTCGTCATTTACCCTCTGAAGTCGTTTAACATCAGCAATTTTTATTGTAGCAAATCACATGAAAAAAGCAACGCCAGAGTGATAACGACTTAATGGCAGGCACTTTATGTGAAAAAAATCACCCCGATGTCTTGACATTGGAAGCCGAACAAATTAGCATTATTCTCACTCTTGAGCGACTGGAAACAAAAGTGATCTCACAAATTGCGTCTCCTTAATCACCTGCCGTGTTTGGGTCAATGCAACGATCCTCTAGGGGGTCACGTCCCCAAAACGAATGACATGTCATCAAGATTTTTGCACTATGAGATATTTCGCTTTTTTCCTTATCAGCTTCACAGTTTCGTTGTCCCTTTCTGCGACTCAAGAAAAGAAAGTGTCAACTGTCATGACGTCCCTTAGTGAGGAAGAAAGCGATTGTTTGGAAGATTTTTTCAAAGTCCTCATAACGCGGGAAGAGTTCGGTTATACGCTACTTGGCCATAAGCCCGTATCAACCACTCATTGGATTGAAGGCTTCAGCTATTGCAAGCTAATGGGATCAGGTCAAATTGAATCCACAAGGCTTAGAAAAGGGCTTCTCGTCTGGAGAAAAGTGCAAGAAAAACTCCCCATGAAGAATTTTCTTTTCAAGGAGAGGACTTTCGAGCTCAACCATTCACACTACCGCGAACTTATTTTTGTCAATTTAAAGAGTTTCAGAGAGCTCAAACAGCAACACCCCTTGTCATTGAGAAAGTTCGAACTTGAACATCTTTTGCAAAATGATGGCGATACCCACAAAGAAATGGGCATGGCATTCGGGTACGGTGAAAGGAATGCACACCTTTTTTGTGAAAAAAACAAGTTAAATGAAAAAATCGGCTCGCTGCCGAAGATTCCCGATGCCCTTCCACCCGAGCTTTTACACTTCAACCGCTACGAAGTGCATGCTTTAAAAAATGACGGGCCTGCATCTGGCCAAAACGATGTGATAAAGCAGTACCTAAACTTTCAAAAGATCGCTTATCGCCCTTTCTCATCTTATAAAAAAGAGCACCCCTTATGTCCTGTCAGACTGCCGGCATTCATGGCAGACCATGATTCTCAAGAAACTGAAGAGTTATATCAAACGTATTCAAAAGGCAGAAAAGAGCTCACAAAACTTTCCCAATCCGAGACTTTTCTTCAAACCGTTCTGAGTCAGCTATGCGAAGAGTGATCACGTGTTATTTGTTTATTTTTTCTGCTCTTTGTGCAGAAGAAGCCCTTACTCCGAGGCAAGAGATGGGCCGCTATATCGGAATCATGATTGCTAAGGAATTCAAGGATGGGGAGATCTCACTTGATGACATTGTGAAGGGAATTCAAGAGGCTCCAGACATCGATATTGAAAAATGCCAGCTCAAAATGCTTGAATTAGACGAAAAGGCATTTAAGCAAGAATCCCATCGCCATTTGACCGAAAGCATTGTCTATCTTAAAGAGATCGCACGAAAAGAAGGGGTCATCGAACTTGTTCCTCAAAAACTTTATATTGAGAGGATCACATCGCAAAGCAACGGCCCCGTCCTTCAGAAATCCGGTCGTTTTCATATCATCTGTGAAAGCGACAAGGGCGATTGTCTCATCAATACAAGGCAAGGCGAGCCGGTCAAACAAGATCTAGACATGGCCATTAAAGGGTTTTGCCTCGGTGTCAAAGGGATGAGAAAAGGAGACAGAAGGGTCCTTTATATCCATCCGGAATTGGGCTATGGGGACACCTCTTGGGTGGAGCCGAATATCGCCTTAAAGGTGGATGTTGAGCTGATCGATGTCGAATAACAGGACACTCTATCAATAGCGGGCGGCGCCGTAACGAGCGCTTTTGAAATGAGAGGATCGATGCGCGAGCGCTTCGCATCTTCTGAGATCTGTCTTCGCCGCTTCAGAGCCGCGAGTCACCGCTTTGGCGTACCAAGTTTTGGCATGAATCATTGAACGCCGGCATCCGATTCCCTTTTCGTAATAACGCCCCAAATGGCGCATAGCAGTGACATCGGATTTGTAAGCGGCCCGTTGCATCAAGCGAAAGGCTTTTTTTCTATTTTTTGGCACAGGATCAGACCCTTTCTCGTAGAAACGGGCTAACTGCCTCAAGCGTGTCGACTTTTTCGCCGTAAAAGCCTCAAATTGACATCCTCCCCTTGCTAAAGCAAGAGGGATTCCTGGGCCAAAGGCTAAGC
>CAZVSU010000100.1:0-7211 GCA_964629645.1 uncultured bacterium | reverse complement strand
AACCGGACATTTTAATATTGCTCGCAGGGCGGACATTTTAATATTGCGTTGACACTGCGCCGGTCAAACGGCACAATCAATATACGCCGATTCTTTTTGACAAAATGTGTTTCCGTTTGTACAAAAACATCATGTGTGGTCGCTTTTCTCTTGTCATCACCACGATCATGTCTCTTGCCGAGCGGTTTCGTGCGGAGGCCGCCTCTTTTGACTGGAGACCCCGCTATAACGTCGCTCCGGCGCAGGTGATGCCGGTTGTCATCCATCAGGAAGAGACAAAAAAAATTGTCCCGATGAAGTGGGGGCTTGTTCCTTCGTGGAGCAAAGAAGGCAAAACGCGCCATTCCATGATCAATGCACGCGCCGAAACCCTGTTTGAGAAGCCTTCGTTCAAAACGCTCATCCGCACAAGGCGGTGCATCATCCCTGCCGACGGCTTCTACGAGTGGAAAAAGGGGGGAGAAGAAAAAATCCCGTTCCGGATCACAAAAAAAGATGATGCCCTTTTTGGATTTGCGGGACTATGGGACGAGTGGCAGCGCGGTGGTGAGCCCCCTTTGCACACGTTCACCATCGTCACAACGAAAGCAAACGAACTTCTTTCGTCGATCCATGACCGCATGCCGGTGATGTTGCTTCCCGAAAATGAAGAGGCGTGGCTGAAGTCCGATCGCCATCTGGAGGAAGAGATCATGCCCCTCATGACGCCCTGTCCCTCTTCGGAAATGAAAATGACGCCCGTGTCAAAGAGTGTCAACTCATGGAAAAACGATCGAAAAGAGTGCATCGAACCGCTGGATCACTCTTCTGAATAGGTCGTATCCGAAAGGGAGCCGCCGTACCAAATTGTTGCGATATCTTCATTGGGACGGTATTCCTTCAAGCCCTCTACGTAGTGGATATCGACATCAAATGGCGACCACAAAAAATAGGTAGCGAAGTAGTCGAGAATTTTTTTCATGCCACGTTTGGAGATCACGTAAGAATACGCTCCGAAGCGCTGTCCGATAAGCGTGAGCTCTTCTGTAACCGGAATTTCCCGGTTATAAAAGACAAGAGGCTCCACATTTTGGCCCGGGCGGACATCCATGCCTCTTGAGGGGACGCGATTTCCGCTAGGATCTTTTGAGTCGACGTCGGTGTAGAAAATATCCCACTCGGGATCGATCTTCGATAACGCTCTGAGCAGGCGATCTATTTCATGAGGATCTTGATTAAAGGAGACGTCATCTTCCATGATCCAGACTGTCTCAAGCCCCTGACAGTAGGCGCCTTGAATCACGGAGAGGTAGCTCAGTATGCAGCCGATTCTTCCCGCAGTCAACCGCTTTGGATAGGGCCCCATCATTTGGTCAATCGCCTCTTGCCCAAGCTGCCAGCCGTTAATTGCAGAAAAACGATGGGGCTTTAAGCCATGCTCAATCAACAGCCATTTCATCCGCTCCCATTTTTCGGGGCGTTTGTCTAAATTGATGACAAAAAGAGCCTCAACTTCGGCCAAACCGCTGGTGTCATGGATCATCGCCGGCTGTCGAAAAAAACGGCGAATGTCCGTTTCATTGGAAAACAAAAAAAGGGGCAGAATCAATAGGAAAAGAAAAGGCAAGCGGATCATAAAAAAGAGGCTAACAACTTGAGTGAAAACAAGCAATCGCAGATAGTGTCAGTATGACTCTTTGGGATCAAATCCTCGACTGGACCGTCTATTTTTCTTTCGACCGCACCGGTTTTGAGCGCCATCAAAAGGCGTTTCAAAACGAAAATCTGGACGGCTCGGGAAAGACAGCTGTTGTCACAGGAGCGAACAAGGGAATCGGTTTTGCCGCCGCTAAGATGCTGGTCGAGGCGGGAGCGACAGTCTATCTGGCGTGCAGAAGTCAAAAGAGAGGGGAAGAGGCGGCCAAAAAACTGGGGCCCAACGCCAGAGTTTGGGAGCTGGACCTGTCGGATAGTGAGGGTGTCAAAGAAAAGTGCCGCACTCCCCCTTTCGACTCCTTAGACATTTTGATTCACAACGCCGGCGGCATGCCGGACAAGCTCTCGCTCAATCCCCAGGGTCAAGAGATCACCTTTGCCACTCATGTTCTAGGACCTGCGGCCATGACAAAAGCGCTGGCACCGAAAATGGCTGAAGGCTCTCGGGTTGTCTTCGTCTCTTCCGGAGGCATGTACCTCCAAAAACTCGATTTGAGCGACTTAAATTGGGGAAAAAGGGACTACGATAAGTATACCGCCTACGCCAATGCCAAGCGGGCGCAGCTGGTTTTGACCTCTTATTTTCAGGAAAAATATGGGGAAAAGGTTCACTTTAGCGCGATGCATCCCGGATGGGTCGAAACAGAAGGGGTGGAAAGCGCCATGCCCAGCTTCTATCAATGGATGAAAAAGAGGCTCCGAACTCCAAAGCAAGGGGCTGATACTGCCGTTTGGCTCGCCCTCACCGAACAAGACATTCCGGGAGGCCGATTTTGGTTTGATCGAAAAGAGGCCCCGCTTCATAAAAGAAAAAAAACAAAAGAGTCGCCCCAAGAGCGGCAAAAACTGATTCAAATGATTGAGGAATAATCCATGGCAAAAAGACATCTGCTCATCGGAGGCACACACGGCATCAGCGAAAAACTCCAAGAACGTCTTGAAAAAAGAGGCGACGAGGTGATCACGGTCGCAAGAGGGGGCGATGCGACCTTTCAAGCCGACGTGACCAAAGAATTTCCCGATCTCGAAGGAGAGTTCGATGGACTTATCTACTGCCCCGGCACTGTCAACCTCAAACCTTTCCACCAAATGACAGAGGATGACTATCGAAACGACCTCGAGATCAACTTCCTCGGAGGCGTCCGCGTCGTGAAGCATGTCGTTAAACATATGGCAAAAGGCTCTTCGATCGTGATGTTCAGCACGGTGGCTGTGCAGCTCGGCATGCCCTATCACACAAGCATTGCGGCAGCAAAAGGGGCCGTGGCCGGCTTTGTCCGCTCCCTTGCCGCCGAGCTAGCCCCGAAAGTCAGGGTCAACGCGATCGCTCCCTCTCTCACTGAAACGCCGCTGACAGAAAAGCTCGTCGATAGCGAAGCCAAAAGGGAAATGAGCGCCAAAAGACACCCTCTCGGCAGAATCGGACGTCCCGACGACATCGCGGCGGTGGCAGCCTTTCTTCTCTCCGATGATGCGGGCTGGGTCACCGGCCAGGTGATCGGCGTCGATGGCGGCCTTTCGTCGCTGAGAATGCTCTAACGACGGAAAGACGCCATGTCCACACTCAGCCGGATGGTCATTAAGCTTGGAACCAGCACGCTCACTGCCGGCACCCCCCGGCTGTCGCGAAAGGCCATGACCGAAGTGACGCGGCAAGTCGCTAAGCTCTATCGCAAAGGAATCAAAATCGTCTTGGTCACCTCCGGGGCTTGCACCGCAGGGCGGGAGGTTCTGTCGGGAGCGGAACTGGGGAAGTCCCTTCCGACAAAGCAAATGTTTGCATCGCTTGGCCAAGTGAGGCTGATGCAAGTTTGGACCGAGCTTTTTGCTGAAGAGGGCATTAATGTGGGGCAAATTTTGCTGACCCGAAACGACTTTTCCCTCCGCGCGCCCTATCTCAATGTAAGAGACACCATCCACGCTCTTCTCGATCACGGCGTCGTCCCCATCGTCAACGAAAACGACCCGGTGGCCACCAAACACAGTTTTGTCGGCGACAACGATCACCTCGGCGCCCATATCGCGAATATGATCGCCGCTCATCTCTATGTGATTTTGACCGACCAAAAAGGGCTCTACGACAAGAATCCGAACCTATACGCCGATGCTCAGCTGATTCCCCTCGTGAAGTCGATCGACGACGCCGTTGTCGAAGCCGCAAAGGAGTCCTCGACCACATTGGGGACAGGGGGCATGGCCACCAAAATCAGCGCTGCCGAGCTCGCCTCCGCCAGCGGCACCCCCACTGAAATCACCTCGATGGAAACCGAAGATGTGCTTCTCAAGCTCGCCTCCGGCGACATGATAGGAACAAGGTTCACTGCTGCGACATCGCCCCGCGAGAGCCGAAAGCGGTGGCTCCTCTCCGAAAAACCGAGCGGACAGGTCCACATCGACAGGGGCGCCTCGGAAAAATTAACCTTAAGCGGCGCCAGCCTTCTCCCCGTAGGCGTCACAAAAGTGAGCGGCAGCTTTGAGCGGGGCGCCCCCATTGAAATCGTATTTGAAAAAGAGAGCATGGGCGTCGGGCTGTCGAACTATTCAAGCGCCGAAATTGAAAAAATCAAGAAAAGTCAATCCGATCAAATCGAAAGTTTGTTAGGCTATTCGTTCGGACCGGAAGTGATCCACCGCGACAACATGGTGATCACAGGAGGAAATGAATGATTGAAGAGATCGGTCAAACAGCGCGCGCCGCATCCAAACAAACGGCCAGAGCGTCCACCGCTCAAAAAAATGATGCCCTTGAACACCTGTTCACCCTTCTCGAAGAAAAGAACGGGGCCATTCTTTCCGTCAATCAGCAAGACATTGACGATGCGAAGACAAAAGGCTTGAGCGATAGCATGATCGACCGCCTTTCGCTGCAAGGGAGGCTCGAGGGTATGCGAGACGATCTCGGGCGGGTCGCAGAGATGGGCGATCCCGTCGGCGAGCGGTTTGAGGCGCGCACCCTTCCAAATGGCCTTACAGCCTGCAAGCAGCGCTGTCCCATTGGAGTCCTTGGCGTCATCTACGAATCGCGGCCCAATGTGACACTCGATATCGCCGCTCTTGCCATCAAAACGGGCAATGCTGTCATTTTGCGGGGCGGCTCCGAAACCATCCGAACCAATCGCGCTCTTGTCCAAGTGATACAAGAAGCGCTCCAAAAAGCGCATCTGCCCGAAAAAGCGGTTCAGCTGATCGACAACCCCGACCGGGCGCTTGTCAAAGAGCTCCTCCACCTCAATCCTTATGTCGATATGATCGTCCCAAGGGGTGGAGCCGAGCTGCACCGGTTTTGCCGCGACAACAGCACCATCCCCGTCATCACGGGAGGCATCGGTGTGTGCCACCTTTATGTCGACGAGACAGCCGACCTCGACAAATCGCTTGAGGTTGTCCTGAACGCCAAAACGCAGCGCCCCACAGTCTGCAATGCGCTCGATACCCTGATTGTCCACCGGTCAGCGGCTCCCGCTTTTCTTCCCATGGTCGTTGCAAGACTCAAAGACGCAGGCGTCGCCTTCCGCTTTGATGAAGACTCTTGGCAGCTTCTTTCCGAAGAGCAAAAGTCTTATGGCCAACAGGCCCAAAAAGAAGACTTTGCCACAGAGTGGCTCAGCTTAACGCTTGGCGTCAAAGTGGTCGCCTCTCTCGAAGATGCGATCGCACATATCGAGACCTTCAGCACAGGCCACAGCGACGGCATTTTGACCCAAAATGAACAGCACGCGCAAACATTTGTGCGGGAGGTGGACTCCTCTGCCGTCTACGTCAACGCCTCGACCCGTTTTACCGATGGCAGCCAGCTCGGCCTCGGAGCAGAAGTGGCGATCAGCACCCAAAAATTGCACGCGCGCGGGCCGATGGGATTAAAAGAAATCACCACCTACAAATGGGTGATCGAAGGCAACTACACAACGAGAGTGTAAAGATGAAAATTTGTCTCATAGGATGCGGCGCCATGGGAGCAAGCATGGCAGAAGGGCTCGCCAAAGAGCACGAGGTCTCCCTCTTCGACCGCACCCCTCAAAAAGCGCGCGCCCTTGCCGAAAAGATCGGGGCCGCGTCTCATGAGGATAGTCTCCCCGCAGTTGAACATGCCGAGATCGTGATCGTTGCTGTGAAGCCAAAAGATCTTCACACAGCGGCAAAGCCTTTTGTCGATCACCTGACTCAAGAGCAAATCGTGGTCAGTGTCCTCGGCGGAACCCCCTTAAGCGCTCTTGAAAAGGCGTTTGGGGACATAAAAGTGATCCGCGCCATGCCCAATATCGCATGCGCTCTCGGAAAAGGAGTGATCGGCTGTGTCGATGCTGAACCGGTCTCTGCCAAAACAAAAGCCATCATCGAAAAAGGGCTTGGCCCTCTCGGTTGGATTCATTGGGTTCCCGAAAAACAGATCGATGCGCTCACCGCTTTGGCCGGCTCAGGGCCGGCGTTCGCCTTTGTGATCTTAGAGTCGATGATCGACGCCGGAGTGGAGATGGGACTCCACTCGTCTCTTGCTCAATCTTTAGCCTGCGAGATGTGGGAGGGGGCCCTTGCCCTTTTGCAAAACAGCGGCAAAAGCACAAGCGCTCTCAAATGGGAGGTCTCGTCGCCGGGAGGCATCACCATCGCCGGGCTCCATCAGATGGAGCAAGACGCCGTCCGAAGAGGGATCATCAACACCCTGATCGCCACACACAGAAAATCAAAGATGGGATAGGACGAACAACTTATCTGCTTCAATCAAATCGAGCACATCTTGCCTGCTCTGATTTGACACCCCAAAGCCGGGAAAACGATCATTGACAGAGGCGCCGCAGTGGCGACCTTTTGCGTCACATCCGAGACATTGCTTTAAACAAAAAAAAAGCGCTCCAAAAGGAGCGCCCCACTTAAAGCCTAAAGCAAATTATTTGACATTCTTCATCGACTCTGCAGCTTTGTTAAAAAAGTTTTTTCCCTCCTTTACTAGCTCTGCGTCTGACCGCCCTCCAGTTAAGCGAAGGCTTGTTTGGTCGATGATATCACTTACCGCTTCAGCACTATCCAGTACAAGCTCAACCACTCTCCGAGAAGGGGCTTGTGAAGGAAGCTTTTTGTTTGTGGAAGACTTACGACTCTCGTACTTCTTCATGACCGTCTCGTGGGCTCTCTTTCTTTTCTCATTTTTAGCTTTTGCCCGTTGGACCTCAGTGGGCTGTGTATAAGAGCCAACGTTGAAAAGGTCATGATTCGCTTTAGAGACAATTTCCGGTGTATTTGCGAATTTGTTGATTGCCTTTTCTCTGCGGCCTCTCTGAACGGCAAAAAAGACATTCAAAAGAGGAACAGAAAGCAATAAGCAGTCACTGACAGGCTTCTGAGAGACTCTGTTAATGAGGCTGCTCTTGTTCAAAAAGTCGTGTGCAGGCGTTGACACGAGGCCAATCGCTGCCAAAGCTGTCTTAGCCACCAATTCTGTGAGGTTGGTCACTGTGCTGACGACGGGTAATCGGTCACGGGGGTGCTAAAAACCTGGACAGATTTCAGGATAAGGTGTT
>CAZVSU010000099.1:0-7278 GCA_964629645.1 uncultured bacterium | reverse complement strand
ATCGCGGCGCTTATAATGCCGAATTTGATCAAAAACTTTTTATAAGGTGTACTAGGGGACGTCTTCAAATTAAGTTGATTCCAAATTTGAAGACGTCCCCTAATATCTTAAACATACACAACAAAGGATGAGCGCGGGAAAAAGACCTAGAATACAGAAAGGGTTTTTCTCGACCAGACGAAAAATAACCACGGGAAGTGCAACAAATAAGAGGAGAATCTTGTCAATTTTAAGACGTTCCCTAGATCGAGATGGAGCGGATCCAGTAGAAAGAGTAGGGGGGAATGATCATTTTTTCTTCCTCGATTTCGGGTCTTCGTCCACTTATGGCGTCGTGAAAGAAAGTCGGATTTTCGAAGCCGCACTTGATCATAACGTCTAGCCCCATTGTTTGCGGCTTGCTGTCAAAGTTCACCACGACAAAGATGTGATCGCTTGGGGTCATGATACGCGAACGGACGTACGCTAACAGGTGCTTGTTGCCGGTTTCGATCAGAATGCGGTTGTTGAAATCGGAAAATGCCTCCAGCTCTTTCCGGATAGAGATCATGTGCTTGAGCTGATAAAAGAGAGCGTGCTCTGTCGTTCCTTTGCGATGGCGGCGCTCGGCCTTTTCCCAGTCAATGATCGGCCGGTGAATCCATCGGCTGTCTTGCTTTTCTTCAGAGGTCCCCTCCAGCTGGGAATAATCGTTTGTGCAGCCCAGTTCATCACCGTAATAAATCAGCGGGATCCCGCCGAACGAGAGAATAATGCTGTGCAGAAGAAGAATGCGTTTGACTGCGTTATCGATAAGATCGCTGTCGTTTTCTTTCAAGGCGACTTCTAGTCCCGCAAGTGAAGAAAGGGAACCTGAAATCCGAGCGTCGCCTGTTTTTAAGTTGCGGGCAAAGGGCATCCCTCTCGCGATGGAATCGTCATAGTTTCCCGTGTAGTAATCGATTAAGAACTTTCTGTGCTTCATCGGCTCGTAGCCTGCGCTGATAATATCCCGGTCTTCGAAGCCCAGTCCAATATCATCGTGGCAGCGGACATAGTTGAGCCAAGTGGCGCGGTCCAGTTTATCGGGTAGGTTCAGCACCCCTTCATAAAGAAGTTTGGAGTTTTTCGTGGCAATCGCATCCCAGAGCAGCGCCATTAGGGTGGCGTTATAGGCAATTTCGCACTCTTTGGCAAAGATTGCGTCTTCACCGAAATATTTGCTGATCTCCGAAGGGGCGACAATAGCTTCGGCGATGAAAAGTGTGCCGGGTGCCGTGACCTGACAGCAATCTTTCATCATCTGCAAGATGAGGTGGGCCTCTCTTTCGTTTTGGCATGTGGTGCCGATCTTTTTCCAGAGGAAGGCGACGGCATCGAGCCGTATGACATCGACGCCCTGATTGGCCCAAAAGAGAATGACGTCGATCATTTCGATGAAGACATTCGGATTTGTGTAGTTCAGGTCCCATTGGTAATCGTGAAAGACGGTCATGACCCATTTTTCCATGTCGGGATCCCAGGTGAAGTTGCCGGGCGAGGATTCCGGGAACACTTCCGGCATGCCCTCTTCAAACCGATCGGGAATCTCTCTATCTTTGAAGCAAAAATAGTAATCTTCGTATTGCCTTTCTCCTTTTTTGGCGCGCCGTGCCCAGTCATGCTCATTCGACGTGTGGTTGACGACGACATCGAGGACCAAATAGATGTTTCGACTCTGCAGTTTTCGCGACAGCTCCTCCAAATCTTCCATCGTGCCGACGGATGGGTCGATTTGGTGAAAGTCACTGACGGCATACCCTCCGTCGCTTTTTTTGGGAGGACACTTGAGTATGGGCATGATATGGATCAAATTGATTCCCAAATCTTCGAAATAAGAGATTTTATCGTTGATCCCCTGAAGCGTTTTGTTGAATCCTTTTGCATAGAGCGCCATTCCGACCAGTCGTTTGCTGAGAAACCAGTTGTAGTTTTTTTCACGCAGCATGTCGATTTCTTTGAGATCCTGCCGCCGCTCCACGAAACGTTTGGCCAGGACGTAGACTAAGGACGTGATCTTTTCCTTGAAGTCGTCGCGCTCTCCGTAAAGCGTGTGAAAAAGATTATGGATGGTATAGAAATTCGCTCCCAGCCTGATATAAAAATGCTCAAGATCGTTTCCTTGGATTTCGTCAGAGATCTCCTTGAGGATCTCATTTAAGAGCGAATGTGAAATTTCCTCGTACATGGCAGTTCCCAAGTTTGAATAAATGGTGAATAAAGAGATCTGTCGCCCGTCGTTGCCCCGCGAATGCCGACGATGGCGTTGGCAAATGCTTGCGCTCTTTGCAACGTTTCCTTAAGCGGCCAACCCATCGCCTCGCCTAGAATGAAAACGCTGCTGAACGCATCGCCAGCGCCCACCGTATCGGCTATGGGCACATTGTCGACAGGTTCCACCGTCAAGAGCTCTCCCGATGACGTCCAGGCGCTAGCCCCCTTCTCTCCCTTCGTTGTGATGACGGCCTCTAGATGTCCTTTCTTCAGGAGCAGGTCGGCTTTTTCACTTTCGCTCAAGCCTTTCGGGGTCAAAAGATCGCGTTCTTCATCATTGAGTTTAAGAATAGAGGCCGATTTGATCGCCTCCTCTGCCACCTCTTCGCTCCACCAGGGCGCTCTTAGGTTAATATCGACAAAGATGGGAAACTTAAGGGATTTTTTCAGAAAACGAAGCGTCTCTTTCGATCTTTTTTTTCGAAGGGCGAGCGTGCCGTGATAGAGAAGGCCCTTTTCCGGCAGTGGAGGCAGCAGGTCAGCCTCGATAAAGTCGTAGGCGCATTCTTCTTTGATCTTATAGAAAGGTTGAGTGTCCTTAATGACAACATCCACTGTTCCTGTGGGATAATCGGCATCTTCTTGCAGGCCGGAGATGTCCATATTCCAGCTGCGCATCCGCTTTTTAATTTCTTTCCCAAAAGCATCAGTTCCGATACGGGAAATATAGAGGGGGTTCAACCCAAACGCGTGCAGATGCCACGAGACGTTGAACGGAGCGCCGCCTAAAACGCTGTGGCCATCCTCAAATTGGTCGAAGAGGACTTCGCCAAAAATCACGGGTCGAAAGGTTGCATCAGCCAATTGGTTGCCTCCGGTTGAAAGTGGGCAATCCCTTCTAAAACCCCGGCGCTATAGCTGGCCGAAGCGATGTAGAGATTGCGATCTTCTTTGATGCCATTTTTGATAGAATCGGCCGCGTTTCCGACAAGGATCGAACGGATCGGGCTATTCAAAACGGGCAAGTCATTGCCGCTGTCCCCGGCAAAGAGTGTCTCTTCGTGAGAAAAGCCCTCCTCCTTCATCAAAAATTCGATGGCATGTCGTTTGGTCGCACTTTCGGGAAGGACGTCGAGCAAGCCGACCTTTTTTTGTTCATCGACGCTCCAGATCAAACTCGCGTGAATTTCCCTCTCTTTCAGAAGCGCTTCCATTTGCTGCAGCAAAGTGGTGGAATCGGAGCGGAGCGGCACATAGTAGCTGAGTTTGTGTTTGTTTTGCTTGCCTTCTTCTTGCAGCGTAAGATGATCCAGGCCATCAAAGAGCGCGGCTAAATCATGGCGCGAGTATCCATTCCAGTCGAGATCGATCTCCCGGTCCCAGCCGCCGACCCGTTTTCCATCGGCGTAGATGGTGGTGCCGACGTCGCAAATCGCGAAGCGGGAGGGGGGCAGCTGATACTTCGAAATGGCCTCTTCCATAAGCTTCTTGTGGCGGCCGGTGACATAGGCGAGGGTCACCTCTTCCTGCAGGACAAATTCATGAAACCGCTTCCGACATCCGGGAGGTTCCGGTTTTGTCCCGTTGGGGATGAGCGTTCCGTCCAGATCTGTGCAAAGCAAAAGGCGCCTCATGATGTCACCGACGAAAAAAAGTTGTAGTGGTCGATTGCGTCTAGAATCCCGGCAGCAAAAGGTTTTTTGGCAAAATAGATGTCGTCGATATCCGTTAAATTAGAAAGCTCTTCGTCGTGCCGATTGGCAACGACGACCGCTTTTGTGTTGCCCCGCATAATGTCTTCATCGGCGCCGGAGCCTCCGGCTGCTAAGATATTCTCTAGGGGAATCGTCCATAGGTTGGCAACATAGCGAAGCGCCAATCCTTTAGACGCGCGGATCGGAATGATGTCGAGATACTGGCCATAGGAAAAGATCACATTGACCGCTTGCTCTTCTTTTCGTAAGAGAGAAATGATGTCTTCGACTGAAAGAGCATCGGGCGCCTTTGGATCGTAGTGGTACGAGAGTTTGAACTTGCTTTGGTTGTCCTCCGATTGCAAAACCAAACCGGGAAGGTCATCTAAGAGACGTTCGAGCTCGCGGCGATTCCAAAGATGATCGATATGGTTTTGCCAGCTCTTGCTGGGCGTGAGATGAGACGAAAAGTAGATTTCCGTCCCAAGGCTTGTGATCAAGATATCGGGAACCGGAATGTCGTGTTCTTTGAAGGCCTTGAGAGCCGAGTCGAGACGCCTTCCTGTCGCGATCCCAAAGGAGGTTGTGCTGCGGTGGGTGTTGATCACTTCGATCAGCTGCTGCAACGATTGTTGATCGCCAATCAGGTTTTGGTCGATGTCGGAAAAGATCGCACTGTTGCGATCAACCGGGGACCGCTCCGTTTCTGGGGTGAAGGTCGGAATTTTCCGTTTTCCGATTAAGGGTTTGACTATTTCAAGGTAACGCTCGGCGTGGGCTTGCCAAGAGTAGTGTTTTTGTATGTTTTGCAACCCGTTTTTTGAGCACTGCAGCCAATAACTTTTGTCACTCAAAATTTTTTCCAGCGCGCGGCTCAAAGATTCATGGTCGAGGGGGTCGATCAGAAGTCCGTTCCTGCAGGTGTTCACAATGTCGACTGGGCCCCCGTTTTCAGTTGCGACAATAGGAAGCCCGCATGCTGCGGCCTCGAGGAGCGTCAATCCGAAAGGTTCGGTCAGAGCAGGGTTGGCAAAAACGCCGCCGGAGCTTGCCGCCATCCGGTACAAGGCAGGGATTTCCTCGGAGGCGTGGTGTTTGGGAATCGCGGCCTTTCCGTAAAGGTCGTAATCATCGTTTAAGATCAAAAGATCGGTGAGCACCTCTTTCGCTCCCTCATCCATGTCCCGGATTTGGTCGCGATTTCCCGCAATCACCACGAGATTGGCCATGGCTTGCAAACGATCGGATCGCCCGTAAACTTCCATCAAGGTGTTGAGATTTTTCCGCTTATCCGGCCTTGAGATCGCCAGGATCATAGGCTTTTCCGGATCATCCAAAAACCGACTGATCGATACTTTGATGTCCGGAGATTCATCGCGTAATATCGGGGGGTGGAAACTCTCGAGATCGATTCCCGGCGGAATGACCCTCATCCGGCTTGGGTTGTAAAAATCATAAATTTCGTATTGATCTTTGATTTCATTTTTTGTGCTGGTGATCACTATGTCGGAATTGGCGAGCGTTTCCTCTTCTGCATCGATACGTCTTTTCATGTTGTACTTTTGCTCGATTTCATCTCCGCTAAGACCGATCGCAAGTAGACGCCGCCGTTTGTCGCGACCGAGAGAATGAGCGGTGTGCACAAGAGGGATTTCCGTCATATTGCTCAGCCGGACAGCGACGTAAGCCGCATCAGCGTAGTGGGAGTGCAAAACATCGGGCATCCGCGGCTGACGATTCATCCATTCTTTCGCGTTGTCCGCGAAATTATCCAAGTGGTCCCAGAGGGATTCTTTCGGAATATAGCCGGAAGGACCGGCTTTGATTCGGATGATGCGCGCACTGTCAGAGAGGAGCTCGACTTCGCGGCCGTAGTCGTCATCGACTTCGGAGTCTTTCACAAGGCGTGTCAGAAGGTCCACCTGAGCCACTTCCGGCATCTCCCCGAGCGCTCTTGCCAACTCGACGACATACTTTGTTTGCCCGCCGGTATCGGCGTCTCTTCCAAGCTCGAGCCGGCGGCTACGGATCAGACCGTGAATGCTGAGGAAAACGATGTATAGCCCTTCATCATGACCCATACCTGCAAATTAGCAATTAAAGGACTTAGAATCCACGGTCTAAAAAAATGGGTAGCGAAATTTCACAAAACACTCACATCTAAGCGTTTGCTTTCTCCCAGCTCGTGGCTAGTCGTAGGGGACGGGCGGCGGATTGGCTTCTTCAAAGCCGAGTTGGTGCCAGTAGGGGTAGGGAAGAGCCCGTTGGCTTGCCCGGTCCAGTCGTTTCATTTGTTCTTGGCTTAAGTTCCATCCGACGGCGCCAAGATTATCTTTCAGCTGCTCTTCGTTGCGAGCGCCGATGATCACATTAGCCACTGTCGGCCGTTGCAAAAGCCAATTGATGGCGATTTGCGGAATGGTTTTTCCCGTCTCATTGGAAATCTCTTCCAAGACGTCGACAACAGTGAAAAGAGTGTCATCCTCGACCGGAGGCCCCATGTCGGCCGTGACGTGAAGGCGGCTCTGACTCGGAGGCGAAGGATGGGAGCGGTTTATCTTACCTGTGAGCCTGCCCCACCCCAGTGGACTCCAGGCTAGAAGGCCGACGCCTTGATCGATCGCAAGAGGCATCAGCTCAGCTTCGTAATCGCGACCAATTAATGAATAGTAGCCCTGATAAGCGACGTAGCGCTCCAAACCCTCCCTGTCGGAAATGGAGAGAGACTTCATTAGGTGCCAACCGGAAAAATTGGAGCACCCGATGTAGCGAATTTTACCGCTTTGAACCAGTGTGTCGAGAGTTCTGAGCGTTTCTTCGATGGGAGTGCATGCATCAAACCCGTGTAATTGAAACAGATCGATGTGGTCGACCCCAAGCCGCCTTAAACTCCCTTCCACGGCATTGATGAGATGGAAACGGGAAGAGCCGACATCGTTGGGATTCTCCTCGCTGAAGCGAAACGTCGCCTTCGTAGAAATTAAAACTTTTTCGCGTCTCCCTTGGATCGCTGCCCCTAAAATCTCTTCAGAAACACCATAGGAGTAAATATCTGCAGTGTCGAATAACGTGACACCGTGATCCAAGCATATGTCGATCAAGCGGGACGCCTCATTGACGTCGGTTTCTCCCCACGCTTTAAACAGCTCTCCTTTTCCGCCAAATGTTGCTGTTCCAAAACTTAAGACGGGAACTTTCAGCCCGCTTTTTCCCAACTGTCTGTATTCCATTTTCACCTCACTCTTTTTCAACCTGATTATGGCAAGTCGCTCAATTCTGGTACAGCCGAATGAATTTCGTTGACACGATAAAGGGAACATCTTAATCTCTTCTGAAAAAACGCCCTCTGAGG
>CAZVSU010000098.1:0-7447 GCA_964629645.1 uncultured bacterium | reverse complement strand
CAGGACCCTTTCATGTCGGGTGCGGAATTTTTTTCCGTCGGGACCTAAGACAAGACCAAAAGGGACGTGGTCGACAATGACCTGATCCCGTTTTAACCACCCCGCTTTTTCCGCTGCGGCAAAAATCATGGAGAAATGAGTGCCCTGGCCGGCATCAGTCACATAAATCAGATGGTCTCCCGCCTCGTCTTTTATGCGGTGGCGAATGGCGGCGAGATCGGTCGTGGCATAGTTGAAGCCTCCATCAGACTTTTGGACAATCAAAGGAAGAGGGTCGCCGTCCCGATTTTTAAAACCGTCTAAAAAAATACACTGCGCTCCCTCGCTATCGGTGACGAGTCCCTTTTCTGTCAGCTCATCGACAATGTTTTGCAGCTCGGGGTTGTAGAAGGATTCACCGCGCTCGACTAAAGAGACATCGAGAAGATCGTAAATCTCTTGGTACGCCTTGCGGGAAATGTCGCATATAATCGTCCATGCCGACAAGGACTCTCTTTCTCCTTTCTGAAGCTTGACCACCTCGAGCTGCGCCCGTTTTTTGAATGCCTCATCGTCGTCAAACCGCTTTTTCGCCGCCTTATACCACCCCACAAGATGGGAAAGATCGGTCTCTTCCTTTCCACTTAAAACGTGAGGCGTCTCCTCCTTCATATAGGCAATCAGCATGCCGAAAGCCGTTCCCCAGTCGCCGACGTGATTGAGTCGAAGAACATCGTCGCCCAAAAACTCGAAAAGGCGCGCCAGGGCATCGCCGATGACCGTGGACCTGAGATGGCCGACATGCATTTCTTTTGCGATATTAGGGGATGAAAAGTCGATCACAACTTTTTTCCGGTCGGGTCTCAGGGGTATTCCGAGCCTTATGTCTTTTTCCATCTGCACGACGAGCTTTCCCACCTCGGCGGGATCGAGTGTGATGTTAATGAATCCGGGCCCTGCCACTTCGAGTTTTTGAATCAGGGAGACGGGGTTCTTTTCGAAGTAAGAGGCGATCGATTCGGCCGCTTTTCTCGGGGCGGTTTTGAGTTGTTTGCCAAGCCTCATCGCTGAATTGCATTGATAATGGCCGAATTCAGCTTGGGTGGCCTGCTTGATTTCGATGTCGAACTCGTCTTCTGCAAGCTCGGGAAAGGCTTCAAGCGTCGCCTTTTTAAAGGACTCTTGTAAGAGATGAAGGGGTGGTTTCATAGGACTCAATCGGGGTTAAAAGTGGTTAGAGGGTACCACAAGAAAAAACTAAAAAGGAAGTGCTTTTTTTCGTTTGCCAATTTTGTTTTTCAATTTGTAGGCGGCTAAGTCCATGGCGACTTGCACAGTGGGGATCCCCTCTTTTTGACTCGTTTTGAAAATTGACAGGAGCGTCTCGTAAATTTTGTTTGTCATCGCCATTGCTTTGCGCGCGCAATAGCCCCCTTCATCAAATTCGCAAGAGGCGTTGATAATGCCCCCGGCATTGACAACAAAATCGGGCGCATACAGCCTCCCGCTTTTCATGAGGCTTTTGCCCACCGACTCCTCAGACAACTGATTATTGGCAGAACCGGCAATCACTGCAGCGCGCAATTCCGGAAGCGACGCTTCAGTCAAAATCCCTCCGAAAGCGCAAGGAGAGAACACGTCGCATTCCACGCCGAAAAGGTCTTCGGGAGGAACAGAAATTGCGCTGTATTCATGGCAGGTCGTCTCGATTTGCCTCTCGTCAAGATCGGACACAAACAGAAGGGCTCCTTCCCAAAAAAGGTGACGCGCCAGTTTTGCACCCACACTACCGAGACCTTGAATGGCAATTTTTTTACCCGTCAGATCATCCGATCCCCACACACTAAGCGCAGCCGCTTTGATCCCCAAACAGACGCCGCGGGCTGTAAACCGGGAGGGATCGCCGCTGCTTCCCCGAGTCGGCAGCGCCGCAACATAAGGCGTTTTTTCCCGCATAAGCGCAACGTCGTAAATGGTCGACCCCATGTCTTCGGCAGCGATGTAGCGTCCTTTGAGGGTGTTGATCACTTCGGCATAGGCATGCAGAAGTTCGGGGGTTTTTTCTGTTTCGGGATCGGCAATGATCACCCCCTTTCCACCCCCCAAACCCGTTTCGGCAAGGGCCGATTTGAAGGTCATGGCTTTTGCTAAGTTCAAGACGTCGTTGAGCGCGTCCTCTTCGCTCCGGTAGGGATATATCCGGGTTCCCCCGAGAGCAGGTCCAAGGGTGGTGTCGTGGATGGCGATCATGCACTTCAATCCCGAGGCTTCGTGAACAGCGCGAATCACCTTCTCGTAACCCGGCACATGAATGTCTTCGATTTTCAGTTTGCTCACGTCGATAGTGCTCTAAAATATCCTTGTTTTATAACTCATCCCCCTGTAGAATTAGTGCAAGTATCATCTTTTGTAAAGTGTTTGCACCATAATGGGGTCGTGATGACAAAAATCAGTAAAGATCAAAAATCAGCTGTATTAAAATATTTAAATGATACCAGCAACCCGGAATTGATCAATACTTACCTTCGTTTTATCGAAAAAAAACTTAACCTTCAACCGGTCTTATTCCCTCGCGACAAGACAATTTACAGCAACACCGACGAACTCCTCAACCACCTCGAGGCCGAGGGGAACCTTTGGAAAGAAACCGAAATAAAAATTAGGTTCAGCAAAGAAGACGTCAACGAAAACACAAAAAAGATTTACATCTGCCCCTTCACCGGAAAAGTGTTCGGCGACAACACCCACCCCAACCCGATAGACGCTATTTACGACTGGGTGTCCAAATGTCCGGAAAATACAGAGCGTGTGGGAGGGCTTCGCGCCAAGCGATTTTACGTTTCCGAAGATCCTGAAGTCATTGCCGAGTATGCCGAAAAAACCAAGCCGACTAAGGCGCCTATATCGAAAACTGTTTACACATCGGCTCTCAACGGAAAACTGTTCAACAGCAAGCAAGGGGTCATCGACGATTTCAAACGCCATTACGTCAAAAAAATGTCGCTCGTTGAAGTGCAAAACCAAAACCGCTACCAAATAGAAGATAAATTTTTATCCTCTCTTCAAGAGCAGCTGGCCGAAAGCAAAATTACCGACTTTGTTGAAGCGCTCGCCGAATTTGAAGAGTTTATTCCTTATATCGAGAAGTGGCTAGAAGAAGAGTGATCTTAACATTTCTTCTATCCCCTTCAAAAAACCTGTCATGATCCGCACGCATTCACACTCACACGAAGAGACAATAGCTTTCGGTCGAGAGCTTGCGAAAAAGCTGCCTCGAAACGGCGTGATTTGTTTCGACGGCGACCTCGCCGCGGGTAAAACAACATTGATTAAAGGGCTTGCCTCCCGCTTGAATAAAACTCCCAAAGAGCACGTCAACAGCCCGACATTTGTCACCCTGAACATCTACGAAGGGGATCCGCCGATCTATCACTTTGATCTTTACCGGCTCAAAGGAGAAGAGGCATTCCTCGAAATGGGATTCGACGACATTTTGGGTCAAGAGGGATGGACGTTCATCGAGTGGCCAAGCCGCATCGCGCCTCTCCTCCCCGAAGATGCCATCTGGGTTTACATGGAGCATGAAGGAGAGTGTCAGCGCCTTATCACAGTGGAGGGTTTGCCTTCTGAAAAAAATTGAATTCATCAATCCCCAGTTCGTCACAACAGCAGTCAAAGCCGACCAGTACCCAAAACTCTACCGCGAAGATGGGCAGCCTATGCCGGAAATTGCCGTTGCAGGTCGCTCCAACGTGGGAAAGTCGAGTCTGATCAACCATCTCTTCCGACACGGAAAAATGGCCCGCACCTCCTCGACTCCGGGAAAAACGCAAGCGCTCAATTTTTTCACCATCAACGAAGAGCTTAGTTTTGCCGATCTACCCGGTTATGGATTTGCAAAAGTTCCAGGCAAAGTGAGACAGTCATGGGGACCCATGATCCAGACCTACCTCGAAAAACGTCAGACACTCAAAGTCATTTTATTTCTCTTCGACATGCGCCGCCTGCCAAACGATGACGACCTCCGCCTGCTCGAGTGGATCATTCACAATGAAAAAGCGATGATTCTCGTTCTGACCAAGACAGACAAAATTCCAAAAGGAAAGCGTAAAGAGAAAGCCAAGCAAATTGTCGAGGCTTTCGGCGCAGAAAATATCCAGTACACCTATTACTCGGTGACAAAAAATATCGGGCGGCAGGAATTGATCCGGACCATTCACGAAGCCTTGATCTGTGAAACATAAAGGAATGATGTGAAAAAGAAACCAAGACCACTTGAAAACGATGTTTTTGTTTGCGTCGATTGCGAATCGACAGGACTTGATCCCAAAAATGATCGGATCATAGAAATTGCGGCGGCTAAATTTACAGCCAATGAGATTCTCGAGCAAAAAGAGGCCCTTGTCGATCCGCAGTGCATCATTCCCGAAACATCGATCGCGATCCACAACATCACGCCCGACATGGTCGCGGGAAAACCGGCAGCCAAAGAGACTCTTCCGGCATTTTTAGAGTTTATCGGAAACCATATTATCGTCGGGCATAATATTAAATTTGACATAGATTTAATGATCCACACAGCCCAAAGAGAAGGTCTTGAATGCCGGCTGCAACACAATCAATCGATCGATACCCTTCGCCTTGCAAGGCTCTACGGAGAAAGTCCGTCAAATTCTCTTGAACAATTAAGACAACACTTTAATATAGATTTCGAAGGCGCCCATCGAGCGCTATCCGATGTCGTTGTCAATATCGGCGTGTTTCGTTACTTGAGCGACCGGTTTAAAACAACTCAGCAAATATTGAAAACACTGGAAAAACCGATTGCCCTAAAATATATGCCTCTCGGGCAACACAAAGGGCGATTGATGAAAGAAGTTCCTCTGGAATATTTAAAATGGGCTGCGAGCAAAGATTTTGATATGGATCTCCTTTACAGCATCCGCAGCGAACTGAAAAGACGAAAAACGACGCGGGATTTTGGGCAGTCGACAAATCCCTTCCAAAATTTTAAGTGGAATCAGGAGTGACACGTATGACAAGAGAAGATAAGCAATTGCCACAGAAAGGCTCTTTTGAAGTGAAGGTAGGCCTTGCTGAAATGCTCAAAGGGGGCGTGATTATGGACGTCACCAACCCGGAACAGGCGCAAATTGCCGAAGAGGCGGGCGCAGTCGCGGTGATGGCTCTTGAAAAAATCCCCTCCGATATCCGAGAGGAAGGGGGTGTCGCGCGCATGTCCAACCCTGAGATCATCCAGGAAATTCAAGAAAAAGTCTCGATTCCGGTTATGGCGAAATGCCGCATCGGCCATTTTATCGAAGCGGAAATTTTAGAGGCTCTTTTTGTTGATTTCATCGATGAAAGCGAGGTGCTCACCCCTGCTGATGAAGAGAACCACATCGACAAACACTCTTTTAACATCCCCTTTGTCTGCGGCTGTTGCGATCTCGGCGAAGCGTTAAGGCGTATCGGCGAGGGGGCGGCTATGATCCGAAGCAAAGGGGAGGCCGGAACCGGAAACATTGTCGAAGCCGTGCGGCACATGCGGACCATCGTCAAACAGATTCGCACAGTCAGCGCGATGAGTCCCGACGAGCTCTATGCCGAAGCGAAGCGGCTTGCCGCACCGGTGGAACTGCTGGCCCAAGTGGCGGAATCGGGAAAACTCCCCGTTCCCCTCTTCTCTGCCGGCGGCATTGCGACGCCTGCTGATGCTGCGCTGATGATGCACCTCGGTGCTGAAGCTGTTTTCGTCGGCTCGGGTATCTTCAAGTCGAAAGACCCGGCCAAAAGGGCAAAAATGATGGTGTCTGCCGTGAGTCATTTCAACGACTCTGAAATGCTCGCCAAGGTTTCGATGGGACTTTCAGAAGCCATGAAAGGAACGATCATTGGAAATCTCAAAAAAGAAGAGCTCCTTGCAAACCGTGGCTGGTAAACGAATCGGCGTCCTCGCCCTTCAAGGGGGATTTGCAAAGCACGTCGAGACCCTTCAAAGACTGGGCCAACCAACGGTAGAAGTCCGGCGTGCGCACGATCTTACATTTTGCTCCTCTCTCATCCTTCCGGGGGGTGAGTCGACGACGATGCAGCGGCAAATCGATTTCTTAAACATGAGATCCGAATTGATTGCCTTTATCGAAACGCACCCCACTTTTGCGACTTGCGCCGGCTTAATTCTTCTTTCTTCAGCAGGATATGGATTGCTGGACGTCGATGTGGAAAGGAACGGTTTTGGCCGTCAAATCGCCTCGTGTGTCAAAGATGTTGCGCTGCATCTTCCCAAGCAAAGCAAACATCCCTACCCCGCCATCTTTATTCGCGCGCCCCGGATCACACGGGTCGGACCTGAAGTCCAAACCTTAGGATCTTTCGACAACGAACCTGCCTTAGTGCAGCAAGGGCATATCCTGGCCGCCTCCTTTCACCCCGAATTGACAGAGGACGACCGCATCCACAATTACTTCCTCAGCAAAAGGGCGCTCAGAGAAAAAATGACGATTGTCAACATCTAAGTGAACGTGATAAAAGCCGAGGCGGGCTGGTACCTATCGGCTTTTCATGATTGATTAGGGTGAATCACTGTTTTGGAAGAGTCGCCGCTTTATGTTCCCATCAAACTATGCCATCAGTCCCGAAGACTTGGATTTTGGAAAGACGCTTGCCGATGTCAATCGTAAATTCGACGCAGCAAAAATGTGGCACTCTGTCAATCCCGATGATCCCGGTATCCATCAACTGTTTATGGAAGCCGTTTCTCAATTGGAGACCCTTCATAAAAGCGAGACTCGCAATTATACCCAATTTCTCAGGCACGTCCATCAAAAGAAAACGGACCTCCTCGAGCTTTTAGAAGCCGATTTTCTCTCCGTTTTAAGCGAAGATTTCAGCCCTGCTATCACCAATTGCCTGTCGGTGCGCGACCTTGCGTCACTTATGCTCGTCTCAAAGCGATCCTATAAAATCATCTGCAAAGGTAAGAGCGCTCGCTCTCGGCTCGATGAGGCCCGAGCGCCCCTTGATCTATACGAAATCCACGCGGAAGGCCTCTGTTTTTCGGACCTGGCCGAATCCTCTTCCTATTCAGACGAACCTTCAGATCCTGACGACTCTTCATCCCAGTGGTAGACGCCATCCAAATAAAATTAAACAAAAGTAGAGGAGAAGAAATTAGACAGTGTCGTCAAATTAAATTCCCCCAAAGAGCAAGACACCTAATTTGAACTGCTGCGAGGAAAGATGCTGTGTTCTTAGCATATCTTGTAGCAATACCTCTCCAGCGCTTAAGATGTAAAAAAGCATTTTCAACAAGATGTCGAAGCTTATAGAGATGCTTGTCAAACTCCCTTTGATCTTTGCGGTTTGATTTGGGTGGAATCACTGGATTTATACCTTGGTGTTCTGCCAGGGAATTGACATCCTCCCCTTGCTAAAGCAAGAGGGATTCCTGGGCCAAAGGCTAAGC
>CAZVSU010000097.1:0-7549 GCA_964629645.1 uncultured bacterium | reverse complement strand
CATCCTGCCGGAATAAAAAAAGCCTCCGGCTGGAGGCTTTTTGTGATTCCGGCAGAACTCCTACCTAATCTTCTGTAAGGCTTATCACCATTGAAATATAGGATTTAAATTTTTACCGGGTAACACAATAGTAACACAAAATTAAAATTTTTAAATTTTTTGTTTTTCAGTAAAATCAAAGATACAAATTATTGAAAACTCTCTTTTACCTCGTTTAAAAAATCTTCAACGACCTTTAGAATCCTTTCTTTTTCATCCTCCTTGAAAGTTGAACGATCAGCCTTTTGTTCTAACCTTCGTCTAAGTAAATTAGGATCTTCTACTTCGCCCCAGACTTTCAAGCCCAGTCCTGTCCTGTTTAAAATCGGGTTGTCAATCCAGATGTTTTTCATTTTCTTGATCTTGTTCAGCTTCTTTCCAGGCTTGAAATAATACCTCAAGTATCCGGGATTCTCGGTGGAATAAAATTCAATGCAATAATGATCCGGAGCCTTTTTGTCAATAAAGCCCCTGCATTTATTCCATTCCCCCTTCCATAAGCGTTCAAAGGTGCCGTCTGGTTTCATGGCAAAAATTTGTTTAGCTTGGTTTGGGTAAAATGTGATCTCCCCCATTATATCTTCAAGTCCATTTCCTTTTTTCATTTTTTCTTTTTTATTTATTTTTTCTTTTATCTTATCTAGTCTTATCTTATTATATACGGCATGAAAGATGTCTTTAAGATACCTTTAAGATTCTTAAAGATGTCTAAACTTTGCAAATACCCGATATATAGTGCCTTCATGAATCTTTCTTTGTTTTAAGGTTTTTCTTAAACCGAATTTTTTAATTAAAGTATCGCTTTAAGTGCTAAACTATTAAATTATCTCAAAAATAGGTCTTTTCTGAAAGATGTCTTTAAGATGTCTTAAAGAATCTTAAATTATAAGGGACTGGTTTCCCTGCCCCTCATAACATTTTAATATTTTTTAATCCTCTCCCCTTGTTGGGTCTTAATATTTTTCATCCATTGATTAGCAAAACTAGCCTGGTCGTGTTGCTCTGGTTTGCAAATTTTCCAGGTACCATCATAATCAACAAAAATCGCTTCTCTGAATGTCCCCAGGTAACTGTTTTTAATGCTCAGGGGTATTACCTTTACTTCAGAATCTTTTTCCTGGTAAAGAAACTCCATATCTGGGTCAGCCATTAGGTCGCCATTTTGCTCACCGAAATGTGCCACAGAAACACGTGTCCATTTTGGGTGACCATTGGTAAAACTTATGCCTGATTCAATTATCTCAACAGAGACTGGCATAATTGCTCCACCGGTTTTTCCAATTTTCACATAGCTATCATTTTCCTCAGCCATTTTCACCAGGTTTCGAAAGGTTTTGCTTGCTGTTTTGTTAAGTGTCTTCATAATTTTGGTTGTTTTAAAATGTTAGAAATTGTATTTGTGATCAAATTCTTTCCAGGCTTTCTGAATGTTTACTTCCTGGTTAGAGTCGTGATTCAGTAATAAAAACTTAGCAAACTCTGCTTTTCTTCTTTTCTGATCCGGTTCTTCCATTATTGTTAGATCATTCAAAATGCTCATTACAACGATTCTTACTTTTATTTTTTCTTCGTAATTCATTTTAAATATGGTTTGTGGAGCCTTCCGGCCCCAGGTTAATTACTAAATTTCTTTCATTCCTTTTTCAATAAAATAGTCTTCCAGACTTTCATATTCCTCGGTCATCGGGGCTATATCATCATCAAATTCGTTTAAAATTGCTATAGGGTCACCCATAACATAAATACAGTGGTTGTCGCAATCAACATCAACAAGGGCAATTTTCCGGTTTTTTACAGCCTTCATCTGGTTTTCTCTGGAGTAATCATCGAGTATTTCAAAAATTGTTGTCATAACTTTGTAATTTTGGTTGTCATTATTAATTCGTTATTACAAATATACTTTTTCGTATATTTATATGCAAATTATAGAGCTAATTTTTAGCACTTTTTACACATTTTTTCTAACAAAAAAAACCTGGCTTTACACCAGGTCTTTCTTTGCTTTCCTCAGCTGTTTCAGTGGCCAAAATTAAGGCTCAAGGTTTTTTGATAATGTATTTACCAGGTTAGATGAAAAATAGCCTCTCTGGGCTTTTAAATAACTTTCTATAATATTCCATTATCAGCAAATGAATAATAAGAGTCCTTAGTTACAATAACATGGTCAAGCACTAAAATATCCAGTAAAAGCAGGGCCTTTTGAATTTTATCGGTAATTTTCCTGTCAGCACTGGAAGGGCTTGTATTTCCTGAAGGGTGATTATGAACCAATATAACAGCACTGGATAAAGTATTCACAGCATATTTCGCTATAAGCTTGACATCAATAACGGTTCCGGCTGTTCCTCCTTGGCTGATCTTAACAATTCCTTGAGTTGTATTTGATCTGCTTAGCAATACCAGGAAGAAACTCTCATAGATATTTATGCTGTCCTCAAAGAAACCTCTCGCTAAATCTGCTGTGATTTTTGAGTTATAAACTTTCACCTTCTGATATTCAGAATTCTCTTCAACAATTCTAAGTTTTCTCATTCTTGACTTATACGCTTTCATATTCTTTGTGATTTTGGTTGTTTAAATGCTTTCAAATAATACAAGCTTTACATCCAGCTTCTTATTAGTATAGATCTCAGCCAGCTTTTCGGTTTTTGCCATGTTGAAGTCATTCTTTACAAATTCAAAAGGGATCTTCTTTCCGGTCTTAGTATGCTCAACTACCAACTGGCCATTTTCAGGTTCAATACCGGCTTTTCTCATGTCCAGTAACTCTCCGTAAAAGGCTCCACATTCAGTATCATAAACTACCAGGGAGCCAGTCTTTAAAATATTCCTCTCCATAGAAAACTATTTTTTCATTACCGTGAATCCATCATAAACTCGCCTGGCTGGCTTTCCATCAATCCAACAATCAGGATTTTGCATATAATCTGAGCTGTCAGCAATTACAAATGTTCTTCCATCGCAGGTTTTATATCCACAATAATTACCAGGCTTTTCATCATTTCCTCCAATTCTTTGGTAATGATTCCTCGGTAGGTTAAAAGCAAGTTGCTTCGCTTTTCTAAATTCATGTAATTGTTCTGATTTTTTCATATGTCTTTGTTTTTTTGGTTGTTTTAAGCGTAAGGGAGAACCACCTGGCCCTCCCTGTTGAAATTATTTTTCTATAAAATAACGTTCCTCAATTTTCCAGTCCAGCTTCTTAACCCACTTACTAAAAGTATCTTCTACCGGATAACCTTCCAGGATTTCATTAAGCAATTCTCGAATCGCTTTCGCTTCTGATCTACTAAACATGCAAAGCCAGGTTTCATAAGGCCTCACGAATCTAAATGCTATGTGATCTGCTTCTTTGGCATATTTCACTATGCCTTCCATGACATCCTTTCTGATATTTTTCAAATAGAGTTTATCAGGATTATCTTTCGCTCGCACCTTCTTAATAGTTGGAGGAAGAGCTTTTTCTTGAGTTTCCTTTTCAGTTTTCGGTTTTTCATTAGCAGTGAAGAGATTTTTTACTGGATCCTTTTTCTGTTCGGTCTTTTTAAGACCAGGCTTCATGCCTTTGGTGTTTTCTATAACCTTCAATATGGCTTCAATATCGAGATCACCGAAATAAACTTCCTTGTTAAGTCCCTTAATGACTTCTGGGATTGCAGCTTTCGTGAGCTTAATAATGTACGCTGCATCTTCAGCTGTTAAGCCTTTTTCTGTTAGTAAAATTTCTGCTTCTGATTTCGTTAATTTTTTCATATCATTTTGTGATTTTGGTTTTTGCTCAATACAAATATACTTTTACGAATATTAATGAGCAAATGCAAAAGCGTTAAAAATGTAAATTATTTTAGTTCGGGGGGGCAATGATAGGATGAAACAAGTTTCTCCAGAAGCTGGGATATGACTAAGCAACAGCTCAAACAGCAAGAAGAAGCTTGGCTCCCAATTTGATATTACAAGATGGTTCGCCATAAGTCTTAATGAAGATTACTGGACACAAAACTCTGGGAACATTTGACCGGTATGTTAGGCTGAGGGAATTAGAAATAGGCATAGACTTAAAGAACATTTCTTTTCTCAATTAATATATATTTGATTTGTGTACTAGTTATTCATATTTTTATATTTACTAGCAATGAAAAGAAATGATTCATAGTGAAAAAGAACTAAGTAACGAGTTGGTTAAAATAACTGAAATTCATGTACGAGCTAAAATCTATCTGCATGATGCTCATTATTTATTTTTTCCTCCAACAGGAAAAGAGATAGATATTGCAGATAGGACTCTACTTATATGGAAAATAAGAGAAGCTTTCTGGAAACTAGGGATAATAGAAATTGCGAAATTATTTCAAAAATCAAAAAATCAAAATTACAATTTACTAACGTTCTTAGATAATTTGATAGATAATTATGAATGCTATGATTGGTTGCAAGTTTTTCCAATAATGGAATATAAAAATTGGCGTTCTTCTATTAATTCTCCAAACATTTCTAGAATCAGGGAGGAGGTTAGTATTCTAAGAGATAATTATTTTGCTCACACTGATAGAAATCCAAAAAAAATAACTTCTGAGGTTTACAGGATATTTGAGGACTTGACGCTTTTGATAAATATCACTGAGGATATCATTTTCAATCTCCGGTCGAAATGCTTTTTAATATATACTGATTTCGACATGTCGGGACTTTCAGAGATTGAAAGCCTTATTGAAGCATATATCGCGATGGAGGAAAAACATTCAACAGAAGCAGAAATTAGAAGAAAAAAATTAGCCGAGGAACTTAAAGAATATAAATCTCGAAACCGAATATGAAAAGACAAAAAAGATAAAATCAAAACTCCTAGTAGATATTGGCAAAATTGTCCAAAAGTATAAGAGTAATTCAATAATCGAAGATAAACAAGTTTTCAGCACGTTCATGAGATAAGAAAAAATATGAAAAACTTTATAATGAAAAAATAATAATCCTATAAATATCAGAACAAAAACCACTTAAATCTTAAAAAATGTTTGAAATCAGGAGTTTTATTATATTAACCACAATTAGTTTAAGTCTTTATACAACATTAAACTCTCAGCTTCCTTTTAATGATATCACACGTAAGATAGAATATGAAGAAATTATAAATTATGAATCATTCGATAAACAAAATCTTTTTGAAAATGCATTCGAATGGGCACAAATTAGTGATTTTGCTATTTCTTATATTGATAGTGTAAATCATAATAAAATTATTTGTGAAAAAATATTCGAATTAAAATATGAAAGTAAAGGTCTCTTAGCAACAGTAGGTTCAAGAGAATATGGTATTCAATATAGTCTAATTTTAGACTTTAAAGATGGTAAAATGAGATGCAGAGCGACAAATATAAATTTTCTGAAATACGAGGATCCAAGCATGACAGGTATCAACTGGGGATATGGCATTACAACTACGAAAATTAGGGAAGGTGAAATTGTTACAAATGACGCAGAGAAATTCTATCCTATTGGAAAAAATGATAAGAAGTATCATGAAATGTTCACATATTTTTTTGACAATATTGATAATGAGATATTAAATACAATCAACTACCTATCAACATATATATCTGATTCAAATAATAATTGGTGATGTTACATCTCAAAAATTTTTATTAACTTCATCACTGATTATTTGCTGAGTACCTTAATAATAAATTAAATAGTTTTTGTCAGATTAAATATTGAAATGCAAAAAATTCTTTTTTTCTTGACTTTTTTTTCCTTCAGTTTGAACTCTTTTGCTCAAGAGTTATTGCTTGATGAACTAATTAAGCTACATAATACTGATTTCATTGAGATAAATGATTATTTAATTAAAAATGGATGGAAATTCAGTCATTCTAACAAGGGAAATGAGAACGAATACGATATTGTCTCTTGGGCTTATGATAAACAACCAGCTTCTATTGCTAAAGGATGGGTAATATTATATTCCTCAAACGAAGAGAAAGAGAACATTTTACATTATCAGAATTCAAGTAATGATACGTATAGGAAGATAAAAGATAAAATAAGTGCATATAAAATGAAGATAATTGATAGTGGTATTGAAAATAATAAAATATATTCTGTTCATGCCGGGACTAATTATATTGTAATTTTATCTATGGAATCGAGAGAGGAAATGCAATCCGTGGAATATGTAGAGAACTCAATTTATTTAACAAGTATAATGAAAAAAGAAACTTACCAATTAATTCAATTGAGTAAATTTCTTGAATCAATTAGTTCATTAAGTGATGATAAAAGTTTCATACAAGATAAAAAAGATAATAATAAAAGTGAGTCTTCTTCTGATGAACTTGTTCATTCAGGTAAAAACTACTTGAACAATAGTAACAAATTTACTGATTATTATATAATTAAAAGAAAAACATTTTCTTTTGCCCAAATTTATGAGGATGCTAGACTTATACATGAATCTATGAAAGTACAACCCGATGATTATGTATATATTATCAAGAAGAATGGCAAGATGTCTTACATCTGGTACAGAGGTAATTACGGGTATATTTCAAATAGCATGTTTAAATAAAGAATGCCAATTAAGAGTCGTATAAACAAATCCAACAAAAAGAACCTTTTTTGATATTTTTCCATTTAATCAAGAACCTTATCAATCTCCTTCATCAGCCTATCTATAAGTCTCACATAAAGCCACAATTATCCTATGGTAATGATGGATATTAAATCTTTGAATCCTTTAGAACAATTATGCAGTTTTAATTGCTGTTAATTGTTATTTTTGGATCCTTATAATAAAGAAAAATCAATGAAATTATACGAAACATTAATAAGACAGCTTAAGCAAGAACCAAACTTTATTACCGATAATGGAGACCTGAAAAAATGGGTTGTTATTAATAAAGCTCAAAATTTCAATGAAGAATTAATAGGTTTACTATTGGATAACCCAGAATTAAAAGAAAAATTCTTTGTTGAAGTAAAAGGAACAATGATTTTTAACCAAAATCTGTTTATACAGTTTCTCGAGCAGAAAAATTTCCTGAATGATAGCTATACACAATTCAAAAATAAGGTTGGACTCTCTATTAGTGGCAAATATATTAATCAGCGAAATGAGGTGGAGTTAGTTTGGCCGTTTAAAGATTGCATTTTGGAAGGGGGACAAAGTCAAGAAGAGCAAAAACGAGAAGAAATATTCTTTAATGAGACACTCGCACAAGACGAAATTACTCAATTGCTTGAACCAAAAGTTCTAACGAATGCTAAAACCTACGATAAAGAAGGAGAACACTCATTTGAAAAATTTAGTCGAGACACAAAGCTAAACAAAAAACGAGGATTACCAGATGATACTATAACAAATAATCTTATAATAAAAGGTAATAACCTGCTAGCTTTACATACGCTGAAGAAACAATTTGCAGGTAAAGTAAAGCTGATTTATATTGATCCACCTTACAACACCGGTGGAGATTCTTTCAACTATAATGATGCATTTAATCATTCTACTTGGCTT
>CAZVSU010000096.1:0-7784 GCA_964629645.1 uncultured bacterium | reverse complement strand
AACTTATCTATCTCATTATCCGGCTCTTCAGCCTCAAGATCAATCGTCGACATAAATTCAGGCATATCGGGGCTCTCTTCAATTTCCTCATGCTCCCCGAAAAGGACCCGTCCACCAATAAATTCGATTTCAGAGGCTGAATCAGAGTCGTAAAGAACAGAGGTTATCCTCGCATCTAACTGAACATTAGAGGTATTCGAACCTATTTGAAGGGACTCTAAGGCACATCCCTTGATTTTCTCACTATCCAGACCAATAGACTCTGAGGACGTATCTTCGTGTTTGTGTAGCCTTTCAGCGCCTGTTCCTCGAATAGAACCCAAGTTGTTAGAACCTGATACATTTCCCTGAAAAGAGCCGCTCATAGCTAACCACCCGGAATATTTAAACTTAATTATATCAAATTTTTATATTACTTTCTTGCGCTGAATCAATTTGCTTGATTTAATAAGATTCTCCAAACAAGCAATTTGCATACCGATCACGTAAAATTACTGAAGAATGCGATTAAAAGTTGATAATATACTATTATATGATATAATGACATAAACAGGGACTAATAGTGATATTTTCGTTTAAGGACAGTGCAACACAAGATATTTATGACGGTGTCAACAGTAGAAAATCTAGAAAGGCACTGCCTCAAAGCTTACATCAAATTGCAAAAAGGAAATTAGATATGCTAGACGCAGCATTCGATGTAAACGACTTAAGAGCCCCTCCCTCTAACAAACTTGAGATTCTAAAAGGGAGCCTGAAAGGAAAATATAGTATTCGAATTAATGATCAATATCGAATTGTATTCTCATGGACGGCAAGGGGAGCTGAAGATATTGAATTGATGGATTATCACTAATTAGGAGAAATTTATATGCTTCCAAAAAAACGAGAACCAACACACCCTGGTGAAATTTTGCTAGAGGAGTTCCTTAAACCACTAGGAATCTCTCAAGAAGAGTTTGCTAAACACCTTGATGGATCATGGACTCAACCGAAGCTGAGCGCTATTATCAATAAAAAAAGAAGAGTAACCGAAGCTATCGCTTTAGATTTTGCCGATGCTTTTCAAACTAGTCCCGAATTCTGGATTAATCTACAGACCAAATACGACCTATGGCACGCTCAAAAGAAACATGTCTCAATTAAACCGTTGCCGGAAACAGGCAAAGAAGGCGTTGCTTGAGTCGCATATTTTCTACCTTTCTAGATGACTTGAAATAGAGTGCTCTCGCCTTATCTGATGTAGAGGTTGAGGACTGGCCCCTTCAGAATCCAGCTTTTTAGCTTCTCTTTCAAACACTTCCCTTAATAGCTTTTTATCATTAACGAGCAACTTCCCTTCATTTGACAACGAGGCTAGCGATCTCTCAAATGCTAGTATCTGAGATTTGTTTCCTGAAATGTTGCCACACACTTGAAGCGTCTTTCTGAAGTTCTCAACTTCTCCAAGTGTAAATTCAACGCCTTTTTCAGCTTTTGAATATAGAGAAAGAGAGGTCAACCTCTCATTGACTTCACCTTTGATTCCCATCTCATTCAACTTCTTAGAAATAGACTCTTTCGAGGTCCAAATGTTTAATACCTCTTTAGCGATCTCGTTGTTAATCTCCCAAGTTTTTTGACCTAATGTCTTTTCCAAGATAGGGCGCATTCGTGCATCCACCTTTGCCAAGATTTCAGCAACCAATGCCCTGAAATTCGAGCTACTAAATTGATCCTGATCCATTGATAAACCTTTCAGGATAGAGTCAATTGACACACAAACATCTTTGCTATTCAGAATCGTATCTTTGGTAAATGACTTGGGCAGATTCTTAGGCAACTCATCTGCCAAATCCCATTTCTTTGGCAAGGACCTCTGCAAAACCTCCCTATCAACTAATTTAAGAGATCTAACTCCAACTCCCCTAAGCTCTTTGCAAACTTCTTCTGAAGCCTTAAACCCGGCAGGATCGTTATCAGGCCAGACGACAACCTGTTTTCCCGTCAAATGCTTCCAATCGGCCTTAGATGCGGAATTGGTCCCCCCAAGCCATGAAATCACGACATAGCCTTTAAATAGCTCTTGAGCCGCATCGGCCGCTTTTTCCCCTTCAACAATCAATACAGGGGCCTCTGGACGTCTATGAAGCTCTTCAAGATTGTAGAGAGGCTTTTTCTGAGCTTGGTAACCTTTGACAGCCCAATGCTTCCAATCTGGATTGTCGCGGTTATACCCGTAACTTAAAGGCAGGACCTTCTTATCGCCCGTCTGCTTATCTTCTAAACGCATGACGAAGAATAGAGACTTCCCCTTTTCATCTTTATAAGTATAACGAGCGGTCTCATTAAACTTCTGTGCCAAATATCTATTGATCCTTTGCAAGGGGGGAACCTCAGAACCCTCAGGGGGAACAAGAGATACCCAATCGCTATGTTTTTCAACTTTAGATGTCTTGAAGTGGGTAGGAATATTTATGCTAGGAACTTCTCCCAGAAAACTTTCAGACCATCTAAGTGCTTCAGGGAACTTCATTTGATGAACCTCTTGAATAAGGCTGATCATCCCTCCCCCAGTATCTTTCTCAAAGTCTTTGAAAGTTCCTTTATAACTACCTGAAACGGTGACTTTTAGTGCCCCTTTATTTCCAAATCGCAGGGCACCGAACTCTTTCGACGTAGGTCCTTCGGGAAACAGGTTGTAGCAGAGCGCTTCGACATTCTCTTTCAAAGAATTTTCAATCTGGGACGAATGAGAACTATTTTGTCTATCGAGGTATTGCAGATGCCTTACAGAGTAATCCTTAAGATACGATAGAGTATCCCTGTTGAAATACTGATTAAGCTCTCTAAATGTTAGGCTGTGCTCAACAACATACGCCGCTTCATTCCTCTCTGCTACAGCTTTTTTCCATTCTGGGGCCAAAGCAACGCTATTTCGATCGACACTTTTGCTTTCAGCTTCAAGTGTTACAACCTGATACAATTCTCTCGCTCTTTGTGACTTTGAATAATATTCCTTCAAAGCCTCTTGTTTTGATGGGGCCAGCTCCCTAAAATTCTGTTTTTTAGGTGAGTTGTAACCTGGTTTCTCTGATTTGATGTTCTTGGTTTCAGATAAACGTTTTTCAAGCGTTCTAATATCTTTGTATATATCATCTGTTAACTGCCCAATATTTATGTTTTCGCCTTCAATCTCACGATCAATATCGACAGAATTCTTACCTAAAGGCCTCACACAACCTTTTTCAAATCCTTCGTAAACCATATTCGAGATTTCGGAAGGGTTAACCTTAATGCTATGCTCGACAAGTTTGAACCGACCAGGATTTTCTGTTTCTTCGACTAATGATCTGTTCGTGATGATTTTTGTGTTATCAATCTCTTTTCCAGTGACATCGGCAACACTCCCCTTTTCGGTCTTCTCTATCAATGGGTTGAAAAACTGTGAATCATGCTTACGGTCACGATATTTTTGAAAAAAATCAAATTTCGACATCGCTTTCATACCATATCCATAGGCTTTTTTAACCAAGGATGTGGACTGCAGGTAAGACATCATCAACTCTTTCCTTTCAATGTCTTCAGCCGACAAGAAGTCAAGAGTGGAATCGAGTCTTTTTGCTCTCGACGCAAGCTTTTTTAGCACCGTGATATTTTTGCACTCTGATTTTGAGACAAAGCATTGAACCTTCTCTACATGCCTTGAAAATAGAACGTAATATCCGTCTAAACGCATCTGAGGTGAATGCATGACATAACATCTATCGTATGTTCCCCCTTGAGATTTATAAGCTGTGCTGGCGTATCCTAAGTGATAGTGGGTGTAGGAATTCGGATCAAAGGCCACATCCTTGGCCTTCTCCCCTTCTGTGATTCTCACGACAAACTTCTCGACTGAGGCTTCTTTAAGCACACCTCTTGAACCGTTCCGAATCCCTATCTCGTTATCGGTTCTTCGAAATTCAATCAAGTCTCCTTCACTGACGACAAAGGCACCAAAGTAGCTTCGGCATAGGAAGTCTTGTTCCCCTAGCTCTCCACACTTTTTTCGGTAAGCATGTGCAACATCATTCAGCACCTGCATTTCATCTCGTTTGTAGGACACAATCAATTGAGATCCTTGATACAAACTGCGATCCAAGGCCCAAGATTTCATAAGATCTTTAATCGAAGCTGTTTTTGATACATTCCATACAAAATCTCCATTCGATGAAATCAAATCAATCGCTTTCGACGCTTCCCCTTTTGCCCATAGCTTAGCAATATCTCTTTGATCCTTTGCTTTTTGTCTCTGGATATCAACAAGATTGCAACTACCGAACTTCTTGCAGAAGTGTTGAAACATCTCACCCCTTTCAACGGGGTTAAATTGAGCATTATCTCCACATAAAACAACCTTTACCTTTTCTTTGTCTGCTACTTTGAGCAACTCTAAAAGGCTACGATTGGAAACTTTACTGGCCTCATCAACAATCCACACTTCCCTGCGAGGATTAACGTATCTTTTATGATTTCGATAAGAGAAAAGGAATCTGTGAATGTTTTCCGAGTCCTCAAAACCCTTCTCATCTAAAACACTTGCGGTTGCATAGTCTGGCCCTAATCCTCTGACATCAAAGCCACTATCTTCGTAAGCGTCTTTAAGAGCGTTCAAGAGATAGCTTTTACCCGTACCGGCGTTACCATTAATGCAGACTAGGTTCTCACCAAACACAGTATTCTTAAACGCCTCAGCCTGTTCAGAATTTAATTGCTCAGTGAAAGTATGATAGCTATCACTTGAAACTTTGATGTTTAGATTTCGATCCTTGACTCGCTTTGCAATTCGGAGAATTCTACGCTCTTCTTCCAAGATTTCTTTCGTGGTAAAAATGTTTTTTTTCTCATTAGTTTGTGAGTAAAGATGAATGATCTCATCTTGCCTCCAGAATTCTTCTCTCACAGAGTCTTGGCGATTTTCTGGTACATGTTTAAGAAGATAAAGCTCAACATTTTCAAAAGAAAACACACTTTGGTGATTTGTGATTTTAGCAAGAATCTTACTGGGATCCGAAGATTCTAGATGATTGAGATCTTTAAGCATTTCATTTTCCTCAAAAACTGAGGATCCTGGAGATCTCATTCTTCTAGGGCCTAAGTGTTTCTGTGGTTGAACGGCAGTATCATCGACCCTTAGTTGATATCCTTTCTCGGCAAAAAAGGCATTTTGATCATGCTTCCATTCAACACCCCATGCAACCGCATTATCTACATATCCTTTTCGACAGCTTGCAAAAAGATTTCGTGGTTTTACTTTATTCAAAGCATTTCCAGACTCATCGAAATTTCTCGTAGTTACAAGCAGATGAGCGTGAGGATTTTTTGAATCGTCAGAGTGGAAGTCAATTTGAACGGCTAAACCTTTCGATACAAAGTGCTTTTCAGAGAAAGTTTCGACAAGTTCGATACAGTCTTCAAAAGTAACTTCTCGGTCTCTTGGAAGGGCAATACAAAGCTCTACAGCAACTTGAGAATTTTTCCTGTTCTCCGCTAGTTCGGCCGAATTCCAAAGGTACTCTGGATTCAGGAATTTTTCTGATACATGACTTGGGAGCAATATCTTATGATAATCTGACTTCCCCTTCCATTCAAAATTATATGTTGTTGGCTCTTGGAACTTTGTTCCGATAAATTCAATTCGATCTCTTCCAAAGTATGATGACAATCTGCAAGCATTTCCTCCTTCTGATCTTTTTACGTATTCCAACCTGCAAAATGGGATCGCCATCAGTACTCCTAAATATCTTGACTATCTCTATTTTGGACCAAAATGTCAACCAAAAGCAGAGCAATCTCGCAGAGATTGCATATTGCGTATAGCCTAAACCCCGATCAGCTCTGCTATACATGGGATATTTCTTATTTGATTGTCTTGAATAAAAACCAGGAGCTGATATACTCAGCCTTTGGAGGATTGTATATGTCTAAACAAATTGATGATAAGCTAGCAAAAATTGAAGAAAGAAAGAAGAAGCTGCAATTGAAGGAGAAGTTATTAAAAGAAAAAGAAAAACAAAAACGTGCTCGGAGATTTTCAGATATCGGTCGAATTGCTTATAAAGCAGATATAGATACTTTTGAAGACGATATTCTTTATGGAGCCTTTTTAGAACTATCATCTAAAGCTTCCGATGAGAAAAAAAAAGAATGGGAAGAATCGGGTAAATCACATGCATCAAAGCAAAGTTCAGATTCCACTCCCCTATCCATTACTTTTGAAAATGTTCCCAGTTCAGTAACCAAAAAGATGTTGAAAGAATTGGGTTTTCGATGGAATAAATTCAGGAAAGAATTCTGTGGATTCGGTGATCAATTAGAAATTGAAAAATCTCTGTCTGGTGAAAAATATAGAATAGAGGTACTTGATTGATAAGATCTAGGTTCTTGAAATTTTACGAACATAAGTTGATATTTTCCTGTTTCATAATTTCTCTTTTCGCATTCGGATTTTCCATTTACGTAGAATTGTTTTTGGGAAAATCTGCTTGTACGCTTTGCCTCTTTCAAAGGTGGCCCTATGCTATTGCAGTACTCCTGTCCCTTATAGGGATTTTTTCCAGATATAAAACTTTATCTGTTGTTCTCCTGCTAGGTATTTTTCTTTTTGAGTTTGGGATATCTGCATATCACCTTTTTGTTCAGTATGGGATTGTCTCAGACCCATGCTCCGTGCCAATAATTACCAATTCCGAGGAGTTTTGGAGAGTGCTTAACGAACCAATCCCCTGCTCTAAAGTCACGTGGAAATTTTTAGGAATTCCAGCGGCTGGATATAATGCGTTAGTTTCTTTGAATTTGATCGTGCTGCTAGCAGGATGGTTTTTCAAGACCGAAAAGTTAAGAAGGCCCGTTTTTCATCTAAGATAAATATGTCTATCCGGATTGATGGCGTGAAGAAGGTGTTCGAACTTTGCGAGTGTCGGCTTTCTTCTTAATCTCTCGTAATCGAAATATGCATTTGTTGACTTAGCTCCTAACCTTTTAACAACCTCTCTTACAGGCAATCCATGTTTTTCTCTCATTCTTTTTAACACAAAGGCTGTCATGACTTGCACATCTGAGAAAGAAATAAAGAATTGATCCTTTGCCGAAGAATCTAATGAAACCTCAAAATCAGTGGGAATGAGATTCCCGAAAGATATTTCCACTAAGTCCTTTACAGCTTCTTTAACTGTTTGTGTTACCTCTTTTTTTGTTTTTCCCTGTATATACAAGTCAAACATTTGTATATCAGCGATCCAGAATTTGCCTGATTTGAATATTTTTCCCTCAATCTTCATTTGTTTACTCCTTTTCCTGGATATGTTTTTGACTTTTTGATGATGGATTTTGCCGTATACTCGTTAATGTCTGAGTGTCTAGGTACATATTCTAACTGCCCTAAGCCGTTTCCCCAAACCTCATGGTTAGCACCCTCTCTTTTTAGACTCCATCCATTCTTTTTTAACTCTTTAACAACGACTCTCTTTTTCATCTCCCACCTCTTAATTGTATCGCTATCGCTATACGCTTGTCAATGACTTAAAAATGATTATGACACCTTGTCATAATTTTAGATATTGTGTAATATGAGGCTGAGTGAGTATCTAAAGATTAAGGGGATGACCCATGAAGATTTTGCAAGAAGGGTCGATGTGTCGGTTTCATCTTATTGACGAGGTGGATACCCCTTCCTTCAAGTGGGGGAGGAAACCTCGCTTCTCTTTTGTGAGGTGGACCCCAAACGTAGGACAGGATTCAAGGACTTTTTAAGTTAAGTCCTA
>CAZVSU010000095.1:0-7900 GCA_964629645.1 uncultured bacterium | reverse complement strand
AGTCGAGAGAGTCATAGGAAATTTTTATCTTAACATCTGCTTTTAAGTCAATCCACCCCCCGCGCAGTTGTTCACAAAGGGGCAATGGGCTAAAATTGACCCGATGAAATGTCTTTCTTTTTTGGCGCTCTTATTTTTGACTGTCCCTCTCTACTGCGATGTTATCTACCGCGTCGAGTACGAGGGCATTCGGAGCAAAGAGGTCCTCGAATGCATCAAATCGATTTCTCAACTGGAAACGCTTTCTGCCCACCCCCCCGCGACAGTCACGGCTCTCAACCGAAGAGCAGAGGCCGATCTCCCGAATATTGTGCAAGCCCTTCAAACATTTGCGTTTTATCGCCCCAAAGTTGAGTTCGACATCGACTCAAGCCTGTCGCCTGCGGTTGTTCATGTCATCGTTCAGACCGGTCCGATCTATCGCTTTTCAAATTTTGAGATCGTCTTTGAAACGGACTACGATGAAACGATTGACCCCGCCCGTCTCGGTATACAGATGGGGGCGCCGGCACTGCCGGAGCATATTCTGAATTGCGAAGGTCTCCTGATCCGCCGCCTTGCGTACAAAGGGAGGCCAATGGCCATGATTTCCGATAGAAAAGTGGTCGCCGATATCAAAGAACAAACCATAAGCGTCTCTTTAACGATCGATCCGGGCCCTGAAGTCATTTTTGGCAAGACGACAATCCGAGGCCTGGGCGGCGTCCGGCCGGAATTTATCTGCCGAAAAATCCTGTGGTACGAAGGACTTCCTTTCCATCCCGATCTCATCGATCAAACGCAGCAATCGATCGAAGACTCCGGCCTCTTCTCCTCGGTCACCATCTCTGTCGATGAAGAGCTCGACGAAAACGGTGAGCTCCCCTTAACCATTGATTTGATCGAAAGCAAGCACCGCACTGTTGGAATCGGCGCAAGCTATAACACCCAGCTTGGCCCTGGTTTTACCGCGGAGTGGGAACTGAGAAATATGCGGGGGCTTGGTGAAAGGCTCACTTTCTTGGCGGATGTATGGGGCATCCGCCAACGGGGAGCCATCGAATACCGACAACCCGATTTTAGCGTCATCGGTCAAGACATCCTCTGGATCGGCGAGTACGAGTATGAAAAAACAGAGGCCTTCACAGAAAGATTTTACAGCGTCACTAATTTGATCGAAAGACAGATTAACGCTAGAACTGTCGTTGCCGGAGGGCTTAAATTCAAAGAGCTCAATTCCACAAAGTCAAACAATAACGGCACATTCAGCTTGATCAAAGTTCCGCTGCACCTCCGCTGGAGCTCAGCCAACAATTTGATGGACCCTACCTACGGGCAATCGCTGAATTTAAAACTGGTTCCCACGGTGCGCGTCTTGAATAGAAGTTTCGTTTACTATATTCAAACATTAGTCGGTACGTTCTACTACACATTTGACGACGCCCAAGCATGGACACTCGCAACGAAAGTGGACCTCGGCACCATATTTGGCGCAGAAGACCGGACGATACCGCCGCCCGAACGCTTTTACGCCGGCAATGAACACACGCTCCGCGGCTACCGCTATATGACTGTGAGTCCTTTAGGGCCCGACGGCCGGCCCATCGGCGGCCGCTCTTTGATGGTCCTGGCCACAGAGCTGAGAAGCCGTATCGGCGACAAGTTGGGCTGGGTTATTTTTTACGAGGTCGGCAATGTGTATCGAAGTATCGTCCCCGACTTTAAAAGCGGGCAGCTCCAATCGCTTGGATTTGGACTCCGCTACAACACCCCCGTCGGACCTCTTCGAGCCGACGTTGCGGTGCCTTTGAACAGAAGACTTAGACCGGACGGATCGTACCTCGACCGGCCGTATGAACTTTACTTCAGCATGGGGCAGGCATTTTGAAAAAAGCGTGTCAAATACTGGCAGAGTGGCTCGCCGGCTTTTTCCTTTTCTTTTTTGCGTTGACAAGCGCCCTTCAAGTTCCAAAGGTGCGGACGACTCTTGCAAAAGCCACTTTCGAAACGATCCATAAAACAACAGGCTGGAAAATCGAAGCCGACGCGATAGAAGGCATCCTTCCTTTTGAATTAAGAGCGCGCGGCTTACAGATCGGCACAAATGAACAAACGCTCGTGAAGATCGATGAGCTCAACCTTCTCGCTTCGCCGCTCGATCTTCTCTTGGGGCGAGTGACCATCGGCTACTCGGGCTGCAAAGGAGTCTATCTCCAAAACATAGATCCCAACACCCCGCTTTTTGGGGACGCAGAACTCAAAGGGACGATCGGCGTTTCGCTTTTAGATGGAGCGCTCAACAGTCATTGGACGATCACAAACGGATCGGAACGCCTGGCCAGGCTCAAAATCGACAAAACCGAGGGTCAATGGAGAGCGTTTATGACCGAAGAGCCTGACGGTTTTGTGCAAAAACTCTCGGGACTCCCCTTTCAGACCCCCTATCACATCTCGGCAGTCTATGACCAAAAGCTCGCAAAAGGAAACATGCAAATCGAAGCCAAATTGGAAGGTCTCGACCTTCCCGCTCCTGCACCTTTGACGCTTTCAGGCGCATTCCACTTCGAAGGCGACAAGCTCAAGATCCATGATCTTCAGGGAGTCTTGCTCTCTTTACCTATTTTATCCCATGGAGATGTCGAGCTTGACATGCCTTCCCTAGCGCTTCAGGGCAGCCTCACCGCTTTTTCTGTTCCCCTTCCATGGGCGTATCAAACCTATTTCTCCTCAAAAGTCGACATTCAAGGCTCTCTAGACTCCCCCAGTTTAAATGTCTTGCTTGAATGCTCACACATTGCCGCTGAAGGGCACACTTTAGACGACATTTCGATCAAGGGATCGCTTAAACCCGAAATGTCAGATCTCACCGGGGAGTGGAGAGTCTTTGCTAACGTTGACGGAACAGCCGTCAACGCACACTGCTTAGCACGTTTTGGCGAGATCATCAAAATAGAGGACGCTCGAATCATCACTCCTTTTGGCTCTTTTTATGGCGATGGCGGTTATGACAACGGACTGACGCTCCATCTTGAAGGCGACGTCAGCGATTTAGGCGCTTTGCCGGGTTTCAAAGAGGGTCAAATCGAGGGTACAGTATGGGTCAAAATCGACGTCTCTCCCTCCTCTGAGGAGTGCCTGCTTTTAGGCTCGGGGATCCGATATGGCGAATGGTTTTTCAAAAAAGTGACCTACCAGCAGCAAACGAGCGGCTTTTTCGACGGCCACTATTCTTTATTGGCTCAAGATGTCGATTGGAAATCGATCCACTGGGATGATTTTTCTTTTGCGACCACGCTTTCCGAATCTAGAGAAACGTGGCCGTTTACTTTTTTGGCGACGGGTCCCAAAGAAGACCAGATCGAAGTGAACGCTTCGGGGCAGTGGCAGACATCCGGCGGCGAGACTTTTGTCCACTTAGGGCGGCTTGGCGGCAGCCTCTTTGCCCACTCCTTTGAATTGACCCAGCCGGCCAATTTTTTTGTCGCCGAAGAGCTCTTCCGTACGACACTTTTGTCGCTATCGCTTGCAGACGGAGGGGGCACATGCGAAGGGAAATTCGAATCAGGCGAATTGAACTGCGTGCTCGACGCGAAGAAGCTTCCTATTGATCTTATGAACCACTTCCTTCCCAAGAGTCTCGGGATCGACGGCTCTGTGTCGCTTTTCTTGAGGCTGACCGGACCTTTGCACGACCTCCAAGGCTCTGCCGTTCTCCAGGGCGCTGATTTGCTGATTTATGACGAATCGCTTGCAAAAATCCCTCTGTCGCAAGGAAAAATTGATGCGATCCTTGCCGAAAACGAACTGACATTCGAAGGACAGCTCGAAAATGAAGAGACCCCTTTTTATGTCAAAGGGGTGCTCCCTTTTTCCGCCTCGATGCACCCTGCCCGCTTCACGATTCCACCCGATCAACCGATACGCGCCCACCTCGAAACCGCCGGTGAAGTCTCCCCATTTCTTAAGCTGTTCGTCACAGACACCACTAATGTCGAAGGCCAAATTGATGTCGGCATCGAAATCGGCGGCACCCTCAATCGACCCATTGTCGAGGGAACGGCAAAGTTGACAAAGGGTGTGTTTGAAAGCTTAAACACGGGCGTTGTGGTCAAAGATATTGAGTGTTTTTGGGTGGGCAACGACAAGAAATGGATCTTGGAGTCTTTCACCGGCAATGACGGCGAAGACGGTTCGCTCTCCGGTCAGGGTTTTTTCACTCTCGACGAAGAGGGCAACACTCCCTTTTCTTTTTCTGTCGACTTGACTTCGGCTGTCATGGTACGCCTCGACTCCGCTGACATGGCCACAACAGGAACGGTCTCTGTCACAGGCGATCGAAACGGCTGCGGCATTTCGGGCCAATTGACAGTCGATAGGGTGAATATCCAAATTCCGGAACAGATTCCGGTTCAAATGAAAACGGTTCAAGTGACGTACATCAACGACCCCGAGGAGACCGAAGAGAGCGGCCCAAGACGTTCAAAGGACCCATGGCCGGTGGCCCTCGATCTCGATTTCACCGTCCCAAACGGCTTTTACGTGACAAGCCGCGGCTTAGAGTCGGAATGGCGCGGCGATTTCTCATTCACCGGGACGACCCTTGCCCCCAAAGTGCACGGTACGCTCCAGTTGATGACAGGCGAATACTCGTTCAATGGCAAAAGCTTTACAAGCACACAAGGCTCTGTCCATTTTGCGGGGGATCCGGGAACGAAAACCACACTCTATGTCGTCGGAGAACAACAAATCGACACGATGAAAGTGCAAGCCATTTTAAAAGGAGACCTTTCCGATCCTAGCCTCGCCTTCCGCTCCAACCCGCCGATGTCAGAAAAAGAAATCCTTTCCTGGATTTTGTTCGGCCATGGCATCGACGAAATCACCCCTTTTCAAAAAGCGCAGCTGTCTGAGTCGGTCTTCACATTGAGCAGCGGTGAAAACGAAGACATCATCAGTCAACTCCGCCGCGACATGGGCATCGACCGGCTCGATATCAGCCGCTGCGAAACGGAAGAGAGAAATGAACTCTCATTAAGGATCGGAAAATACATCTCACGAGGTATTTACGTCTCTTTAAGCAAAAGCATCAACGCCGAAGCCAACCAAGTGGCCATCGAGGCCAACGTCACCCGCCACCTCAAAGTTCAAGCCGAAGTCGGCGACAACGCTGAAGGCAAAATGAGCCTCAAGTGGGCAAGAGACTACTAGGGGACGTCTTCAAATTCTGATTCAGCAAAAGCGTCCATAGCGGGGCCAATCAGGGCGATCGAGTCACTTTAAGTTCCAAGCGAAAGTTGGCAACAAAGTTAAAAATATCACTCGTGTTATCTGTTCGACGGCAACTTTGACGGCTATGCCCCCTCAAATTCAGCTGAAACGGTTTCCCTCAAATCCTTTCGCGCGTAGATGAGAAGCTCTCCAAAACCGAAGCCCGTTAAAGAAACTAATAGGATAGCGATTGGCTTATAAAACAGATCGGAAAACAGGTGAAATCCGATGAAGGCCGCAGCTCCGAAGGCGATGGATAAACTCGCGGGAATCCAGTGGCCTTTCTTTCGAAAAATAGCAAAAACTGTCGCGACAAAGAGGCAGCTTACGGAAAGTTCGTAGCTGATGATCAAAACATTCACGACATTATCGTAAAAAAAAGAAAGAAAGAGCGCCAAAGAAGAGATAACAATCGTGACAATTCGGGAATTCTTTACTTTTTTTGCCGTGAAGATGTCAAAATCCAAAGACAAGTTGGAGCTGATCGCATTGATCAAAGAATCCGCTGTCGAAATGGTCGCAGCCAAAATGGCACACCCCACAATAGCCGCTATATATTGATTTGTGCTGGTGGTCACCATTTCGATAAAAACGCTTTTTCCCTCTATATATTGAAAGTCTGAGCGATGAGCTAAAACGCCAATGGCAATGGGAAATAAGGCGATAAGAAATGTGCAAATACCAGACCAAAAAAAGGCCTTCGAAACTGTTGTCGACGATTCTCCGGAAAAGCAACGCTGCGCCATATCTTGCTCAATGAGCATAAACAACAGCGGCATCAAAAGCCAGCCAAACATCTTGGACATATCCCATTCAAAAGTTGCTCCCGACGGTTCTGAAGAAAGCATGGACCAGTTTTCGCTTCCGCTAAGTTGAAAAAAAATCCAAGCTCCGCAAAGTAAAAATGCGAAAACAAAAAACTGCACTTGAACGATATCGGTTGTCACGACAGCTTTGAATCCCCCAAGAGTTGTGTAAACAATAACGATCGCCCAAAAGCCCACAAACAACCATTTGCTCGTGACACCGAGACTTGCCATAAATTTTTCCGATGCGATAAATTGACCGATAAGAATCATGAAAAGCGTCAGAACCGACAGCGCCGATGCTATTCGTTTCAAGGTTGGGGAGCGATAGATTGTCTCAAATATTTGTGCCGATGTCGAAACATTGAGTTCAGCAAGCTTTTTTCCGACACCTAGCCCCAAGATGATCAGTCCGATGCAAGCTCCCATAGGATATAATAGAACGGTCCAGCCATAATGGTACGCTTCTTCGGTCGCTCCCAAAACGAGACCGCCACCCACCTGGGTGGCGATGCAGGTCATCATCAGGGGAAAAAACTTCAAGGTTCTTCCGGCCAAAAAATAATCGTCTTGATCATTCTGATCGGAAAAAGATTTTCGCCCGGCGTAGAGGCATGCGAGCTGCAGTGCAAAGAGGCAAATGATAAATGTTAAGATGCTCATAACATCTTTATAATACACTTATTTAATTATCGATGCGACCATTAATGCGGCATCATCTATAGTTTCAACTTTATCTTTGACCTTTCGCCTGCAAATCATCACTTTGGACGCTGTTTTTGCCTTGATCTCGATCATATTTTCGCGAATTAGGAGGCGAGTTGATTGAGGTTGTCGATTCATTCAGCGATGAGAGATTCGCACAACAAATCCAAATGCTGTAAAATTGTATGAGTCTGCCGGATTCGTAAAAGAAATACCTTCCACATCAGGCAAAACGGCCGCATGTCTTTGGACGAACGTTTTTATTTATCAATGCCGGCCCTATCGGACAAGGAAAGAATGAAGACATTGAAACATCTTGCAGTCGCCTACCCATCTGGAAATACGACAGCACTACTCTTCGACAGATTTTTGGAAATCGACCGAAAAACGCTCAATAACCAAATCATGTCCTCTTGGAAAAAAAGAAAGCCGGGTTCCCCTGAGATCGAGCAATGCTGTTTTATTACGAAGCCGAAAAACACCGACGCAATTGCCCGCGTTGAAATGTTTGGAGGCGAATTCTGTGGAAATGCCGCAAGGTCGGCAATTTGGGTCTTAACAGAGGGCAAAGATAACGAAGGCCTCATCGAAGTGTCTGGAGCCGCAAAGCCCCTTCCCTTTTCGGTAAAGGAGGGAAGCGTCGAAGTCGAGATGCCTCTTCCGGATCAAGGTGACATTGTTCAGATAGTCGAAGAAGGCGCTTTGGTTCACCTCGATGGAATCACCCACCTCGTCGTTTCAGATTATGACAACATCTCTCTCTCACCCCGCAAACGACTCGAGTCTTTGTTGAAAGCCGATAAGTATGGTTGCACTTCCCTCCCCGCATTTGGGGTGAGTTACTATGAACCCCGCACTCAACGGGCGGATTTTTGCGTGTGGGTCAAGGAAGTTGATACAATTTTCGACGAGACAGCCTGCGGAAGCGGAACCTGTTCGATCGGCATTGCAATGGCGTTCAAAAACGGCAAATCGACAAAAGAAACCGTCATTCAGCCATCAGAAGAACCGATCTGCACGTCTGCCACGTATCAAGAGGGAACAATCGTTAGGTCGACTATTTCAGGAAAAGTCGATGTCCTTTACGTTGACATCCTCCCCTTGCTAAAGCAAGAGGGATTCCTGGGCCAAAGGCTAAGCAG
>CAZVSU010000094.1:0-7988 GCA_964629645.1 uncultured bacterium | reverse complement strand
ACGGGACTCGAACCCGCAACTTCCGGCGTGACAGGCCGGTGCTCTAACCAGTTGAACTACTCCCGCAAAGGATGATGTTTGCTGTGAACGGATCACGTTCGCAGATCTTGGGCGCAACAGGACTCGAACCTATGACCGCCTGCTTGTAAGGCAGGAGCTCTACCAACTGAGCTATGCGCCCGATTTAAGGTCCTAATTTAGCTTTTATGTGATTTAGGCGCAAGGAAATGTTGATGAATAATAAAAAAAAACCGCATGCCCCTCTTGGGTTCTGCCTCTCCTTTTCTGTTGTCAATAAATGATTAAGTTGATTCTCTGAGAAGGGAACAGGGGGCTTTGTGTTTCGATGAAAAAAAGGCGTTTGGGGCCATTTAGCTGGCTTATGGTCCACCTTTCAAGTTTTTACCGTCATCTTCTCACAGTGTCTATTTTCGGGCTCGGTTATTTTTTGCTCGGATGGGTGCTCTACAGCTCTATCTCGCAGGACTTATCTTCAATCCACACCGAAAAGACCGGACTCAAATATCAACAGCACCTCAGAGACCTTCTGCTCAATGTCAGCACGCACAAGTATCTTGTGCAGCGGTATTACGAAGGCAACAAGGGATTGAAGAATCAGATTCTCAATGTTCAAGTAGCCACAAACGAAGACTTGAGATTTCTTGAAAAAGACGAGGTTCTGCTCGACAAGTTAGTGCAGAAAGAAGCGCCCGGGATGCTGTCTAGGCCTCCGCTAAGTGATCGCCCCGGACAAATCGACGAGGATTGGAAATCGATTCGCATCAACGCTTTCAATACCGATGTCACGCTCAGCAATCAAGCCCATGACGAGCTGATGACCCAAATTCTAGGCCTCATCAACTACACCGCTAATGCGTCCTACTTGACGCAAGATCCAAGTCTTGTTGTCTATGAACTCGTCGAAAGCGCGTCAAAACGGCTGCCGCACCTTCAACAGGCGATCGGCAAAATCATGAACATAACGAATCAGCGCTTTTCCGAAGGAGGCCTCACAACATCCGGCCGCGACGAAATTATCGGTCAATTTGCTCTTGTGCAAGATGACATCGAGATTTTGGACGAGATGATCCCTCAGGCTTTGACGATGGTTGCCGACAGGCCGAAAATTCGAGAGCCGCTTGCAGAGGCGTTTGGTTCTTATAGCCAGGCTGTCAACGAGTTCACCGATCTGATTAGAGTTGAAATTGACGGGGGAGGGTTCAGCGCGGCCGCTCTTTCACGGTTTCAAAATGTTGGCCTGAGAACTTTAAACGAATCTTTTGTTCTTTGGGATATCATCACAAAAATGACGCTCCAAATTTTAGAAGAGCGCGAAGAGGCCCTTCTTTGGGAGCGCTTCTTAGTGATCTCCGGTGCCCTTGCGATTGTTGTGGTCGGTTTTTTGATCGGAGTGTACTTTGTCACAGAGTCTCATAAGTCTTTGACAGCTCTTAAGGAAACGGCTATCGCTATTAGTCGAGGCGATCTTTCTGCCAGGGTTCCGGTGCGCCATCGAGACGAGATGGGAAAAGTGTGTGTCGTGTTCAACCATATGGCAGGAACGCTTGAAAGGATGATACAGCAGTTTCGAAAGCTCATCAACGGAACGCAGCTTCTTGCAAGCGGCGATTTTTCTGCTCGTTTGGAAGTCGACAGCACGCATGTAGACGAGATTCAAGCGGTTGGCCTCTCGTTCAACCGGATGGCAGAGTCTTTTGAAGAGGTGGTGTCCAGGCTGCATCGACTGGTCATTGATTTGACCTCTTCTGCAACGCAGATTTCCGCTGCGTCAAAACAGCACGAGGCGTCCCTTACAGAACAAGGGGCGACGACCAAGCAAATTTCGGTCACAGCAACGGAAATATCGGCGACATCGAAGGATTTTTCTTTGACGTTGACTGAAGTGGGCGGTGTTGCCGACGAAACAGCCCGCCTGGCAAGAATGGGACAGTCCAGCTTGGTGCGTATGGAAAAGGCGATGAAAAAAATGGAGGATGCAGCCTCCAATATCACAGGACGACTTGCAGATCTAAACGAAAAAGCGAGTAATATTACAAGTGTGATCACAGCTATTTCCGAGGTTTCTGCCCAAACGAACCTGCTTTCACTCAACGCGGCAATCGAAGCCGAAAAGGCGGGACAGGCGGGGCAAAGTTTTGCGGTGATCGCAAGAGAGATCCGCGGCCTTTCGCACCAAACCGCGATGTCAACCCTGGACATCGAAAAAATTGTCAACGAAATCGTCGATGCGGTGAAATCGAGCGTGATGGGCGTTGATGATTTTACTCAAGAGATTCGCGAGGGGTCGACTAAAGTCAAAGAGGTGAGCGAGCAGCTGTCGCAAATAATGGAGCAGGTGAAGCTTCTTGTCGAAAGGTTCGATACTGTTGATCAGGGAATGAAAAATCAATCGGAAGCGGCCGAGCAAATCAATAAAGCTTTGATTGATTTAAGTGAAATGGCCAATGAGACCAATGATTCGATGCGTCACTTTCATTTGACGATTTCCCATTTGGACAAAGCTGCCAACGATCTTAGGGTAACGCTGGAAAAAATTCATTGATTATGGACAAGGAAAAAAAAGCAAACAAGAGCTGGATACAGAGTCTGACGCAACTTTTGACGAACCATCAAAAGTATTATGTCATGATTATCATTGTCACACTTGGTTTTGGAATTGTGATCTACGGACTCATTGTTCAAATGAACCTCCAATATAATTTAATCAGCTCAGAGTTGGAGGCCAACACCCTTCAGCGCCCCTTGATTGCCCTTTACGAAAAAATCGATAAGCACCGGCTCTTGTCCGATCAGTTCTTAAGCGGCGATCGATCCCCCCGCAACGAAATCAGAAAGCTAGAAGCCGTTATCCAGCAGGACCTCCGCGCCCTTGTGGCTTTGCAGCCCGATTACTCTGCGACCCTCCAAGATGAGGGATCGGTTTTTGTCAACCGGAATAACGAGCCGATTCAATTTGCCGATCTTCAGTCGCAGTGGAAAAATATACAGGAGCAATCACTGACCTTTCCTTTGGAGGAGTCTCACCAAAATCATCAAATTCTGCTCGAAGATCTTTCAGAAATGATCAAACTGCTCGAAGAATCGATTAACCCCGATACCGTCCTCAAAATGGCCTCATTTTTTTTGACCGAAGCCATTGTTTACTATTTTCCCCAGCAAATTGAAAACTTGACTCAATTGAACCTGTTTGTGACCGGGGCAGTCGAGGCGACAAAAGAAGAGAAACTGTCACAGCTCATTTATTTTCGGAATAACTATTCGTCCGTGAAAGACTACATCGGCAAGGCGATTCAGGAGTTGGACAGCTCCCCTGAATACCGCGAGATCAAACAAAATCTTCGGTACAGCTTTTCGAATTACGAATCGGTGATAGAGCGCTACCTGATTCTTCTCGATCAATTGATCTACGATGGAGATGCCCGAGGCGTTGATTTTTCATTGGAAGCAGAAGCGGCTCTTCAAGCTAACTTTGCTTTTTGGGGCGAAGCGGATGGTACTTTGGACCAAATTCTTAAGTTACGGCTTAGTGAAATCTATCCAAGCCAATATATTTTGCTCGGCTTTTCCCTTTTGATCACAGTATTTGGCGTAGTTCTTGGAAAATTCTTTGTGCGCAGCGTCGTCGAATCGATTGAAACGCTGGATAAAGGGTATCAAAAACTCAATCAAGGGGAGTTGTCGGCACGCGTCCCCGTTCTCTACGAAGACGAAATCGGCCGCGCAAGCATGGGCTTTAACAAGATGGCAGAGAATCTAGAAGCGCTGATTACACAGATGAGAAGCTTGTTTAACGCCACTAAAAGGCTTGCCGAAGGTGATTTTTCTACGCGCGTTTCTGTCGACGATAATGCGACCGAAGAAATAAGGCAGCTGACACAATCATTTAATAATATGGCGCAATCGTTTGAAGCGATCGTCACACAGGTCAGCCGCCTCGGCATCGATCTGATATCTTCATCAAAGGAAATTTCCGAGACGACCAAGCAGCATGAAGAGTCTTCGAACAATCAAGAAAAAACGACACGTGAGATTCTCGCGATTTCGAATGAGATTTCCGTTAATGCAAAAGATTTCGCTGCGACGATTCGCGATGTGACCAATGTTGTTGAGCAAACCGCCAATCTTGCGAGCAAAGGGCGCGAAAGCTTAAATGAAATGGAATCGATCATGAAGCAGATGGTCGACGCCTCTGCCGACATTGCCTCCAAGCTTGGGATTCTGAATGATAAAGCCGGCAACATCAACACGGTCATCACGACCATCACAAATGTCGCAGACCAGATCAACCTTCTTTCGCTGAACGCAGCCATTATCGCAGACAGGGCAGGAGAGGACGGGAAAAGCTTCTCTGTTATCGCCGGAGAAATTAGAGGGCTCGCCGATCAAACAGCTCTTGCAACATTAGATATCGATAAGATTGTCGAAGAGATGATGAGTGCGGTCTCCTCAAGCGTCATGGGAGTCGATGATTTTATTCAGGAGATACGAAACGGCGTCGAACAAAACGAGAAAGTAGCAGAGCATCTCTCAGAAATCATCGAGCGGGTACAAGCTCTTGCTCCGAGATTTGAGCTCGTGAACGAGGGGATGCAGATTCAATCGGACGCGTCTGAGCAGATCAACGATGCCATCAACAAATTAAGCCGAAGGGCGAAAGTCACAGCAGAATCGATGCATCAATTTGCGATCACGACCAACGAGTTGAAAGACGGTGCGATTTATCTCGATCAGTCGGTCCACAAAATATTGGAAATGAAGAGGTAGTCTGATGAGAAGGCGAAAAAGAGGACTCCTTGTTTGGCTGACCAATCACTTGACTTACGAACAAAAATACACCTTAGCTGGCGCTGTCCGCGGAATTGGTTATTTCATCTTTTGGATTGCGCTTTTGGTGCTTGTCATGAACCAAATTTCGTTGATCACAGCGCAAATAAGAAGCAGCGAATCGTTCCAGCCGATGAGACAACTCTATCAATCTGTGATTAAGGAAATGAATCAACCGGGATCAAACAACCGCATCACAGAGCAAATTCAAAGCCTCTTAGCTCGCGAGCACACAAACGAAAACAATGAGATTTATACTTCTTTAAAGCAAGTTCAGCAGACTTGGAGCGCCATTGAAAACAAAGAGTTTGCCGATGAAGCGGGCTTAATGTCTCTTTTTCAGACCTTAACCCGAAGCATTCGCCAAGCAATGGCAATGAAAACCGATCAGGCCATTTTAGACATGGATCCGGTCAATATCGGCTACCTTTTGCTCGAAAATATCAAAAGACGCTTAAGAGACTCGCAATCGTCTATCTGGCAAGCGATTGTCATCACCGAAAGAGCCATGGCCAATGGTGAGCTTACCACCCAGGACCGAGAGAAGCTGCTGACCCTCGCCCAATATCTCAAACGAACAGGCGAAGTGACCTATGAAGAGCTAAACAAAGTGAAAACGCAGCTTGAATTGACAGCAAATTTTGAAGATATGGGGCGTGATTTAAGCATCAGAATGAACCAGTATCAGCTTTCCGTTGAGGAGTTTGTGGAGGCTTTAGAGACAGGCTATCTCAATGTGACCGAAGACACTGTTTTTTTTCCATTTGTCGACGGCACCTTAGTCATGGGTAATACCTTTGCGCTGAGAGAACTGATCACCGAACAGTTGAACGACATCTTGCATGAACAAATAAACGCTCTTTGGACAAAAATGATCTATGTCTTTTCTTTGGGGATTTTGTTTACCTTCATCGGAAGTTATCTCGGTGTTCATTTTGTCTACGAAGCGATTAAATCATTTCATCAGCTTGAAATTGGAACGCGGAAGCTAACCTCTGGCGATCTCTCGGTCCGTGTCCCGATTATTTACGTTGAAGAGATTGGAAAGGCGACAATGGCATTCAATCGAATGGCCGATCACTTAGGCAAGCTTATCCATCAGCAGCGTTATCTTTTTGAAGCGACGAGAAAACTTGCCGAAGGGGACTTCTCCGTACGCGTTAAAGTCGATGAGGACGCGGATGAGGAGATCAAACAGGTGTCGCATTCCTTCAACGGGATGGCCCAGACATTTGAAGAGATCGTCAGGCAGCTTCACCGCCTCGGGATTAATTTGACGAGTTCGGCAAACGAAATTGCCAGCGCGTCCAAGAAACACGAAGATTTGATCATCGAACAAGGGGAAGCAACAAGGGAGATTTCGATCACGGCGAGCGAAATTTCGACAACAGCAAAAGACTTTGCGATTACGATCAACGATGTCAGCCAGGTTGCAGAGCAATCGTCAAACTTGGCCTCCGATGGGCAAGACAGCTTGATCGCGATGGAAAAGATCATGAGGCAGATGGTTTCGGCTTCGTCGAATATTTCCGATAAGCTGGCGATCTTAAACGAAAAAGCCGGTAATATCACGAAAATCATCACCGCCATCACAAATGTTGCAAGACAAACAAATTTACTTTCTCTAAATGCCGCAATCGAAGCGGAAAAAACGGGAGTGTTCTCCCGCGACTTTTCTGTCATCGCCCGCGAGATTAGGCGGCTTGCCGATCAAACGGCCGTGGCCACACTCGATATTGAAACTATCGTCAACGAGATCATGAATGCCGTATCCTCTTGCGTCACCGGCGTTGAGGATTTCACCAAACAGATCCAATTCGGAGTCGATAAAGTGGTGGTGGTTGGAGAGCAACTCGGTCAAATTATTGTTCAAGTACAGGCGCTTGCCTACAGATTTGAGGCAGTCAACGAGGGCATGCAAGAACAGTCCCAGTCTGCCGAAAAGATCAACGAAGCCATGGTTCAGCTGAGTCACGCGGCTTCAACGACGACAGAATCGATCCAATATTTCAGCCAAACAATCGACCAGCTGAGCCACGCGTCGCAAGGCCTTCAGCAAACGATCGAAAACATCAGCGTGAGCGAGAAAAAAAGATGAAGCAATTGCTTCCATTTGATAAGATCGTCCTCTTTTAGGAGGCTCTTATGCTCGGGATCGATCTATCAGGAAAAAAAGCATTGATCGCAGGTGTTGCCGACGACAAAGGGTTTGGCTGGGCCATTGCGAAGGCGCTGGCCGAAGCGGGAGCCGACATCATCGTCGGGACATGGCCCCCTGTTTATGCGATTTTTTTGAAGATGCTCTCTTCAGGAAAATTGGATCAGTCTTTGGAGTTGTCTGACGGATCAAAAATGTCTTTTGAAAAAATCTATCCCCTCGACGCCGCCTACGATCATCCGGGACATGTCCCAGCTGAAGTAAAAAACAACAAAAGATACCAAAATGTTGACCACTACACCATTTCCGAAGTTGTCAATCTCGTCAAAAAAGATTTCGGTGAGATCGACATTTTGGTTCACTCTCTTGCCAATGGCCCGGAAGCGAAACATAATCTTCTCGAGACCTCTCGTGAAGGGTATTTGGCTGCCATAAGCGCCTCTTCATATTCTTATGTTAGCCTCATCACACACTTCGGACCGATTCTCCGCTCTGGGGGGGCGGCCCTGACATTGAGCTATCTCGCCGCCGAGCGGGTGATTCCCGGCTATGGAGGCGGGCTTCACGCTGCTAAAGCCGCTCTTGAAAGCGACACCCGCTATCTCGCCTATGAAGCAGGCAGAAAGTGGGACATGAGAGTCAACGCGATATCAGCAGGACCCATGGAAAGCCGCGCTGCCAAAGCGATTGGCTTTATCGATAAAATGGTCGCATACTCTCAAAGCAACTCCGCAAGGGCGAGATGTCTTAAGCCAGATGAGGTGGGGACAGTTGCGGCATTTTTGCTGTCTCCGCTCGCATCGGCTATTACCGGGGAAACTCTCCACGTTGACCACGGATTGAGCATCATGGGAGTTGCCTGCGACAGTCAGTGCTTAAACCCCTGAAATTTCAGGGACGAACTCGTAACACAATTATTTTCAGCGATCGCTAGTACTTAGTTAAAAAAGTTTTTGATCAAATTCGGCATTATAAGCGCCGCGAT